>JAKSAX010000457.1 GCA_022361395.1 Desulfobacterales bacterium | reverse complement strand
TCTTTGCCAGATCTTCCAATTTATCTGCCTGGGCTTCAGCTTCAGCAATGATTCTTTTTTTGGCTTCTTCACCCTGTTTGATGTAATCTTCAACAATCTGTTTGGATTCCTGTTCAAGATTCCTGAAACGGGTTTCATACTCGGCCAGTTTTTTCTCTGCGTCTGCCTTTTTCTGTTCCAGATCGCTCAATTCCTCTTCTATATCCTTTGCACGGGATGAGAAAAACTGGGCAACCGGTTTTCTGGCAATAAAAAAACCTGCCACGGCAAGGATGCCAAAGTTCAACACTTTCCAGGTATCAATGGTGAGCCAGTAGTTGTGGACCTCACCGCCGCCTCCGGCCGCCCAAGCGGCACTTGAGCCGGCAACCAGAGCCATGACTGTACCAGACACCTTAAGATGTTTTATTATTTTCGATTTATCCATTAACAAGCCCTCCCTAAAATCTTTTCACCAATGGCTTTAGCATAAGCGTCCACCTCGGCGTCAAGCGCTTTGCGGGCCTGCTCAGTCTCTTCTGCCACCTGCTGTTTGATCTGGGCAAAATTCGCCTGAGCTTTCTTGTTAATTTGGTCGATTATTTCCTTTTCCTCCTGCGATGCTTCCTCAATGAATGCCTCTTTTTTCTTGAGACCTTCACCCCTGGCCTGTCTCAAACCGTTTTTGTAGGAGTCTTTCTGGGCTTCGAGGTCAGCCGACGCTTTTTCAACGCCGCCTTCAAGGCCGTCGACCTTGGCTTTTCTTTCCAGAAGAACATTACGAATCGGTCTGTACAATACCATGTTGAGGACAAAGAGCAGGACAAGGAAATTGATCATCTGATATACCAGTGATATATCAGGAATCACAGTTATCATAAAATTCCCTCCGCCAGTTAATGATTACAAAAAAAATCAACCACTTATATCCCATTGGCTGGATTCTTCCGAAACCAACCCAAATTCAAAAATTAATCGAGACTTGAGTACCATCCGGTCACCCATTTGTCAACATTGAATCGTAAATAATTTCACCGCTTGAACGCTGCTCCCTACGGGGCTTCAGCCCCATGGACGCCCCCAAAACACCCATAAATTATTTAAACAACTTTGATCATTTCATTAAAAAAAATTTAAGAAGTTAGGCTAAAAAATGAAAATTAAAGGAAAAAACATTGGGGAGAAATTTTCAGGAACTAGTAAATTTTCTCATACTGATATTCAATAAAATGCCAAACCCGACCATATTGGTCACCACAGAGGACCCGCCGTAGGATATCAGGGGCAGTGGAACCCCCACCACCGGCATCAGCCCCATGACCATGCCGATATTGATAAAAATCTGCCAGAAAATCATGGTTGTAATACCAAAAGCCAGAATGGATCCGAACATATTCCTGCAGGCATATGCAATGTTAAGCCCCCAGAACAGCAGTATAAAATACAGGGCGAGCAGCACCCCGCAGCCAACAAGGCCCCATTCTTCAGCCAGTACGGAGAGTATAAAATCCGTATGCTGTTCAGGCAGGAAATTCAGCGCATTCTGTGTACCCTCCAGAAACCCTTTACCGGTAATCATTCCGGATCCTATGGCTATTTTTGACTGAATAATATGGTATCCTGCTCCCAAAGGATCTCGGTCAGGATCAAGAAAGGTAAGTATCCTGCCCTTTTGATACTCTTTTAACCCGAAAAACCAGACCAGGGGAACAATGGATAATCCAATACCGGCCAGGGTAAAAAAGACTTTTTTCTCTACTTTGACAAAAAGAGTGATGGATCCTGCAATAAGCAGCAGCAGCAGACCGGTACCCAGGTCCGGCTGATTCACAATCAGGCCAAAGGGAATCAGGCACAGCACTGCCGGTTTAATCAGGTTCCGGAATCCCAGCCCCTCCTGGGACAGATTGTCGGAATACACCGAAGCCAGGCTGATGATCAGGGAAATCTTCATCAGTTCAGATGGCTGCACCCGGACAAACCCCAGCACGAGCCACCGCCGCGAACCGCCGCCCATCTGGCCGAAAAAATAGGTAGAGACCAAAAGCCCGACACACAGGATAAAAATAAAGAGATTCAGCTTATCCAGCTCTCTGAAGTCAATCACCAGGCTCCCCATCATGATCACAAATCCGGCCCCCATCCAGATGGCCTGTTTCTTAAAGAGCACATGAAGCCCGGTACCGTCATAACCGGCTGTCACCGCAGAGTACAGAATCACCAGCCCCGTTGCGCAGATAAGAAAGATCATTCCCAGGAAACCCCAGTCAAAATTTTCAATCAACCGCCGATCAAACATGGCTACTCCTGTACGCTTTGGTTTTTGACAGGCACGGTATCCTCGCCGTTGCTCTCACCCAGGTAGGTATAAATAAGATCGCTGGCCACAGGCGCAGCCGCGCTGGAACCATGCTCCCCATGCTCAATAATTACCGAAATTGCAATCTTCGGATTTTCAGCAGGGGCATAGCAGACAAACCAGGCGTGATCCTGGAGTTTACGGCTCAGCTTTTCATTTTCAAATTTTTCACCGGCCTTACGGCTGAAGACCTGAGCCGTTCCGGTTTTACCGGCAATATCTATGCCCTGGATGCGGATACGCCGGGCCGTTCCCCGTTCCCCCTGCACCACCTTTAGCAACCCCTGTTTTACAAGCGCTAATGTCTCCTTTGATGCGGGTAACCCACCAGTGATCTCAGGTTCGATATCTTTGACCACATTCCCCTTGCTGTCACGGATGGACTTGACGATTCTGGGTTTAAACAGGGTCCCGCCGTTACCGACAGCTGCCACAAACACCGCCATCTGCAGCGGGGTGACCAGGTTAAATCCCTGACCGATACTGATGGAAAGGGTTTCCCCGGCCTGCCAGGCCTCTTTATACCGTTTCTTTTTCCAGGCTGCCGTAGGGATAAGCCCGTCACGTTCATGGGCCAGCCGGATCTCAGTGGGGCGCCCCAGCCCTGCCCCGTTGGCATATTGAGCCAGAACATCTACGCCCAGTTTTTCACCGGTCTGGTAAAAAAAGACATCACAGGACTGGGCCATGGCATCCACCACATCAATTTCACCGTGGCCGTGACGGTTCCAGCATTGGTACCGCCGGTTGCCGAACTTGTAGAATCCTGGACAATAAGAGGTGGAATTCCGGTCAATCACCTTCTCCTCAAGCCCGGCCATTGCCGTGATGATCTTATAGGTAGAGGCCGGCGGATACTCGGCCTGTATGGCCTTGTTGTTCATGGGCCTGCCCGGATCATCCATAAGTGCCCGCCATTTTTTCGAAGAGATACCGCCGATAAAATCGTTCTGGTCAAAACTGGGGGTTGAGGCCATAACCAGCACGTCCCCGTTTGACGGATCAATGGCAACAACAGACCCGTCCTTGCCGGCCAGCAACGCTTCGGCCCGCCGCTGGAGCTTGAGATCCAGGGTCAGGTGAAGATCTTTCCCGGATAAGGGGTCCACCGTCTTTAACACCTTTATCACCCGGCCGTTCACATCCACTTCCACCTGCCTGCCGCCCCGCTTTCCCTGAAGAAAAGGCTCAAAGCTCTTTTCCACCCCGTAGCGGCCGATGGAGTCACCGGTCCGGACATTGGGATATTGTCCGCTTTCAAGTTCCTTCCGGTTGATCTGCCCGAGGTATCCAAGCAGGTGGGCGGCTGTCTTTTCGTATATATAATGACGGGTGGGCTCAATATCTATATAGATACCGGGCAGGTCAAATTGATGGGCCTCCACTATGGCCAGCTGGTCCCTGGAAATATCCCGCTTCAGTGTCAGGGGCTTGTAAAAAGCTGAGCGACCGGCCTTTTCAATACTGTCCATGAGTTCTTCATAGGGTTCATCAATGAGCATGGCCAACCGGCTCACGGTCTCTTTTAAGGGTTTTGCATCTTCAAGAACAATGGTCAGGTCAAAGGCAGGCCGGTTATCCACCAGCAGTGCATTGTTTCTGTCGTAAATCAACCCGCGGGAGGATTTAATGCTTTTAAGACGGACACAATTGGTTTTGGACAGCCGCCTGAACTCCTCCCCCTTGATCACCTGCAGGTACATCAGCCGCAGAAACAGCAGGGAAAAGACAAAGATCACACAGAGACTGGCACCGATGAGCCGTTGCTTTATCCAATCCCGGTCCGGGTTTTTATTGATCCCGCTCACCTTACCCCCTGTATTTCCGGGCCAGTTCACGCCTGAACTGCCTTATGGCATAAAAATAATTCTGACGCAGCACATTAAGGGCCCAGACACCTGGCGGAACAAACAAAACAGCCCAGAAAACCTGCCTGAGAATCAAGGTAAAATCAAGATTAAACACCCCCTGCTGACCCTGCTCAATAAAGACTGAAAACAGTATCAGGCACTGTTGGATGGTTACCGCAATAAGACTGACAACCATCATAAAAACAACACTGCGTTGAAAAACCAACTGCTTGAATAGTTGAACAATCAGAAAAATCCAGAGATACGAAAAAATGTGGAGAAAAAACGGCACCCCTGAAATACTGTCCATTATGCCGCCGATGACTACGATGGCAATGACTGCCCCGTAACGGGAATATGTAAGACTCAGGTAAAGCACAAGTATAATAAGGATGTCAAAACATTGGGAAAACCATGAAAACGACGGCAAAATAACAGTTTGGCAGATAACCGAACCAAGGGTGACCATGAAGAAAAAACTAAAATTCATCATTGCGGAATCCTTTTAGCTGCCATCTTTATATACAAGCACTTCCTCAAGCTTATCGAAATCCACGCTGGTTTCGATGACAATATCCTGGAAAAGCTGGGAGTGAACCTTTTTTACATCCAGGATCTTGCCTATTTTCAGTCCCTTTGGAAAGACCTGATCCAGCCCTGAAGAGACGATCATCTCTCCTGGCTTGACCTCATCCTTGCGCAGTGCATAGACAAAGGAACAGGTGTCTTCATTGTTGCCTTTAACCATCCCCCGGACCCTTGAATTCTGGACCAGTGCATCAACGGCAGAGTTGCGGTCAGTAATCAACAACACCCTGGAGTAGGTTCTGGAGACCTTGATAATCTGGCCGACAATACCTTCTGACACCAGAACCGGCGATCCCTTTTCCAAACCGTCCGACTCTCCTTTGTCAATCATAATTGTCTTGAACCAGGGGGAGGGATCACGGGCGATTACCTGGGCCGCCACATAGGTTGCGGGTACGGAACCGGTAAAATTGACAAATTTCTTCAGCCGAGCATTTTCAAGTTCAAGCTCTTCATACCGGTTCTGAATCTCAACGGCCCGGGCCAGCTCATGCCTCAGTTCCCGGTTTTCCTCCACTGCAAGAACCGCTGCAAAATAGGTTCGCCATACAGACTCCGTGTACCCGATGGTCCGGGTCACCATGAATTGAAAAGGAGAGGTAATGGAGATGGCAAGACGCTCTAATCCGCTGACCGGGAGGGATTGCCGACTGGTCATGGTAATAACGGTAAAGGTTACCGCAATGAACACGCCCACGCCGATAATAATCATTATCCGCCTGGAAAACATCTATCAGCTGATGACCACTTCTTTAAGAATTTCTATACTGTCAAGGGACTTGCCGCACCCCAGGGCCACAGTTGACAGAGGGTCATCCGTAACAACGATGGGAAGTCCGCTTTTTTCTTTAAGCAGCTTATCCAGGTTTTTAAGCAAGGCACCGCCGCCGGTGAGCACAATGCCGGAATCCACAATATCGGCAGCCAGTTCAGGAGGGGTCTGTTCCAGGGCAATACGCACGGTTTCCACGATGGCATCTATCTGTTCGGAAATTGCCACCCTCACCTCTTCGGAATCAATGGCCAGGATTTTAGGAATACCGGAAACCAGGTCCCGCCCTTTGACCTCAATGGTTTCAAGGTGCTCAGGGTCCGGATATGCATTACCGATTGTCGTCTTAATGATTTCGGCCGTTCTTTCACCGATGAGCAGATTGTACTTGCGTTTTATGTGCTGGCTGATAGAGGAATCCATCTTGTCTCCGGCCACCCGGAGCGAACGGGTATAGACCACACCGGCCAGGGAGATAACAGCCACCTCCGTGGTGCCCCCGCCGATATCAACAACCATGTTACAGGTAGGTTCGGTGATGGGAAGCCCCGCACCTATTGCGGCGGCCATGGGTTCTTCGATCAGAAAGACCTCCCTTGCGCCTGCGGACTCGGCTGACTCCCTTACCGCTCTTTTCTCCACCTGAGTGATCCCGGAAGGCACGGCAATGATAATCCTGGGCCTGACCAGGGTTTTCCTATTGTTATGAACTTTACGGATAAAATGCTTAAGCATGGCTTCTGTGACTTCGAAATCGGCAATGACCCCGTCCCGCATCGGACGGATGGCAACGATATTGCCCGGGGTACGCCCAAGCATCCGCTTTGCTTCAAGGCCCACGGCCAATACCTTGTTCTTGGCCCGCTTGTCTGTCCGCACTGCCACAACAGAGGGTTCACTCAATACGATCCCCTTCCCCTTCACATATACCAATGTATTTGCAGTTCCAAGGTCAATGGCAAGATCATTGGAAAAGGCGCCAAGCAAAGTATCAGTTATAAAGTTCATTTGTCCTCTTTCATGCAATTTTCACGCAATAATTGGTGTTGAATATCCACATCATTTTAAAAAACATTATTAAAAGATATTTGCTAACAAACTTACAGAACTTTTACAAGAATAAAAGTGTTTCACACCTGTATATTTGTGTTGTTTTTCAGGGAAATCAAATCGTGGATCAAGGGCCTGAATGCTCTTATTTTCCGGTTCTCCCGGGACGGGTGCACCCGGTTGGTCAGCAGAATGACAATCAGACCGGTTTCAGGATCCATCCACAGGGAGGTTCCTGTAAACCCCAGATGCCCCACACCTGCCCTTGAAAAGAGCTTTCCGGCCGAAGAATCATCACCTGAAGGCGTGTCAAATCCCGCGACCCTCCCCCTTCCGGCCCCTCTCTCCAGAAAAGCCTGTACCACCCCCGGATCCAGTACCCTTGGGGTCTCATCCTTTACAGCCCTCATGATTTCACAGCAGAGCCGATACACGGACAGGGCATCACCAAAAAGCCCGGCATGGCCCTCTATTCCACCTGCAGCCCAGGCATTCTCATCTTCCACCTCCCCCTGGATCAACTTTTTCCGCCACGGGCACCGGGAGGTTGGCAGGATCGAGACAGACCGGTCAATAAACGGACCCGGGGAAGCACCGGCAAGGGGCCGGCCGGACTCAAGGTCGATGAAGAAAAGCCTGTCAATACCCAGAGGGGCATAGATCTGCCCATAGACAAACTGATCCAGACGCAGGCCTGAACATCTTTCCACAACCCAGGCCAACAGCATGTACCCCAGATCACTGTATACTTCAACCTTACCGGGCTCTGCCTCCAGAGGCTCGTCCAGGAGCAATTGGCGCAGCACGCTGCGGGGTGCAGGGCCGCGCGCAATACGTTTGAAATACTCCCTGTGTGCAGGCAGGCCTGATGTATGCCGCAACAGCATATCCATTGTAATGGAGGCTTTGGCTGTTCCTATCGTCTCAGGCAGAACCTCAGACAACGGGGTATGCGGATGCAGACGGTGCTTTCCTATCAATTCCGCCATGGCCAAGGCCGTTGCCAGGGGTTTGGTCAGAGACGCCAGGTCGAAGAAGGAGTCCTTTTCCACCGGAACCCCAGAGTCCAAATCAACAGTTCCGAAGGCCCTGTGAAACATAATACGGCCCTGGATACCCCATAAAAGGACTGCGCCCGGAAAAACCCCTTCCGCCACAGCGTTTTCCATGGCCTGTCCGATATCGGAAAAATCATCCGCCGGGGCCATCACCACTCCCATCTGAGCAGGAAATTTCCCGCATCAAGGCTCACTGCCTCCCCCATGGGCAAAGAGAGATTTACCTCGCCGTGCCCTGCGGGTAGCCCCATTAAAACAGGGATATCCAAAGCACCGAACACCTCGCCGACAATCTGAGGGATATACTCCGGGTTGGCACAGTCTTCAAAAGACCCTGTAACCACCCCCTTTATCCGGTCAAACATCCCGGCCATCTTCATTTGGGAAAGCATACGGTCAATTTTATAGGCAGGCTCCCCCACATCCTCTATAAAAAGAATACCATTATCAAATTCAGGCTGAAACCGGGTACCGACCATATGAACCAGGGTGGCCAGGTTTCCCCCCACAAGCTGCCCGGTTGCTTCGCCACTTCGCAGACATTGCCCCTGATCAACGGCAATCTGTCTCACCTGTCCGGTCACGGCTCTGTGGAATCCGTCCAAAGTGCCCTTCCCCGCCTTTGCCAGGGAGACCAGATTCGGACCGTGGACCGCTTTTAGCCCGGCCTTTGAGATTAAACCTGAAATCAGCGCACTGGCGTCGGAAAACCCCATAAACAGGGTTGGATTTTCCTGAATTGCTTCCCAATCCAGCAAATCCAGGATACGCATGGCCCCAAACCCGCCCCTTACGGAGATAATACCTTTTACCTCAGGATCCGAGAACAACTCGTTTATTACCCCAGCCCTGTCCTGGTCCGCACCGGCAAGATACCGCAGCTCTCCGAAGATTCCTTTGGGGACCCGGACACGAAAGCCCATTTTCTTGATACATTCCACCCCTTTTGCAAATAGTTTTTCATCAAAACGGGCCGACGGGGCTGCGACCCCTATCAAATCCCCTGGTTTCAGATAGTCTTCCATAATCTCATCATCAGTTTTCGGGTTTCTTGTCTGTCCGCATTCAATCCGAAGTATCATACAGCTTTTCCCGGCATAAAAACAACTGCCGTAAAGGATAATAAAATGGAAATCTTGACAACATTCCCTGATTTACCTTACAAGAACCAGAGCTTTACAGACAATCAGCTTTGTTCATCATTCTAGGCAACGGGGTTTATCTATGAAAAAAATTATTATCGGCGGCGTGGCCGTCATTATCGGTGTGGCCGGATTTTCCAATTTCTTTTTCACTTTTTTAGGAATTATTGCAGGCATTTTGCCTGTCATCCTCATTTCAGGAGGGGCGCTGGCCTTTTATCTGGGATACACTGATATCCAGGCTGAAAAGGATGAACCGGAAGACTGGGCAGCACCTGTACAGGCCCCGGTATCTGATGTACCTGCCGATCAATCAGAAAAATCCACTCAGAATGTCCCCGATGAACCCATTGCAGAAAAAGCAATAGAGACAGCATCCGAACCGAAAAAGACCACGGATTATGAACAGGCAGATCGTCCCCCCGTGGTCCCGGCCTTTAAAGGCAATGCAGAGACCCAGGTGTTCCATAGTCTCAGCTGTAAATTCTCACAGGGAAAAAAGTGCACTGTGGAATTTCCCACCAGAGAAGAAGCGGTTGCCCAGGGGTATAAACCCTGCAAAGTCTGTAAGGCTTAAGGCAGGTAATCCTCCCGGACAGGGGAAAACACCTCTACTGCCACACTGTTTTCAAGGATTTCGGCCCGGTGGACCACATCTTCGCCAATACACCAGCTGTCACCCGGGCCGGCCTCAAAACTTTCATCGCCGATGTGCAGCACCATCCTGCCGGAAACCAGATATCCGGTCTGTTCATGGGGATGGGAATGTGAGGGCAGCAGGGCTCCCTTGGTCAGTTTAAACCTTGTGAGCAGGCTTTTTTCACCATGAACCAGGGTTTTCATCTCAATCCCCTCTACCGGCTGTACATATCCGTTCTCATTGTGGGTTGCAAACATAGTCCGTCCTTAAATTGTAAGCACCTATTGATCATTTCAATTCCATACCTATTATGTAACAGGGCAATCACGGTTGAACCTGCTATGCCTTTGCAATATCAGACGCATAGACCGTGGCACGATTTTACCAGTGATTACCGGTAGGCGTATTTTGACATTATCCCTTAAAATTGCAATACTGAGTTTGTTTTAATCCCAAACAATCCAACGTGAAGGCCGTATGACTCCCGATATAAAATCCACCCCGATGATCCTGGCACCTGCCGGCGACAAAAATGCATTTCTGGCTGCCGTGGCTGCCGGCGCTGATGCTGTTTACTGCGGCCTGAAAATTTTTTCCGCCCGTATGGAAGCGGAGAATTTCTCCATAGAAGACCTGGCAAGACTGACCGAGCTTGCCCACTCAAAAAACGTTAAGGTATATATCGCCTTTAATTCCATTCTCAAGGAATCCGAGCTTGAAAAGGTAGCCCGCATCCTGTCAAAGATTGCCAGGTATACGGATGTGGATGCCCTGATCGTTCAGGAGCTTGCCATGGTGAACCTGGCAAGGCAGGCGGGATTCGAAAAAGAACTTCACCTGTCAACCCTGGGCAACTGCACCCATCCCCTTGGCCTTGAAGCCGCTGCAAAGGCAGGGTTTTCCAAGGTGGTTCTGCCCCGGGAGTTCAACATAGACGAGATAAAGGCCATGGCTGAGGCAGCGCCCGAGGCACTCAGCCTTGAGGTTTTTATCCATGGCGCCCTTTGCTACTCCGTTTCAGGCAGATGCTATTGGAGTTCCTGGTTCGGCGGAAAAAGTGCGCTGCGCGGCCGGTGTGTCCAGCCCTGCCGGCGGATGTACCAGCAAAAGGACCGGAAACAGCGTCATTTTTCCTGTATGGATTTTTCCGCGGACGTTCTTGCCAAGGTACTTAAAGGGATACCTGAGGTTACCACCTGGAAAATAGAGGGGCGCAAGAAAAGCCCCCACTATGTCTATTACACGGTCAAAGCCTATCGCCTGCTCAGAGATGATCCCAAACGAAAAAAAGAGGCCCTCTCCTATCTGGACTATGCCATGGGCAGGGAGTTCACCCACTACAACCTGTTGACCCAGCGGGTGATCAACCCACTGGAGCACGGATCCGAAACCGGATCCGGCCTGTTTTTAGGGCGGGTAAAAAATCCGCAGGAACCCTACTTCATAACCAGGGAAGAATTGTTTACAGGCGATCTGCTTCGCATCGGATATGAAGATGATAAGTTCCACGATATCCAGAAAGTAACCCGGGCCATCCCTAAGAAAGGGAAATTCTTTCTTTCCAAAAAGGCCAGGGGCAGAGTCAGAAAAGGAACCCCTGTCTATATCATTGACCGGAAGGGAAAAGAGCTGGAAATCCAGATCAGCGAACTTGAAAAAAAACTGGACGCCATCCCCCCCATATCTGTTCGCCCGGTAAAAGAAACCGGCCCGGGAGGTAAAAAAGGCCGGCCCCGCAGGTCAAGGCCCCAAAAACCGGCCGCTCCGTACGAGATGAATGTATTTCGGGGCCGGGCAAAACCGGGTAAAGGCTACCGGGACACAGGTATGTGGATATCCTCAGGCGGTTACGGAATCAAACCCCAGGGCCGAACCTGGCTATGGCTGGATCCCCTGCTGTTCCCGGAAGAAGAAATCCTCTGCCAAAGATACGTGGCCTCTGCCGTTAAAAAAGGGGCAAAGAACTTTGTGCTTAACGCTCCCTGGCAGATCGAAATGTTCGGACAGCCGAAAAACCTTAACCTGTGGGCCGGCCCGTTTTGCAATGTCACCAACAGCCGGACGGCAAATGCGTTGAAATCCCAGGGGTTCTCAGGGGCCATTGTCAGTCCCGAGCTGGATAAAGAGAACTTTTTATCCCTGCCGGAAGCCTCATCCCTGCCCCTGGGTGTGGTAACCCGTGCCAACTGGCCCCTTGCTGTTTCAAGAATAATATCTCCGGATCTGTACATCGGCCAGCCCTTTTTCAGCCCCAAAGGCGAAGGGGCCTGGACCAGCAAATCAAATAATACTTATTATACATTCCCCAATTGGATGCTGGATCTATCCAAACAGAAGGAAGAACTTCAGCAGGCCGGATACACCATGTTTGTCACTTTAAACGAAAGGATTCCCAAAGGGGTGAAAATGAAATCCAGGCCCGGGTTATGGAACTGGAACCTTAAGCTGTTGTAACGGACGGAAGAATTCAAGCACAAAGGGGCAGCCTGGACCGACTGCCCCTTTTTTCATTTCAGTTTTGGTCAGGGTTTGATCCGGATCGAGGGATAAATCCCTGCATTTTCACCCGAGCGGTAGGGCTGCAGGGTGTTGAATGCAATCTGCTGGTCCTCCTGGGCATGGCCGCTCAGTTCCTGGCTGTCATAGTCAAAGTAAGCGCCGTTTGCCTCAAGGATATGTTCAATCCTGTTGGCAAAGGCTTCAACAAAGGCCTTGCCCGAGCCGCTAAAAGACATGTTCCCTATTTTTTGTGACCCGTGAATACCTTCAAGCTCCTCTATGGCAATGGTGTGGGTGGCCAGATCCGCCTCCGAGGAAATATATCCCCATACCAGGTGATTGTCCTGAATGGTTAAAGGCGCATCAATATCAATAATGGTATGCGGAGCCACTATGCAGCCCTTGCCGATTGTCAGTCTGGCCTTTTCTTTTCCGTAGAGAAAGGAGTTGAATCCCACAAAAGTTTTCTGCCCCACAAATGCATTGATGATTTTCCCGCCGTGGGCGGTCACGTTCATCCCTTCAAGCTGGGAATTGATGATAAACGTGTTTTCCTGTGCATTGGATCCATTACCCATCCTTGCATTTTTTAGGTATGCCCGCTGGGAAATCAACACGTTCTCACCGATTTCGGTTTTAGGCTTGACGACGGCATAGCGGTTTACGGCAGAACTTTGGGGGGCTTTTACAGGCTCTATCTCCACCACCTCAAAGAGCCGTTCATAATCTTCTTCCTTTTCGTTGACAAACTCATAGATCAACCCGCGGGGCTGGTGGTTTTCATTCACGCCGATATACTTGTCAAGGACCTCTTTCTCATGCTGATACTTGAACTTGAAATCATCATTTTCCACCCAGATGACGCCGGGATCAATCTTTCTGTGATAGAACTCTCCGGCCTGTATATAGGAAAACGCCCCTAAAATGCAGGAGTGAAGATTCATCAGGTCCGCAGTGGCAAAAGGTCCTAAAAAACACCCTTCCATGGTGGCTCCGTGAATATTGGCATAGTGTGAGGCTATGGTATTGCGGATGGTAAATTCCTCCGGAGTTTCAGGGTTGTGCGAATTACTGTGAACCAATGTCTTGTACAGAAGACTGCCGGTGACCATGATGATCTCGTCATCAACCAGGGGCAGCGGATTGGCCGCCACCATGATATCCCCTTTGCGTTTCAGTTCATCCCCGCGCACGTCACTTTTATAAATACAGGATTGCTTGACGTTTGCCTTACCCAGAAAATATGAGCCTGCCATACTGGAATTTTTAAAATGAAAGAAAATGGGATGATGAGAGGTAATCCCGTAAAAGCAGTAGAATCTGGCCAGCTTGGCAAACTCAATGGTATTGTCCACGAACTGCCTGGTGTCAAAGTCAAACTCCTTTAAATTTGCATTGACCCGGCTGGTTATTCTTTCCAATAATAGTTTTACGTTTTCCACTGATACTTCCTATATTTTTATAATTATTTACCCTGCCGGCCCTTCTCATATCACAGGTTAGACATACAAAACAAAGATATTCAGGGACCGCTTACGTGGGACTCATTTGACATCTCTTCAGTTTTAAATTGATTCATCTTGTTTCAATAAAAATCAACGTTTTTTTGTTTTATACCTTGACACCGTTTTCCGTTACCTCTAATAACAATTCAATGTATGGCAAAGGAAAACAATCTATTCTATTATAGTATAGATCAGGAATCGTTACAAAATAACATGCTCTATATCATTTTCAAAACCCCTTAAAAGACTGGGGATTTTGAAAACAAAAGACCAAGTAATTTTGAAGCCGATCCTTACACAAAATAATGTTCATTATTTTTGTCAATACGGCTGTAAATCGTGTTGCAGGAGGAAAACGTGGTAAATATAATAGGAACCCTGGAAGGGCATAGTCCCAAATTTGAAGAAGACATCAGTGTTGCAGATTCGACTTTGGTAGGAAATGTTAATGTAAACAGCGGGACGAAATTATCAAAAGTCACTGTCCGGGATGACGAGACCGATTATTCCGGAATCCATCTTACCAATACGACAATGGAAGATCATTCAATGGTTCATTGTCATGCACCCAGCAAAACCGATCTGGCTGTAAGGATTAAAAATTCAAAAGCCGGGAAGGGATCTCTTTACCATGGTATTGTCGGAGACAATGTCAACCTGGGCGCCTTTGGCGTGATTGACCTTGCAAATGCAACAAATGTTACGGTGGGTTGCCGCGGTTATATCTGGCAAAAGGATATAAGTGACATCACCTTAAATGATGGTGATGTGGTAATCAGATTTGAAGATTTTGAATTTAAACACACCATTGCCGGCGGAAATAAAGACATTCTTGATAAATATAACCAAAAACAATTGGACCTCAGGGAAAAATACTACTCTGCCATACTCAGGGAAAACACCCCCACCTCCCTTGACACCGGTGATGATTCCCATACCAATGATTATGCATGCCTTGAGGGTGAAATCGGCGTCGGCCAAAACGCAAACATTACCCCAAATGCCGTGGTTATCAATTCCAGGCTGGGATTTGGTTCAAATGCCCAGGAAAATACGATTCTTATCAGTACAACCTTTGGTGACCGTGTAATCGGGGCCCATGGCGCAACCATTCTTAACGGTAAAGTCGGAAGCAACAGCCTGATGATGTTCAATGCCTATTCCGATAATGCCTCATACGGAGATTCGACTGTTCTTTGCGCAAACTCGATTCATGACTTTTCCACCTCAGATGAGCGGGTTGAACTTGAAGGCGGAAGACTTTATTTCGGATATGCAGCAAGCAAAGAAGAGGCTCTCCAAAACAGTGTTACATTCGATCAGATAAAAGCTATGCCGGGTGGACAGGCGTTCTTTGACGGCCTTGTAAACAGAATGAACAATAGTATTTTAAAAGGCAATGGCGCAGATTACGTACCGGGCAGTGAGCCGGGGCTGGCCCAGAAATACAATGACCGCATTGAATTCGAATGCAGGGACAATATATAGTGTAACCATTCCCTGCTTAAGAATAACCGAATAACCTGAAAGGCCGCTGGATTTATTACAGCGGCCTTTGCAGTTTAGGAAGCGCTGCAAAAGATATCGTATATTTTAACGCCGGTCCTCCACCCTGTTAGTGCCTTGAAACAATGGGGAGTCCCTCCGGATTGATATCAATGCCGATGGTGTCCCCGGTTTTGAAACCAAGGCGCATAAATTCTTTTACAATCTCATCGTGCCGGTCAATATGCCAATAGGCCGACCATATCGGATTCCTGACGGTATCAATGCCGTAAGCATCATGGCTGCACAGGTTAATCCTGAACTTATCCTTTGCAATCAGGGTATCGGCCTCTGCCAGAAAGATATCGATCTTGTACAAGTTGCTGTGCAGGGCCTTTGACAATACTTCCTGGAGTTCAGGCGTGTCATCAAGATAATGATTGGCAATCTGGTAGGTCTCCCCTGCATCCTGGATGCAATATCCGAGAACGGCAAACCGCTGGTGACGCAATGCAAAGGACTCAAAGTCTTTTTCATATGCCGCTATGAAAGACAGGATCCGCTCAATACCCTCTTCCGCATCGCCCCCTGACTGGACAAGGGTCTCACACTGGCTGATGACATTGATGTAAAATGCCTTGTTGTCCATGACATAAACCGGTCTTTCCCTGTAGTTGCGCCGCTTCCTTATCCGGCGGATACCGTCAAGTTTAACGGACAGGGCACTGTCCTTTTCTCCCAGGGTTTCAATATCGGAAATATCTTTTGCCTGTACCACATGGATATCGCCGTCAGACCCGATAATAAACTCAATTTCGCATTTAAATCCCAGGACTTTCTGAATCTCCCTGGACATAGCCAGCAATTTTCGATCATGGGGAACCTCAGTCACATGGGGCTCGTTTTGAAATTTATGGGAACGGTCCCGGCAATATCCGAACTCCCAGTTCTGTCCGATCATTTTAGCCATGACATTGGTCCCGTTTACAAAAGGCATGACAACGACACCCATCTCCTCAATATCGATTTCCGGGGCGTTATTAAAGACCTGCTGCCGGCTGATGGACAATCGCTTGGCTGTGGTCGCAAGCTTGATGATTTTATTCCGGGCATATTTAATCCCCCCTATATCAGCATAGGTGTCCAGGGAGTCGAATGTTCCGCCCTTATACTCGGACTCCATGGGATGGGCACTCCTGGCGATGACTTTATAACTCTCCCTATGGCTGTCCAGAAATGCTTCGAGGCGGTCAAAATTTTCATTTTTAAAAACACTGGACGGCACATAGATAAAATCCGGCACGTTAAATCCGTTTTGCTTCAGTTTTTCAAGAAGTTTCGCCTTCTCAGGAATCTGGATATCCATCTTTTTTGCCTTGACTTTTGTTTTTGATTTCAATATCTATATCAAAACCGACCGATCGTTCGGTTGAGAATTTGATATTAGGTAACATATGTCCAAACGAAATGCAATACTTGAAGCCGCCACACGGCTTTTTTCACGAAACGGTTTTTCCGCCACATCCATGGCCGACCTGTCTGAGGCCACCGGAGCGGCAAGGGGAACCATTTTTCATCATTTTAAAAATAAAGAAGATATTTTTTTACATATCCTGGACAATGTCCAGGAAAACATGCGCACCTCTTTTGAGGCCTTTAAAAATGAAACCCGCTTCCGGAACGGACTGGAAATGGTTCAGGGTGTTATCACGTTTTACCTTAATCTTGCCGGTAAAATGGAAGATCATTTTCTGCTGATACACAGGCATTTCCCGTATCAGATGGCAGAAACCAACCCGGACTGTCTTGAATATCTTGAAAAGATCTACAATTGCCTGCTGGATATATTTGAAGAGGGAATCGTTCTGGGGATATCGGACGGCTCCGTAAAAACTGCCTCACCACGTCATACCGCCATGATCCTTTTTGCCATGGTGGACGGTGTGGCGCGGCTGAACACTTACAACCTGTATCATGCCGGCTCTTTATACAATGACCTGATGGCATCCTGCAAAGCCATTTTAATCGATGAAAGCGGATAATAATAACCACACAGAAGATATGCAGCTCTTTTGTCAACGGAGAAAATCATGTCTGTCATAACCATATTCAGCGGTATATTCTGCAAGGAAAAAACGGTAGCCGCAGATATTGCCGCCAGCACCGGCTATCAATTGATATCAGATGAAACCATCCTCGAACAGGCATCAAAACTGTCCGGCATACCTGCCGAACGGATCAATTCCGCATTTTCGTCCAAATTTTCAGTGTTTAACCAGTTCACCTTTGAAAAAGAGAGGTTTATTGCATATCTCAGACTCGCCGTTGCAAGATTATTAAAAAAAGACGGCCTGATAATCACCGGATTCTGCGCATCCCTGATACCGGGGCGCATCAGCCATGCCCTCAGGGTCTGCATGATTGCCAACAATGAATTCCGCCTGGAAACAGCAATGGCTGAACAGGGGGTGTCCCGGGATGAAGCCGGTCAAATCATCACCGGTGATGATCTTTGCCGGTCTGCCTGGACCCAGGCCCTTTTTACCGATCCGGATCCCTGGAATCCGGATCGCTATGATATGGTCCTGCCCATGGGAAAAACCGCAACGGGAAAGGCATCGGTCCTGATTGAAGAGAATCTGCTCAAGGATGCACTCAGGCCCACACCGGCCTCCAAAGCCGCTTTGGATGATTTTATTCTGGAATCCGAAGTTGGCACCGCCCTTGTGAGCGCCGGCCATAATGTGACTATCCGGTCCAGGAACGGAGCGCTTACGCTCTTTATTAATAAAAAAGTACTTATGCTGAACCGGCTGGAAACCGAACTCAACACCATTGCAGCAGGGATACCGGGTGTAAATTCGGTTGAAATCCTTGTAGAGCAGCCGGAACAGGCCGCCAACATTTACCGCAAGCACGATACCGGCCTGCCGTCCAGAATTTTACTGGTGGATGATGAACAGGAGTTTGTCCAGACACTTTCTGAAAGGCTGAAAATGAGGGATATGGGCTGTGTGGTGGCCTATGATGGAGAATCAGCCCTTGAACTGGTTCACAATGACGACCCTGAAGTGATGATTATTGATCTCAAAATGCCCGGTATAGACGGGATGGAAGTTTTAAACCGGGTCAAGAAAATCCGGCCTGAGATCGAGGTGATTATCCTGACCGGCCACGGATCGGAAAATGACAGGCAGATGTGTATGGAGCTCGGGGCCTTTTCCTACCTGCAAAAACCGGTTGATATCAACGTGTTGGGCGGACTGATAAAGGATGCCCATGACAAATTCAATTCAGGAAAAAGAATACCGGTATGAAAAAACTGGGAAAACTTAAACCCGCCTTCTGGGATCACCATGACAGAGCCGGTGGCCACGGTCATTCGGAACTCAACTTTGCACGTAAGTGGAAGATGATTGTCGGCCTTACCTCTTTTGCCGCACTCCTCCCCCTATTTATCTTCATGCTGATTGAATTTAATATTACCCGGCAGGCCAGGGAAATTGAATTTCAAAAGGATGTATCGCAGCTGGCAGGCTTTGCCGCAGCCGCTGTCTCAGGGGCTGAGAACCCGGCAGCCGCAGCCTTGGAATATACCGGACGACTGAAAGAGCACAATGATATTTTTATCATAGACCGGAACGGGGTTCTGATGACCCCTTCCCGCTTTTTGGGAAAACCCGGAACATCAGCAGCCATAGAACGGTATCTTCCAGGCGATGAAAAGGCCACTCTGAAAACAATCGTGCAACAAAGAGAGGAGATTATCCTTGGTTATGCCCGGATGCAGGGTACTGAACTGTTTATAGCCCAGGCGCGCAACAAAAGCGAACTGACCGGATCATGGTTTAAACCCCGGCTCAAACTGATGGGCTACCTGGTCATCAGCATCATAGTCGTCCTTGTGTCCATCATGGGAAGTGCCACCTATCTTGTGGACCGGATACACCGGGCGGACCGGAAGCGGAGTGAGGCACTGCACCAGGCTGAATATGCCAACAAGCTGGCATCCATCGGCCGGCTGGCATCCGGTGTGGCCCACGAAATCAACAACCCGCTGGCCATAATCAGCCAGAAAGCCGGGCTGATGAGTGACCTGTTGTTATTGGCCGGAGATAATGACCCGCGCCTCAATGAATTGACTGAGGATATCCTTGACGCAGTGAACCGGTGCGGCACCATCACAAGGCAGTTACTTGACTTTGCCCGGGATATGGAACTGAACATCCAAGATCTGGATATCAGGGAGGTCATTAACCAGGTTCTTGTTTTTCTTAACCGGGAAACAGAGCGGAAATCAATCCGCGTATCCATAGATATCCATGATGAGGTTTCCAAATTCCAATGCGACAGGGGCTGTCTCCAGCAGATATTCCTGAACCTGTTCAACAATGCCATCGCAGCCATGGATGACGGAGGAAACCTCAATATTCAAGTCCGGCTTAAAAACAGTGCTGCAGTTATCATAAAAGTATCAGACACTGGCTGCGGGATCAGCAATCATGATATAATAAAAATATTTGAGCCTTTTTTTACCAAAAAAGAGGATCATTTCTCCACTGGAATGGGATTGTCCATTACATACGGGCTGGTACAGGAAATCGGCGGTGATATCAAGGTAAAAAGCAAGGTGGGCAAGGGAACCTGTTTCACCCTGACACTGCCGCTCACAGCTGAATAAATATTGATACTGGATTATCAAAGCACAATAATAAGGGCAGACATAAATATGGCATCAACAGCTGACAGACGATCAACAGACCTGTTAAACGGCACCACGCTTGAATTTTTCGGGAAGCTGACGGCCTCTGCCACCCATGAGATAAAAAACAGCCTGGCCATCATTAATGAAAATGCCGGCCTGTTGCAGGATCTGGCAGCAATGGCCCAAAACGGAGACACCCTGTCTTCCGGACGGGTTGCAGATGTTTCCGGACGTATTGAAAGACATGTGAAAAAAGCAGACAATATCGTAAAAAGACTCAACCGGTTTTCACACAGCACCGATCATCCCAGGCAGGCCATAGATCTTGAAAGAACACTGGCGTTCATACTGGATATGGGCTCCCGGCTCATAGAGATGAAGGGTGCGGCCGTGACTCTGATTCCGCCCGATGCCCCCATTCAGATCAATACCTGTCTTTCATTTTTCCAGGCCCTTGTCTGGAGATGCGTTGAAGCAGCCTGTCTTAAATCGGATGAAACAGAACAATTGACTATTTCTTTTGACACCCGGTCCGGCGCACCCGGCATCTGGTTTACGCCGGATATGATTTTACAAACCTCAATGGAAACCCTGGTTGACTCGGAAAAGACGCAGACGCTTCTGCGCCATCTGGACATTTCCATTGAAATTAATATTGATGAAAAACGGTTCGGCTTAATCCTGCCGAACCCAAATTAACCTTAATTGCCGGATATATGCGGCAATAACATAACTTTAAAGAGGAGTGTATTATGACAGAAAAGGTATTATTGGTAGACGATGAAAAAGAATTCCTGGAAATCATGTCGGAACGGTTGACAGCCCGGGGAATGGAAGTAACCACAGCTGAATCCGCCGGCAAAGCCCTCTCCCTCATTGAAACCGAATCGTTTGATGCCATTGTTATGGATTTTCAGATGCCTGAAATAGACGGAATGGATGCTTTAAAAGCCATTAAAGACAAAAAGCCCGAACAACAGATCATTCTGCTCACCGGTTATGCCACGGTGGAAAAAACAGTTGAAGCCATGAAAATAGGTGCGACTGATTTCCTGGAAAAACCGGCTGATATTGAGTCCCTGGAAAAAAAGATAAAGCAGGCCAAAGCGGATAAAATGCTCATCGTTGAACACCGGATGGAAGATAAGATAAAAGATATATTGCAGCGATACGGGTCCTAACCCGTTTGGCTTGAACCGGAAGAATTGAGCCGGATTGGCAGGATGGTCCGAAATCAGTGACAGGCACCAGGGAGGGCCTGATATTCGGGCCGGCCTTCCCCTGTCCGCGTTATCATATGAATTTATTTGATAATTCCCAACCAAGGTGATAATACTTCCATCCGGAATGCAACAAGGAAAATCAGACAGCCATTGAGGTCAAACGACGGCCTATGCCAAACACCCTGCCCCCCCATATCAGCGCGCTCATGCGCTCACCGCTGGACTTCACCCATATCCTGGATGAGATTCCCATGGGGATCCTGGTGCTGGACCGCAACCGCCGGGTGGTACACCTGAACCGGTTTTTCCAGGCCCTGTCCGGTTTTTCCCTGGACATGGCACGTGGCATCCAGTGCCGAAACATATTGAGAAGTTCGGCCTGTATCACCAATTGCCCGGTACTGGCCCTTCACAGGGACAACCGCTCTTTATCCTGCAAAAGCGACATGATCAACCTGGATCGCCAGAAGCTGCCCATACGCATCACCACAGCTCCGGTCATCGACATGTCTGGTGAAATCACGGGTTATATAGAAACCATTGAAGATCTGCGCAGTATAGAGACCAATGATCCGGAAAAACATGTGGCATACAGTTTTGCCAATATCATCGGCAGAAGCCCCAAAATGGAGGAAATCTTCCAGACCTTGCCCATGCTTGCCCAGAGCGAGACCTCAATTCTTATAACAGGGGAGACAGGAACAGGAAAGGATCTGGTGGCCGAGGCCATCCACCAGACCTCCCAGCGGGCCGGAGGCCCCTTTATAAAAATCAACTGCGGCGCCCTGCCCGAAACCCTGCTGGAATCCGAAATTTTCGGCCACCGGAAAGGGGCATTTACCGGCGCAGTGGAAAACAAACCCGGCCGTTTCAAACTGGCCCACAACGGTACCATTTTTCTAACGGAAATCGGGGATCTGCCGCTGCCCCTCCAGGTCAAACTTCTGACCTTTTTGGATGATAAAATCATCTATCCTCTGGGGGCCACCAAGGGATTTAACGCCAATGTCCGCATCATTGCAGCCACCCACAGGGACCTTGAGCAAATGGTCTCTATCGGAAAATTCAGAAAAGACCTGCTGTTCCGTCTGAATGTGGCCCGGATTCATATGCCCCCGCTCAGGGAGAGGGAGGGGGATATCCGCCTGCTTCTGGATCATTTTTTCACCCACTACAGCAGGCACCTGGACCGGCGGATAAAGGGATTTTCCAACGAGACCCTGGGCTGTCTGATGAGATATAAATACGAGGGCAATATACGGGAACTGAAAAACATCGTTGAGTATGCGGTGAATGTGGCGGCAGGCCCAATGGTCGAGCCGGAGAACCTGCCGTCCTACATCATGGATACCACGGCCCAGCTCCCTGCAGCCCACCTGACAGATCCACCGCATCCTCCGGAAGCAGCCCCGGGTGTTAAAGCAGAGGAACCCGGTATCAGCCCGGCCCGCCACCCGGATACCACCTGGGCGTCAGTTCAGCGGGAGATGATAATGGATGCCCTGAGACAAGCCAATGGAAAAAAAGCCAAAGCTGCAGAAACCTTAGGAATGAGCCGGAGCACTCTATGGCGTAAAATAAAACAATACGGAATCGAATAGAACAATGCTGATCCACAAAACAGCCATACCCGTGCTTGGTGAAGAAATCGTTCCCAGGTTTGACCTGGCAACGGAGGTGATTATTCTTCTGACTTCGGAAAAAACCATGCTCCAGGATAAGAAAACCATTGTATTGCCGAGGTCTTCGGCAGATGAGCTCTGCCATATTCTCCTGTCTGAAAATGTCAACACCCTGATCTGCGGCGCCATTGAAGATGAATACTATGAATTCATCAAATGGAAAGAGATTGAGGTTTTTGATGCAGTGTCCGGTGCCTGGACCCATGCCTTTGAGCGATGGCAGACCCGGACCTTAAAGTCCGGAGACATCCTTTCCATGAGAATGGTGGAAGGCCAGCTTATATAACCACACCCGCTTCGTATCAAAATGTTTCAAATCGTTTGATTCAAAACGTTTCAAATCGTTCCAACCCCAATCCCGGTCTTTACCTTCCCGCTGAAATTAAAGCAATTTCTTATCTGGCATGCTCTTTGCCTGTAATCCCCCAGACTATTTAATTGATTTAACATGAAACATGGCGGGTGACGTGCCGGCAATTGCCATCATAACCGATGAGTATGCAGCCTCCGGGCTGATGATTGAAGCGCTGAAAAAGACGCTGGGATGTTCTGTATACTCCGACCATGATATTCTCGGGATGACGCACAGGGAGCATGGGTTAAAAAAAGATCTCCTCTCCAAGGTCACCCGGGGAAAATCCATCCCCTTTAACAACTTTACCCATGACAGGGAAAAATGTCTGTCCGGGCTGAAGAAAACCCTCTCCAACCTGCTCATCGCAGATAATTGCATACTGGTCGGGATCATCTCCCACCTGATACCAGCCTCAGTAACCCATGTATTCCGGATACAGGTCTCTGCCTCCAGGGCCGTCCGCATCCGGCGGGCTGTGGAAACAGGCAGGTATTCCGAAAACACTGCTTTGTCAGCCATTGAAAAAGCAGACCGGGACGCTGCCCGGTGGATAAAATCACTGCCCCACCTGTCATCCTGTGACCCTCCACCCTGCGATCTGGTTATTCCCTCCGACGATCAGCCCGATTCCCGGATGGATGTGTTACAGGCAGACGAATGGGCCGGGCAGGTCCGCCGCTTACTGGAGGATGCACCCTTTGCCCCGCCCCCCCCCAGAGCGCAGGAACTCTTTGACTTCAGGATAGATGCGGATGCAGCACTTGCACTGGCGTCCATCGGAAGCGGTTTTCTGGTCCATTCAACCATGGGGAATGTTACGGTGACCCTGGACAGGAAGGTAATGAATCTGGTACAGATCCAGCAGGAAATAATTGAAACAGTATCAGCAATATCCGGCGTCAGGTCCGTCAAAACCAAAATAGGACCCAATTATTACCAGGGAAACCTTGTCCGGAGCCTTGATTTCGGGCGGTTCTCCAGGAACCGGGGAGACAATAGGAAAAAAGAACAATAGAGGTCTTTTTGCCGGAAATGGAAAAGGGCTTCAACAAATAACAACATGATTTAACTGAATAGAAATTGTACTGAAAAGGAGTGTAAACTACAATGACAACTGAAAGTACAACCTCAGCAACACAAGTGGACTGGAAACGGATCCTGTTTATTTTAACAGGCATAGCTCTGTTTGCAATTGTAAACTATGCCCCGCCCTTCCCGGATGCAGTGGATCCCACAGGTAAACGCTTTGTTTTAAGCTCTGAAGCACAAGGCGCCCTGGCCGTATTTTTGCTGGCCGGTACCTGGTGGGTGTTTGAGGTCGTTCCCATCGGTGTAACCAGTCTGACAATCGGTGTATTACAGGTTTTATTCATGATCCGGCCCGCGAAAAAAGCCTTTACCGATTTCATGACCCCCTCGGTTCTTTTTATCTTTGCCTCCCTTGTCATCGGCATGGTGTTTACCAAGACAGGCCTGACCAAGCGCCTGGCCTATAAAATGCTGGCCATTGTCGGAGAAAAAACCAGTATGATATATCTGGGATGCTTTGTGGTTACCTCGGCCCTGACCCATATCATGGCCCATACAGCGGTTGCCGCAACCATGTTTCCCCTGCTCATGACCATTTACGCCATGTATACGGAAGATGACAAGCCCACCAAATTCGGCAAGGGCCTGTTCATGGGTATGGCCTTTGTGGCCGGTGCCGGTTCTATCGTCACCCTGCTGGGTGCGGCCCGCGGTGCGGTTGCCCTTGGTTTTTTCACCGACATCGTCGGCAGAAACGTTACCTTCTTCGAACTGACCTGGTATATGTTCCCCATCGGATGGGCCATGACCTTTATCCTCTGGGGCTTTTTCATGGTGTTCTTCAAACCGGAACAGAAAACCATACCGGGCCTGAGGGAAAAGGCAAAAAAACTCAGCGGTGCCATGGGGAAAATCACCAAAGATGAAATCCTTGCCGCCGTGATCATTTTCTCCTGCATCTTTATCATGTCCGTCAAGCAGTTTATTCCGGCCCTGGATGTCCTGGACAAAAACGCCATCATCCTGGTATCCACTATTTCATTTTTCATCTTCCGCCTCCTTGATATCAAGGACCTGGAAGCGGTACCCTGGAATATCATGCTGCTGTTCGGCGGTGCCATGAGTATCGGGTTCTGCCTATGGGAAACAGGTGCTGCAGAGTGGCTGGCCATCAACTGGCTGACCATGTTCCAGGATTCACACTGGTTCATCTTTGTAATGAGTATTTCCTTTTTTATCATGATGATGACCAACTTTATCATGAACGTGGCAGCCATAGCGATTTCCCTGCCCGTGGCCCTGGTTATCGCACCTTACCTTGGCGTGGCACCGGATGTTATTCTGTATGCCGCCCTGGTGGTCGCCGGTATGCCCTTCCTCCTGCTGGTGGGTGCGGCCCCCAATGCCATTGCATATGATTCCAAGCAATTCACCACCGGAGAGTTTTTCTTGTATGGAATCCCGGCCTCTGTTATTCTTATGATAGTAACAGGTATTGCCGTTCTTATCATCTGGCCCGTCATGGGAATGCCTATTTTGACTCAATAGGAAAACTAAGGAGTGGAATACGATGAAAGCTAAAAAAGTCAATGAATTGATGATTCCGCTGTCTGACTATGCCACCGTATCAGAGGATGCGTCTCTGGTCGATGCGATCAAAGCTTTGAAGGCGGCCCAGTCCGACACAAAGTACCACCACAAGCACCGTGCTGTTCTTGCATTTGACAAGAATCAGAACATCGTAGGCAAGCTGGGATTCCGTGATATCCTTAAAGCGCTTGAACCTAAGTACCGCCAGTTTGAGCATGCCAGGGACACCAACAGCATCGGTTTGTCCAGGTTCGGATTCAACATGGAGTTTCTCACCTCCCTCGTGGACAAGCTGGAACTCTGGGACGAATCCATGGAAGAACTGGTTAAAAACGCATCCAGACTGACTGTTAAGGATGTAATGTACACCCCCTCGGAAGGGGAGTACGTGCCCCAGGACGCACCGGTTGCAGAAGCTGTGCACCAGGTTATTCTGGGCTGCCACCAATCCCTTCTCGTTCTTGACGGGGATGTGGTTGTGGGCATCCTGAGACTTGCCGATTTATTTGACCAGGTCAGTGAACTGGTTAACTAAAGCATAACAGTCTAACCATATAAAAGGCCTGCACCGATTGTGGTGCAGGCCTTTTTTTTTACCCTTTATCTGGCAGGTTCCGGTCAGCTCCCCTGTTTTCCCCTGGCTGCCCTTTCTTTCTTCCAGGGCTTGAGTCCGGCTCTTACACCGGCATCCACTATGGCATGGATGGCTGTCGGACTGGTGGCAAAAACAAAGATAAGGATGAGCAGAATCTTTATCGATGTCATGATTGCCGCAAGCGTAAGCGGCTGGACAGTATAAAGGGCGGCGGCAGATAAGATAATAACCAGGCCGCCTGTGTCCAGTTTACCGGCCGGATGAAGCCTTGAGTAAAAATCCGGATACCTGACAATTCCGATAGCCCCTCCGGTAAAGAAGACCAGCCCGGCTATCATTAAAAATGAAATCAGAAGAGACATTCTCCCCCCGCAGTTACGCCCTTATTGGAAAACCTCTTATTTCTCAACATCATCATACAGCCCCTTCTGTTTCTGGAAATACCTGGATGCGGCCAGCACGGCTATGAAGTTGAGCATGGCATAGGCCAGGGCAATATCCACAAACATATCCACCCGCCCGTAAAGCAGGCCGATGAGGACAAGCATGACAATGGTTTTGCTGCCGATGGCGTTAACCCCTACCAGGCGGTCCAGGACCGTGGGCCCTGCAAGGGCCCGCCAGGCCGGCAGCAGCATCAATGCGGCAAGATAAATACCGGAGTATAAAAAAAGGTCATTCACGAAACACCTCTGAGATCCGCTTTTCCATGGCTCCGGGTAATGCCCGGCCTGAATGCTCGTCAATGCAGTGGACGGCAAAGCCGCCCATAACCCCTGCATATACCGTAATGGTTCCCGGTGTCAGGGTAATGGAATTGGCAAAGGTGGTCCTGGACAGGTCGCTTTTAAGAGAGGTGTCAAACCGGATAATCCGGGGATTGATCTTATCCATCATCCTCGGATGAAAGGTCAGGTAAAGAAGATGAAGGTTAGCCAGGAGTATCTGGTAAACCAGCCAGGGAAGGTATCTTAAAAACCTGGCAGCTATGAACAGGCCTCCGGACGCGTCGCCGTAAAACACAAGCCGGCGTGTCAGGCCTGAAACCATAAGGCAGGAGACAACGCCCAGGCCCAGGTGAAAACCGTCAAACCTGCCGGAAAAAAGCACCCAGAAGAAAAATGTCAGCAAAAAGGTCACACAAAAATGGATTACACCCTGTTTTTTTCCGGTCCTGTCGGATTTCATTGAAGACCTGCCCTGTTTTCTCCGGTATAGTACCTGTTTCGGGCCCACCCTTTCAGCTTACTTCTGACAATAGGATTTTAATGCAACCCGGAAAGGTGGCGTTTAGTCATTCACCATATGGTAGCTTTCCGACTTATACCCTTTGATCTTGTGGATATGAAAGGTCAGCAGCCGGCTCCTGTACTTCTCGGTGACTGCCTTTAACTTTCGTTTGGCATCCTGGAATTTGCGGCTCTGCAGGTTCTTAATCAGACGGTCAAGATCCGATACCCGGCCTTCACAGATGATGTTGGGGCCGTCACCGATAAGAATTTCCCACTCCCTGGCCACTAAAATGCCCAGTTCGTTGAGGATAGGGTAGTATTCGTTTCTGACAAAATCATCGTATACCTCTTTCTTGCCGTCGCCAATATTCCACATCTGGTTGAATTTAATGGTATCCTCACGGATATCCATACTGTAGGAACCGATCCTGCCGGTATTCACCAATACCTTGGTCTTATAATTTTTCACATAATGTGAAAGTTCGATTTTTAAATCCCTGTACTTTTTATTGGTCAATGCCTTTTCGATCACCTCAAGATCGGAACTGACATTCTCAAATATGATTTCACTGTAGGCTCCGATCAGTACAGACCAGACAGCCACGGTATGCATACCCAATCCGTTCACACCCGGAATGAACTTTCTGAGCATAAATTTTTCATACTCTTTATTCATCCCCGGAATGATTGACCAATAGTGATTCAGTTTTACCGCCATGATAGTTTCTCCTCTCATCGTAGGGGTTAGACAATGTCGCTTTACCATTATCAGAACATCGTAAGGACAGATCGACTTTAGCCGGATAACTCTTTTCATCGCAATTTAGGGATCTCGCAAAAAGAACTTCACCTGGTCTGTTTATAAAAACCATTAAAACACTGGGTATTTTGTAAACAGAATGTGAACTAATTCTTACGCAACCCCTTAGTGGAAAATTTTTTCGGTACCACGGGGAAAACTAAAGGCACATCATT
This sequence comes from Desulfobacterales bacterium, assembly GCA_022361395.1. Lineage (GTDB taxonomy): Bacteria > Desulfobacterota > Desulfobacteria > Desulfobacterales > Desulfobacteraceae > Desulfobacter. The sequence continues at coordinate 10,744 of JAKSAX010000457.1, read as the reverse complement.
CGGAGGAAGGGGTACGGTATGAACTCAGGTCAGCAGAGACGATCTTTAAGCCAGAATATCTTTTCGGCAGAATCCTGTCAAGTCGCAGGTTTTCCGTTGCTGATCCGGATATATTGACAGCCTGAACGGAATTTAGTAAAAACTGCGCCCAGTAAACTCATGGTTTTAACCCACCTCTTCTAATCAAAACAGGAGATACTCTTGAAAATAATCATCATTGGTGCAGGAGAAGTCGGATATAATATTGCCAGCCGGCTCACCCTGGAAAGCAAGGCGGTTGTGGTGATTGACCAGGATGCAGGTGCCTGCCGCGCAATTGCCGAAGACCTGGATGTTCAGGTGATTACAGGCTCGGGCAGCAGCCCGGACATTCTCACTGAGGCAGGTATCAGGGATACGGATATTCTCCTGGCTGTGACAGATTCTGATGAGATCAATATCGTGGCCTGCCTGATCGCCAACCAGCTGTCTCCTTTGACCCGGAAACTGGTTCGCCTGCGGAATGAAGAATTCTTACCCTTTCATTCCCATTTTAAAAAGGAGAACCCCGGTATTGACACTATTATTAATCCTGAAGCCGAGGTGGTGAAAACCATCCAGAGGCTGATGGATGTGCCCCAGGCCAGAGACACGGGAGATTTTGTAAATGGCAAGGTCAAATATGTGGGCATCCGTCTTGAGGAGGACTCCCCCATTGCCGGGATGGAACTGTCTGAATTTCACACATTCTTCGGCCTGAAACGGCCGCTGATCGCCGCCATTATCAGGGACAACGAGGTGATCGTCCCCAGGGGCAAGGACCAAACCCTTGCCGGAGACCTGGTTTATTTTATTTGTGAAACCCGGAACCTTGAGGAAAAGCTCAACCTGCTCGGCGTAAGGGTCAGCCCTGTCAGAAAAGTATTGATCATAGGCGGCGGACGTATCGGTGCCCAGCTGGCCAGGGCGCTGGAAAAACTGAAAATCGAGGCAAAAATTGTTGAGGCTGATCTTGACCGGTGCCATGAACTGTCCGGGAAGATGAACAAAACAGTGGTCCTGCACGGTGACGGGTCCGATCAAAAGCTGTTCATGGAAGAAAATATAGGCCAGATGGATGCGGTGGTCTCCGTGACCGATGACGATGAAACCAATATCCTGGTCTCACTTCTGGCCAGAAGTATGGGAGTAGCCAATACAATCACCCGGATCGGAAAATCCAGCTACTATCCCCTGCTATCCACTATCGGCATTGAAAAAATCGTCAGCCCGAGGGTATCTGCCGTCTCTTCCATTCTTCAGGATATCCGGCAGGGCAATGTGGTATCCGATATTTCCATCTTTGGAGAACGGGGGGAGTTCTTGGAGGCCATTGCCCTTGAAACCTCCGATATCACCCAAAAACCGTTGAAAAAATTATCCTTTCCCAAAGGATCCATCCTGGTCTGCATTATCAGCGAGGATCAGGTTGTCATCCCTGCCGGCGACAGCCGGGTGGCCCCGGGTGACCGGATCATTCTCTTTGCCGTTCAGGGGGCAGTGAAAAAACTTGAAAAACTGCTCACCGTGAAACTGGGATTTTTCTGATGCGCCGGCCTTTTATCCTGAGAATCATTGGCATCCTGCTGTTTGTCCTGGGGCTTGCCATGTCGGTTCCCCTGATCTGCAGCCTCTATTTTAACGATGGTGCCGCAACCGGCCACGGCATTGCCATGGCCGTTACAATGGCTGCTGGCACAGGCCTTGTGCTGACCTCTGTAAAGGCAAACGGCCAGACTTATATCAACCAGAAAGAAGGAATGGCTGTGGTGGCCTTAGGGTGGTTCGGCATCGGATTGTTCGGCGCCCTGCCCTTTTATCTGGCACCGGATTTCATCACCTATACCGATGCATTTTTTGAATCGGTTTCAGGCTTTACCACCACCGGTTCATCCATCATGACCAATATCGAGGGGGCCGCCCCAAGTGTGCTGCTCTGGAGAAGCCTCATCCAGTGGCTGGGGGGCATGGGGATCATTGTTCTCTCCCTGGCGATCCTGCCCTTCCTGGGAGTCGGCGGTATTCAGCTCTACAAGGCGGAAGTGCCCAGCCCGGTTCCTGACAAGCTGACCCCGAGGCTCTCCGATTCAGCTAAAATTCTATGGATGGTTTATGCAGGCATGACCCTTATCCTGGTCTTTTTTCTTTACTTTGGGGGCATGCCCCTGTTTGAGTCCGTCTGCCATGCCCTGACCACCCTGCCCACAGGCGGATTCTCCCCGAAGAACGCCTCCATTGCCCATTACGATTCCGTCTATTTTGACTACACCCTCACCCTGTTCATGATTCTGGCCGGCATCAATTTCTCCCTCCACTATCAGCTGCTCAGGGGAAAACCCATGGCATTCTGGAAAGATTCGGAATGCCGCTTTTTCCTGGGCCTGGTACTGGTACTCACCCTGGTCATCGGCCTTAATACCTGGGGACCGGTCTACGACACCTTTTCCCAGGCCTTCAGATTTGCCGGCTTCCAGGTGGCCTCCATCATTACCACCACCGGATTTGCCACGGCAGACTATGAAATCTATCCGGGCCTCTCCCAGACCCTTATCTTTTTCTGCATGTTTATCGGGGCTTCGGCCGGTTCCACCGGCGGCGGCATGAAGTGTGCCAGGATTCTGGTCTGCTGCAAGTATTGTTACAGGGAACTGTTTAAACTGATCCATCCCAGAAGCGTCAGCCATGTAAAAATAAACAACACCATAGTATCCGAAGAACTGCTCCGGACCATCATGGGATTTTTAGCCCTCTATCTCCTGGTATTCGTTATTGCCACCATTCTGCTGGCGGCCATGGGGGTGGACCTGCTGACAGCAGTGGGCGCCACAGCCTCATGTATCGGCAACATCGGCCCCGGCTTCGGCAGTGTAGGCCCTGCGGAAAACTTCGCCCACCTGCCGGCTGCCGGAAAGTGGCTGCTCTCCTGGTGTATGCTGGCCGGAAGACTGGAAATCTATACCGTGATTATCCTTCTGGTCCCGGAATTCTGGAAAAAATGATGCTGTCCCGGGCCAGATAACCGGGACAGCATCATTATCTATTCCCCGGCAACCGAGATGCCCTCAAGCTTCCAGTCATTGGTCATCACCGGCCTTGCCCAGGTCCACTCTTCATCGAATTTTACAGGACGGGTCATGCTTCCGTCCACCAGGTCTCCCGTGTTCTCATCCACTGTATAATCAAGCAGGTTTGCGGTGAACCTCACAGTGACAAAATCTTCAGTGCCGGTATTGCCTGCGGCAACGATATCCGCCTTTCTGACGGCAATGCTTTCCAGCTTGTTAATGATGCCCTTCTCACGCATCTGTGCAAATTGTACCGCGTACTCCGAGGCCAGCTGTTCACCCAGCAGATTGCCGCAGGATTCCAGATCCCGGCGCATCCAGCCGGCCTGTACCTGGAAGAATGCATCCGAAGCAATATCCAGGAATTGAGCAGGATCAAAGACAGGATCTGCCCGGCGTATTTCATTAAGGCCTTCTGCCAGGGTCCGGGAGGAACCCGGAACCTGTGAAACCCTGGTGATATTTCCATCCATTCCCTGGTTAAAGCCCCCGGGCACGGCCCTCTGCCTGGATTTGGCAAATCTGCGAAACAGATAAAATCCCAGGCCTGCAAACAGCAGAACAGGTAAAATCCCCATACCGCTTCCGTCACCGCCAAAGAGTGACCCGAAAAGCATGCCGCCGATGGCTCCCCCCAGGAGGCCCCCGGCAAGTCCGCCTGCAAACCCGCTGCTTTTCTTCTTTTGAACGCCCGCGGCATTCTGGGCAGCTGCGGCAGGCGGCTTCTTCGGTGCTGATTTAAAGGACTTTCCGCCCCTTTTTGAACGGGCATCCGCCGTTTCGGCAAGCCATCCGCCATCCATGAGTAAAAGAGTGAACAATACTGCAAAAACAGGTGTGATTTTTCGAGATAAGGTCAACATTTTTTTCATCCATACAGTTTAAGGATTGCGCAAAAACAACTTCGCACGATCTGTTTACAAAGCACCTTAAAACATCGGGTATTCTGCAGAACAGAACGTGAATTGATTTTTGCGCGACCCTTTAGGTTATTTTTTGCAAAAGCCGCCCGGACCAACCCGGGCCTATATTAATCCGGCCCATATCAATCCAGGCCATATCAATTCAGCAAACTCCATGCCAATTGCCGTTAATACGGTCCGGGGACGGCGTTCCCCTGATTCAGGCCGGTTGCGTTTTTTTTGCGGTTTGCCGCAACACAAAAAAACGGGGTGTTTTTCCCCGCCAGAGGAAAAACACCTCACCCTTTAACCGGTTCTTTTTTCAATTCAGGATTATGGCAGCGGCAATAAATACTTTGCTTGACAAAGAGGAAGCCTCTATCTTATCCTGATGACATACTGTTCAGCCCTTACCCTGCAGGCATTTACAACATCCATAAGAGTACCGCTGTATATATTTTGATCACCTGCCCTCCTGCCGTTGTGAATCCCGGGGAAAGATCTCCCGCAAAAAGGAGGAAAACCAATGATCTGGCAGATAGAGATGATTATCCTGGTCCTGGTGGTTTTGTTCGGATCCGGGGCATTGGCTGTCAAGGACCTGTTGAGCGCCGGTATCCTGTTCGGAGCCTACAGTTTCCTGCTCTGTCTTTTATGGGCCATCATGGGGGCGGTGGATGTTGCCTTTACCGAAGCCTCTGTGGGAGCCGGAATAAGTACGGTACTCTTTGTGGCTGCCGTACTCAGAACCAGCAGGAGAACAGAGAATTGAGGGTGACCGGAATTATCATATTTCTTTTGATGGGCAGTCTTTTAATTTACGGGTCCCTTGATTTTCCCGTTTGGGGAGACCCCGGTTCCCCGGCCGCCACCCACCTGTCTCCATACTATATTGAGCATACCCTGGCAGACACCGGCGTTCCCAATATCGTCACTTCGGTCCTGGCCGACTACCGGGGATATGATACCATGTTTGAAACCATCGTTATCTTCACCGCCGGTATTGTCTGCATCTTTCTGTTAAGAAAATTTACAGCTGAGCCCCCTGAATCCCGGGGGCGCCGGCGGATGTACCGTCATATCCCCACCGGAATAATCCTCAGGATTGAAAAGGGCGGTAAGGTTCCGGAAGAATCCGGCTCTTTTGAAGAGATAGACTCCGTATGGATCCCCCATGATCTGGTGATCAGGACCACCTGCAGGATGATCATCCCCTTTATCCAGGTCTTTGCCCTCTATGTAATCGCACACGGGCACTATAGTCCGGGCGGCGGATTTCAGGGTGGTGTGATTTTAGGCGCCTCGGTGATCCTTTTTGCCATCGGGTTTAACCTCAGGCTGGCCATCCGGCAGATAAGCGAAAAGACAGTGGCAGTTCTCTGTGCCACGGGCGTGTTTATTTATGCAGGCACAGGCGCATTGTGCATGGCATTGAACGCCGGCTACCTTGATTACTCTGCCCTGTCAGGGCTTTTGGGCACCACCCCTGTTACAGCCAGGTCACAGGGTATTCTTGTGGTGGAAATCGGGGTCGGCCTGGCCGTCATGGCCACGATGATCGTCCTTTACTATAATCTGGCATCGGCCGGGAAGCATGATGAGGGGTTATGACCATGCCGGAGATACCTGACTTTATCATTTCACGGATGAATTATTTCATCTACATCGTCCTGATGATGATGGGGGTGTACGGTATCTTTATGAAAAGCAATTATATGAAAAAAATCATCGGGTTGAACATTCTTCAGACAGCAATCATCCTGTTTTTCATATCCACGGGCGCAAAAACCGGGGCCACCCTCCCCATACTTGTTCAAGGGCATGGCCTGGCTGTCCGGGCATCAGACTATATGAATCCCCTGCCCCACGTTCTCATGCTTACCGCCATTGTCGTTGCCGTGGCCACCCTGGGGGTGGCACTGGCCGTGGTTATAAAAATATATCAGGACTTTGATACCATTGAAGAAAACCGGGTGCTGAAGGTGCTTGCCCGGCAGGAAAAAGAGAAGGACCGCCATGATTGAGACAGAAGACCTGAAACAATTTGTCATGCTCGGGTACCTGTCCGAAGAGATGCTCAAAAGCCTGGTGCCCATTACTGTGAAACAGTTTTTTGATGCCGGTGAAACCGTGTTTAAGCAGGGGGATACTGCTGACCGTTTTTTTTTTCTTGAAAAGGGGAAAATCCTTCTGGAGCAGCGGATAACAGAGACACTGACCGTTGCGCTGAGTTCAGTTAAACCCGGGTTTTCATTCGGCTGGTCAGCCATGCTTGAAAATGGCTCCTACTCCACCGATGCTGTCTGCGCAGAACCCTGTCACCTGTTTTCATTCAGCGGGGCTGACCTCAAACTGAAAATGGAGGAGAATCATTCCATGGGATTCATCATCAGCCGGCGGCTCCTCTATGTTCTCAAGAAGCGGCATGATGCAAGGACCGAACAATTTGTCAAAACCATTAAACTTCACCCGGAGATCAGCAGGCTTTTATAGATAAAATAATACCCAACAGCGGATGACCACCAAATGAGACAACAGTTACCTGCGATCATTATCATCGTTCCCCTGATGCTCTCACTTATTAATTCCTTTGCAGGGCGGCGGCACGCGAATGCGGCCTTTTTCCTTGCCCTGGCCGCCATGGCCGTCTGCCTTGCCTGTTCCGCTGTTATTTTTAATTCAATTGGCGCCCATGGTGTTATACGGTATCAATTCGGGGGATGGCCGTCCCCCATGGGCATTGAATTCCGTGTGGACCACCTTAATGCGTTCATGCTGATCTTAATCCCGTTTATAGGCCTTGTCACCTGTCTCCACGGCAAAAAAAGCGTGGAAAAAGAACTGCCTGATAAAATTTCCCTGTTCTGGTGCCTTTTCCTCCTTCTGATCACCGGGCTTCTGGGTATTTCAATCACCGGCGACCTCTTTAACCTGTTCGTATTCCTGGAAGTGGCCTCACTAACCGGATATGCCATTATTGCGGTGGGCAATAAAAGCGCCACTGTTGCCGGAATCCGGTATTTAATCCTTGGAACCGTGGGTGCAAGCTTTTACCTGCTGGGGGTGGGTTACCTCTACCTTGCCACGGGAACGTTGAATATGGATGACCTGGCCCGGCTTCTCCCGGAACTTTACCATTCAAAAACCGTTCTGACGGGGTTTGTATTCATTTTAACCGGCTTGGGCATTAAATCCGCACTGTTCCCCATGCACATCTGGCTGCCGGATGCCTATACCCATGCGCCTTCAGCAGCCAGCGCAGTGGTAGCGCCCTTAATGACCAAGGTTACGGCATATGTCATCATCAGGATCATGTTCACCGTTTTTCATCCCCGCTTTTCCGTCACCCTGGTACCGGCTGCAGATATCATGGTGGTGACGGGGACCGCCGCCATATTGTTCGGTGCCGGCATGGCCCTGTCCCAGACGGATTTTAAACGGATGCTCTCCTATGTCATCATTGCAGAAACCGGATATATTATCGGAGGCATAGGCGTGGCCAATCCCCTTGCCCTGAAAGGCGCCGTATTCCATATCATCAATGACGCCGTGATGATGGCCTGCCTGTTTTTAACGGCAGGACAGGTCATGTACCGGAAAGGCGGACACCATATCAATGATTTTAAAGGGATTTTCAAAACCATGCCCTTTACCTCAGCAGCTTTTACAGTGGGGGCTCTGGCAGTGATCGGTGTACCGCCGACAAACGGTTTTTTCAGCAAATGGTACCTGCTGTCAGGCGGTATTCAGGCAAACCAATGGGGATTTGTGGCTGCACTTTTAATCTGCACCCTTATCAATATTGCACTCTTTTTCAGGGTTATTGATAAAGGGCTCTTTGTCCGGGCCGGGGATACCTGCCGGCAGACAGTCCCGCCCCGGGATTTCCGTGCAGGTGAAGCCCCGTTTATCATGCTGTTTCCGGCAGTCATATTGGCGGCAGTGATCGTTTTATCTGGGGTCTTTAATCAATTCATAGTAAATGAGGTGCTCAGGTTTTCGGTTCTTCAATGATGACTCAGTTATTCGGCATAAGCTTTAGGCCTGTATGGGCAGTGATACTGCCCCTGCTTGTGGCCCTGTTCGTTCTCCTTGCAGGAAAAAAACCGAATTTAAGGGAATCCGTTACACTGTCCGGAAGCCTGGCACTCTGCCTTGTCGTTCTATCCATGACACCTCCTGTGTTAAAAAACGGTCCCATCCTGTTTGCAGTGCCCGGACTTTTACCCGGTGTGGATTTTGCCTTTAAAGCAGATGCGCTTGGGCTTGTTTTTGCCACAACCTCATCATGCCTTTGGGTTTTGGTATCAATATACGCCATAGGGTATATGCACAAAGAACACGCCCGGACACGGTTCTACTTCTCATTTGCCCTGGCGCTTGCAGGAGCGGTGGGCGTTGCCTTTGCCGCCAACCTGGTGACCTTTTTTATTTTTTATGAACTGCTGACCATCTCAACCTATCCGCTGGTTGCCCACGACGAATCCCCCAAAGCCATATCCGCCGGCCACAAGTACCTGGCCTACCTGCTCGGGGGCGGCGTTTTCTTTCTGGCGGCCATATTGATGACCTATAACCTCACGGGAACAACGGATTTCGGAGATCTGGGAATCCTGGCCCCTGTTTTTGAGCCTGCATCAGGAACTTATCTCCGGGTTCTTTTCTTCTTTTTCCTCATCGGATTTGCCAAGGCCGCCTGGATGCCGCTGCACTCATGGCTGCCCAGTGCAATGGTGGCGCCGGCACCGGTAAGCGCACTGCTCCATGCGGTCGCCGTTGTTAAAGCCGGGGTTTTCGGTATAACCAGAGTTGTATGCCACATTTACGGTGTTGAGCTGATGCAGGTCCTGGGACTGGGCGTTGCCTTGGCGTCAATTGCCGCTGTGACCGTCATCATTGCCAATGTGTACGCCATCGGTCAAAAAAACCTGAAAAAGATGCTGGCCTATTCCACCATAAGCCAGCTTTCCTTTATTCTCCTCGGTGTCGGGCTTTTAAGTCCCGCTTCCGTGACCGGCGCCATATTGCACATCCCGTTCCACGGCTTTATGAAGATCACCCTGTTTTTATGCGCCGGCGCTGCTGCAGCCATTGCAGGCGTAAAAACCATAAAGGAGGCAGCCGGCTTGGGCAGGAAAATGCCCGTCACCTTCACGGCATTTACCATCGGGGCTTTTGGCATGTGCGGCCTGCCGCCCCTGGCTGGTTTTATCAGCAAATGGCATATTGCATCAGGGGCTATTGAATCAGGCCGGCTCTTTTTTCTTTTGATCATCTGTACGGGATCGCTTCTGGATGTTGTTTATTTTTTTCCGGTGATCCGGGATGCCTTTTTTGCGAAAATACCGGAGAGCGCCCAAGAACCGTGGACAGTGCCTTATACGAAAAAAACAGGAACGGTCGAAACCCTGAAGCCGCTGACCCTTTTTATGGTTGCACCATTGGCAGTCACTGCTGCATTTTCCGTTCTGTTCTGTTTATTTCCCAATATGTTCGGAATCTATGATTTAACATTAATGGCCGTAACAACAATATTCAAAGGCATGTAAACAATGAACCGGCTGCGGAAATTCCCCGGAAAACTGTTATGGCGGATCTATTATCTCAGCCTGGTTATAAGTCTTGTACTGGATTTTTACCTGCTGCATACCCGGGTTCTGCAGTACCATTTTCCGTTTCAATACATACCGCAGTTTTTTGCCCTGCTGGGATTCGGCGGCTGCATCCTCCTTATTCTCATCGCAAAGATCATCGGATATTTTGTTGTTGTAGACGAAGATTATTTTGACAAGAAACATGTTAAAAACCGGGAGGATAAAATTGATTAGCTGGATTCATCCCGGGCTTCTGATCGGCCTCGGCGGGCTTTTAATACCCGTTATCCCGTGCAAAAGACTTAAACAGGCATACTTTCTCGGGCTTCCCCTAGGCGGGCTGGTTATCATGGTGATGACATCCGCAGGCATGTTCGGGGAGGTGCCTGCCGGGCTTTCCGCACTGCATAAGTGGCAGCTGCCCTTTCTGCAGTTTACGCTGGATACAGGCCGGATCAGCAGATTAAGCGTTCTGTTCGGTTATGTATATGTGATTGCCGCGTTCTGCATGAACCTCTATGCGCTTAAAGCAAAAAACCACTGGGAACATGTCATATCCATGATTTATGTGGGCAGTGCCCTTGGCGCTGTCTTTGCCGGAGATCTGTTTACGCTTTTTTTCAGCCTTGAAATAATGTCCTGGGCTCCCTGTTTCCTTCTTTTATTCGGGAAAACAAAAACCGCCATGGGCGCTGCCATCCGGTACATCCTTTGGCACCACGTCAGCGGCTTGCTCATTCTTTCCGGCATTCTTATCCATGTTCACCAGACAGGCTCTATTGAATTTACCCGCCTGCCCTGGGGAGGGGACACAGACTATCCCGGATCCGTTCTCATGCTTTCGGGCTTTGTGATCAATTCCGCAACCGTGCCTTTCCATTCATGGCTGTCAGATACTTACTCAGAGGCCTCTCCCGGCGGGTCTGTCTATATGACCGCCTTTACGACCAAGACAGCGGTATTTTGCATGATAACGGCATTTGCGGGTGTTGAGCTCCTGATATGGATGGGGGTTATCTCCGCCGTGTTTGCCGTCTTCATGGCTGTATTGGAAAATGACGGGCGGCGGCTGCTCTCTTACCATATTGTCTCCCAGGTCGGCTACATGGTGGCAGGTGTCGGAATCGGCACCCAGATGGCAGTTAACGGCGCTGCTGCCCACGCC
>JAKSAX010000336.1 GCA_022361395.1 Desulfobacterales bacterium | reverse complement strand
TGAAAAAAATCTCTTACTATGGAGTCGCGCAAAAATAACTTCACCTGATCTGTTTACAAAAAAACTTAGAACATTGGGTATTTTGCAAACAGAATGTGAGCTAATTCCTGCGCGCTCCCTATGGATCAAACAGCTGTCCGGGGTGTTACCGGACAACCGGAAATCCTCTCTTGTGCCAATCGACTATACCCTGCCGAAGATTCAAAATTTGCTTGAACCCCGAATCAATCATAATTTTTGATGCAACAGTACTTCGGTTCCCTGTGGCACAGTAGACAAGCACGGGTTTGTCCTTATAGTCATCCAGTCTGTTTAAATTGGACTGGAGAACCTGAACCGGTATTAGTACTGCCTTTTCCAAATGGCCGGCTTTGTATTCACCCGGGGTTCTGGCATCAAGGATCAACGGTCTTTTTTGCCTGATAAAATCCAAGGCCTCCTTGGCCGTTGCCGTGTTATAACTTGATTGCCGGTATTCAATAACGGTGACTGATCCTTTTAACCTGCCAGCCTCAAAAAGGAATTCACCGGTTTTTTTCATCTTTATGTACTCAGATGTTTCTAAATCATTAATAAGGGTTTTCCGTTCATTAAGCCCTGGAAATACAATTTCAGTTTTGTCAAATTGTTCCGGCAGTCTGAATTTGATGTAGTCCCCGCGATAAACCTGAAAACCCTGGAATTCTGATGTATTTTGAAGTGTCAGTATCCTGTATCCGTTCCGGATTTCACCATCCGCCTTAATTTCAGATGAAAAGCCTGATCCCACCGAACTTAATAAAACAACGGAACTAATAAACAATAAAACAGATGTGAATCTCATATTCTTGATATTCCTTAATATCATCTATCGAATAAACTATCAGTTCTCATCCATCCCGCCCGGTTAAAGCGGGATGGATGGATGGATGATTGATCTTATTATTCCGGTTTCTTGCCAAACCCGTCTTTGGTAAAGGTGAATTCGCCCATCTCATTGTAGACAGTATACCCTGCATTTGCCCAGGCTTTCATGCCGCCGGTAATATTTGTAACATTTTTATAACCCATTTCAGTGAGCCTTAATGTCGCGATCGCACCGCGGGCGCCTCCCTTGCAATAAACATAAATGGGCACTTCGGGATCATCAATTTTTTTAGGCGTGACCCATTCCAGCTTGTTCCTGTCTGAATGAACAGCACCGGCTATATGACCGGCGGTGAATTCATCTGCTGTGCGGACATCCAGAATTTCAAAATAAAAGTCCTGTTTTTCCATTAAGGTGTTGAATTCAGCAACCGTTATGCTTGGTGCCTCCTTTTTCCGGGCCTCAACCATTTTTTTCATATTGGCTTTAATCGCATCAATGGGCGCTGTTTCCGAAAACACAGGCGAGTGAAAAAGAAATAAAGAGATCAAAATAAAAATGGTTGCTTTGAATTTACGCATGTTAAACTCCTTTTTAATATTAACATTTGCCCGGTTCAGCACCGAACGGCTTTGCTTAACCGTTCCGGGTGAGCAAGATTGCTGCCAGTCATGATAATCCATTGGATATAAATACTAACCAACTGAAATTCTATCTGTTTTTTCAGATCCGTTGTGAGCGGACGAAGTTTACAGAACATCGCATGTTAATTAAGTGTTAACACCTAATGTTAACTGTTAAGCTTTTGTGATTAATATATTTTTACGATTACAAGCTACTTCAAAAATAAAGCTGGATATACAGCAAATACAGGGCCACCAGAATTAAAGCGCTCCCCATAAAACCATTAAGCAGCCGTATATGATGTTTCAGATTCGATTCAATGGTTTTACCCAACACGGCCCAGCTTGCAATGGATAAATAACAGATCACAAAATAAAGACCCACGAAAAGCATCAGCATTGTCGTTGAATCGGAAAGCTTAAATGCCGAGACTCCGGCAAGGCAGGCAGCCCACGCTTTTGGATTGAGCCATTGCAGCAGAAAACCATGCCAGAATCCCGGTAAATCCATGGCTTTTGATTCAAATTTTGATTTGGTGGCAGCAATTTTATATCCGAGATAAACAATATAACCGGTACCAGTGTAGGCAAGAGTCGCCTGGAAAGCGGGGTGCTCGGAAAATATGTTTCCAATACCTAATCCGATCATGAGCAACAACAGTGTGAAACCTGTTGTGGCACCTGAGACAAAGGGCAGGGCTTTGTTTACCCCGTGGTTTATGCCTGTTGTAAACGTAATGATGTTAACAGGGCCCGGTGAAATGGACATGGAAAGTGAAAATAGACACATGGCAAGAAAAATAGACATAGAACTCCTTTCTTATTATTTTGACATTAAACTGATGGAAATAGTATAAGGGCTAATGATTGTTTTATTAGATGGTTAAATTGGATTTCATTGTTTTAATGGTTGGAATTATGATCGATGAATTAAAAGCGCTTGCTGTTTTTTCCGAAACTGTAAAACAAAAATCTTTCAGGGGAGCGGCAAAGCAGTTAAATCTTTCACCGTCAGTGGTGAGCTATCATATTACCCAATTGGAGAAACGCATAGGCACGCCTCTCTTATATCGTTCGACCCGCAAGATATCTCTCACCCATCACGGAAGTATTCTCTATGGCTACACCACAGATATGCTGGATGCGGCCCGGGAAGGGCTTGGTAAAATCAGTTCAGCCAGCCCGGAACCTTTTGGGCGGTTGTCCATAAGACTGCCCTCGGTACTGACCCGGTCACCCGTCAATCGAAAAATTGCAGAATTCAGCAGCCGTCACCCTGGCATAGAGTTTCATTTCAGCTATTCAGATGTCAGGCAGGATTTGATTTCCAATGGTATAGACCTGGCCATCCGTGTGGGGCATTTGGAAGACAGCGCATTAAAATCAAAACGTATCGGCACAATTGAACGCAAGCTGGTTTGTTCTCCTGATTATCTGTTAAAATATGGCACCCCGCAGCACCCCGGGGATTTATCTGACTGGGAGTGGATCAGGCTTGAGATGCTGCCCGGTACCCGACGATTGAGAAAAGGCGGGAAGACCTTTGAAGTAAAGTACCGCAGTCATGTATTCGTAGATAATGTTGAAGCGATGACCCAGTTTTGCATTTACGGTTTAGGCGTGGCCACACCACCTGATTATCTTGTAACTGAATCAATAAAAGAGAATAATCTGGTTGAGCTGATTCCGGAATGGAAGGTTGATGCACTGGATCTGTTTGCCGTATGGCCCGCCAATGCGTCTTCAAACAGCAACATCCGCCTGCTGCTGAATCATTTGACTTCAACTTAGGGACCCGGGCTGTAGCTGCAGTTGATTTTATCTGAAAAGGGCTTAGGTTAAAATGTTCTATAGGTATTCAACTTAACCTGAGGTAAAGATGACATTATTTACGATTGATCAAAACAAATGTGACAGGGACGGTATCTGTGCCCTGGACTGCCCGGCCCATATCATTAAGATGACGGATGGCGGACCGGCGCCCGTCAAAGGGGCGGAAGAATTCTGCATCAACTGCGGCCACTGCGTGGCTGTCTGTCCCAAGGGGGCATTTTCCCTTGACACCATGACGCCGGACGACTGTATGCCCGTTGACCGGAAACCGGCCCTTGATGCGGGACAGACAGAGTATTTCCTGAGGTCCCGCAGGTCCATCCGCCAGTATAAAGACAAGGGGGTTCCCGGGGATCTGTTGAAAGAGGTCCTGTCATTGGCAGCCTGTGCGCCCACGGGCAGCAACCGCCAGCCCGTGCGGTGGCTGGTTGTTGATCAAAAGGACTATGTAGAGGCCATTGCCGGTCATGTGATTGATTGGATGCGTTATGTGATCGAAAACCATCCCGAGGTCGCCGTGACCTTTAATATGAAGGCCCTTGTCAGCCAGTGGGACCGCGGTGTGGACCGAATCACCCGGGATGCACCTGCGCTTGTCTTTGCCTATGCAGACAAGTCGATAGGGTCGGCTGCAGCCGATTGCCATACAGCCCTGGCTTACCTGGAGCTGGCTGCCCCCGGTTTCGGCCTGGGCTCCTGCTGGGCCGGGTATGTGAACTTTGCCGCAGCCCAGTGGCCGCCGTTATCCAAGATGCTCGGGATTCCCGGAGATTGTGCCGGACACGGAGCGGTTATGGTCGGGTATCCTAAATTGCGGTATGCAAGGGCACCCCGGCGCAAGGCCCCGGATATCCGTTTTTTCAAGAAGGCCTGATGAGGCGGATAAAACCATCCCGGGAACCGGATTAGAGGCCGCGGAATGGTTTGACTGCCTGGCGGCCCGGATGATGAGTATCAGTTCAACATACTGCCGTAAAGTCCCAGACCATAGGCCACACTTGTAAAGGCATCTGCGGTGCGGATCTTGCCGGCCCCGATTTTGGTCTCAAATATGGACCGGATCAGGGGAATATAAGAGGAGCCGCCGGTTAGAAAGACCACATCAATATCATCCGGGCCCAGGCCGGCTCCGGCAAGGGTTTCATCAATGCAGGCGTCAATCAGGGCAGCCTCCTTCCGGATCATGGACTGAAACTCTCTGCGGAGAATGGCTTCATCAATGTCTATATCATAGTCGCTGAAGCGTATCTTTGCACTGTCCTGCCCGGAGAGGTCGCACTTTGCCTTTTCTATGGCCCGGAACAGCAGGTAGCCGTAATTTGAATGGATCAGGTTCTCAAGGTTGGTCAATAGTTTTTTGTCCTTGAACCCTGCATTTACCTTGAGCTCCTTGATGTTATTCAGGGTTCTGGGCCGGCGCAGCTGCGGGATGTGGTGCCATTGCATGAGTTTGCGGATTACCAGGGGGGAGAGCCCTGTTTCATTGTCGCTGAACATGGATTTGACTGTGACGTCTTTCCCGTAATAGGCCGCCACCTTTTCCCGCATGATCCGGGAGTCGAAATTATCCCCGCCGATATAGACGCCGCCCACGGAAAGTATATCCTGTTCCCTGGCACCTGTTTTCAGACCGCCTGCCTTATGGATGGTGAAGTCTGAGCTGCCTGCCCCGAAATCCCCTACCAGCACGATCTCTTCATTTCCGGGGGGAAGCGTTTTTTCATAGGCCAGGGCTGCGGCAATGGGCTCCATCTGGAAGGTGATCTCTTTGAATCCTGCAATTTGAGCCGCGCGGAGCAGCCGCTCTCTGGCAATGTCCTCCCTTTCGCTGTCCCTGGAAAAAATAACCGGACGGCCCAGGACAAGATGATCCACCTCTTCGTCAATGAGGACCTGGCCCCGTTCCTTCATCTTAACCAGAAAGATGGAGATCAGCTCCTCTAAGGTATAGGTCTTTCCGTAAATGGCTGTCTTTTCAAATCCCGTGTCCGGCAGAAAGGTCTTGATGGACTGCATATACCGGCCTTCCGCCTCGTTATCAATATATTGGCTGACCCCTTCATACCCGACAAAGGACCGGGTCCTGCCATCCTCTTTCAGAAAATAGAGGATAGACTTCAGGGAGTTGGAAATGGGGTTTTGCGGATCAACATTTAAAAGCGCGACCTCTCCGTCTCTGGCAACGGATAGGGCAGAGTTCGATGTTCCAAAATCAATACCAAATACGGCAGACATTATCGTTTCCTGTGATTTTGCATTTGTTCATGGGGCTGTGTTTTAAGCAAGCCAGTCTATCTACAGGAAAAAAAATGAATTGTAAACTCAAATATCGGGTTATTGCCGCGAAAATTGAACCGGCCCATGCATTATGCCGGCGGTTGTGGTATAAGTATACCTGTGGCGCATGATTTCAGATCCTGAAAACCGTGTGTTTTTTCTGATCCGGTTGGATCATACTAAATTTGAAATTCCGGGGCTTAAGCTGTTTTAGATGAAAAACGACCATTCCCTGTTAACGCGTATACATCTCTGTTTTACTATTCTCTTGTGCCTGTTTGGGACGAATTCGACTGCAGCAGCAAAAGAGCGGATAAACTGGATGACCTTTGGCCAGATCCCGGCCTATATCTCAACGGGAAAGTACAAAAACAAGGGATTTATCGACCAGGCCATCAGGCTGATCCATGAAAAAGCACTCAAGGATTATGACCTTGAATTTTTCCAGGTCAACCACAAGCGGTTTAACATC
>JAKSAX010000432.1 GCA_022361395.1 Desulfobacterales bacterium | reverse complement strand
TCAGGACCCCGCGGGAAACCCGGTCCTATACCGTCAACTCCCCGGCCCGGTTCATGCTCAACAACGCCATGGCCGCCATTGCTGCGGCCCGGGCCGCAGGCATAGGCACTGAAAACATCAGCACCGGCCTGGGCAGGTTCTCCCCGGTTAAGGGAAGGATGAACCTCGGCACCTTATCCGGCGGGGTCCGCCTTATCGACGACACCTACAATGCCAACCCGGCATCCATGACCCAGGCCCTGAAGACCCTGAGCCAGATGGCAGGCAAAGGCAAAGGCATCGCAGCACTGGGGGATATGCTGGAACTGGGACCGGACTCGGATGCGCTCCACCGGGAGACCGGTTATCTGGTTGCAGACCTTGAGCCGGCCCGGGTCTATCTTTTCGGTACCCAGACTGCCCATCTCATGGCAGGGGCCATTGAAAAAGGTTATCCGGAGGACAGAATTTTCAAGGGCACCAAAGAAGAGATTGCCGCAGGTATTGCCGAAAATATTGGAAAACAGGACTGGCTGCTGCTCAAGGGCTCCAGGGGAATGGCCATGGAAACCCTGATCCCCATGATTGAAACCCTGATTTAAAAGGAAAAACCACAAAACAGATGAAATACGGTTCAACAAATAAGAGAAAGGCGGAATAACCCCCATGTTTTACGAGTTTCTATACCCCCTGCATGAGTACTTTAATGCCCTGAATATTTTCCGGTACATCACCTTCCGGACTATTTACGGGGGGCTCACAGCCTTTCTTATCTGTTTTCTCCTAGGGCCCTACGTCATCCGCCGCCTGCAGATGATGCAGATCGGCCAGATCATCCAGACCGACGGCCCCCAGTCCCATATGGGCAAACAGGGAACCCCCACCATGGGCGGGATTCTCATCCTTTTTTCCATATTCACGGCCACACTGCTCTGGGGCAACCTGTCCAACCACTATGTCTCCATCCTGCTGCTCACGGTACTGCTTTTCGGTTTCATCGGTTTTTTCGATGATTACCTCATGCAGGTAAAAAAGAGAAACATGGGATTCACAGCCAGGGGAAAATTCACACTCCAAATCGGATTCGGCCTGATCATCGCCTACCTGATCTACCTCAGCCCGGACTTTGACTCTACCCTGACTGTGCCTTTTTTCAAGGACTTTGCCCCTGATCTCGGCATATTCTACATCCCCTTTGCCTGCCTGGTGATTGTGGGCACCTCCAATGCAGTGAACCTCACCGACGGCCTGGACGGACTGGCTATAGGCCCCTATATCGTTGCCTCGGTCACCTATATGCTGTTTGCATATGTGGCAGGCCACACCCAGTTTGCCGAATACCTCCATGTCCGCCACATTGCTGCGGCCGGAGAGATATCGGTAATCTGCGGAATCCTTGCCGGGTCAGGCCTGGGCTTTCTCTGGTTCAATGCCCATCCGGCCCAGGTATTCATGGGGGACTCAGGCTCCATTCCCCTGGGCGCAATCCTGGGAACCATTGCCGTGGTGACCAAGCAGGAGATCATGCTCCTCATCGTCGGCGGCCTCTTTGTCATCGAGGCACTCTCCGTTATCATCCAGGTTTCATACTTTAAAATCACCAAGGGGAAAAGTGTATTCAGAATGGCCCCCCTGCACCATCATTTTGAATTAAAGGGATGGCACGAATCCAAGGTCATTGTGAGATTCTGGATCATAGCCATCACCCTGGCATTAATCTCCTTGAGTACGCTTAAGATAAGGTAGGTGGCAGATAGGTAAATCACTCACATACGATCTGGTTGTAGGCCTCGGAAGATCCGGGGTTTCCATGGCCCGGTTCCTCAAGGCCCGGGGCCGTCAGGTTGTTGCCACCGACATTGACGCATCAAAAACCAAGGATGCAGCAGATCTGAATGCCCTGGGGATAAAAACCCGGATAGGGGGTCATGACCAGGAGACCTTTGACAATGCGGCACGGATCATCCCCAGCCCCGGTATTCCCCTGACCATCCCCTTTATCCGGGACGCTGCGGCCAAAGGGGTTGAGATCACAGGTGAACTGGACATATTCGCCCAATACAACACAACACCCGTGATCGCCATCACCGGCACCAACGGAAAGACAACCACAACCACCCTGGCGGGAAAAATGGCAGAGGCCTCAGGGCTCACCTGTTTTGTGGGAGGCAATATCGGCACCCCCCTGGTGGACTACCTGATGACAGATGCCGGGGCAGACCTGGTTGTGGCTGAAATTTCCAGCTACCAGCTGGACCTGGCCAAGACCTTCACGCCCGATGTCGGGGTACTCCTCAATATTTCAGAGGACCACCTGGACAGGTATTCCGGTTTTTCCGCCTATGTGGACGCCAAATGGAAAATTTTTGCAAACCAGACAAAAAAAGACACCGCTGTGATCAACACCGGCATCCACCGCGCCCACAACCGGGAATCTGCAGTGGCATCAAATATCCTGGAATTTTCATCAACATCAAAGGTGAGGTCAGGGGCCGACATACAGGGGCATGAGATACGCATTCATACCGGAAGGGAAACCGGCACCATCCGCACAGACAGTATCAAAGGCCTGCCCGGCACCCACAACCGGGAGAACATTGCGGCTGCGGCACTGGCTGTACTGGCCTCAGGCGGATCAATGGCCGGTATAAAACAGGCCCTCGGTGAGTTCACCCCCATGGCCCACCGCATCTGCTTTGTAAGGGATGTGGGCGGCGTGCAGTTTTACAATGACTCCAAAGCCACCAATACGGATGCGGTGCTCAGGGCGCTGGAAGCCTTTGACGCCGAAATCATCCTCATTCTGGGCGGCCGGGAGAAAAACACGAACTTCAGCCAGCTTATGCCCGGTGTAAAAGCCGGTGTAAAAGCCATCATGGCCATTGGGGAAGCCAGTGACCATATCATACAGACCTTTGAAAAGACATGCCAGGTAACCCCCTGCATGTCCATGGCCGATGCGGTAACCAATGCCTGCGAGGCAGCCGTCCCCGGAGACATTGTTCTGCTCTCCCCGGCCTGTGCCAGCTTTGACATGTACGCCAATTATGAAGAACGGGGCAATGATTTCATTGCCCGGGTAACCGGTTTAAGTAACGGAAAGGAGGCAGCCCGTGGATAAGCCCAAAGCCCTGCATCCTTTTTTCAGCGTGAAGTCCATATTATTTCCGGTTCTGATCCTGACAGGCATCGGCATTGTCATGGTTTACTCTGCCTCCTCTTCGATCAGCATGGAAGACCACAACAACCTGTTCTACTACATGAAACGCCAGGCCATGTTCCTCGGTATTGCATTCTGCGTCATGTTTGTGGCTGCCTCCTTTCCGTACAAATTGTACAAAAGCTTTGCCTACATCATCCTCCTGGCGGCCATCGCCCTTCTGGTGGCTGTGCTTGTACCGGCCCTCAACGTCAAGGCCGGCGGGGCCTACAGGTGGATAAGCATAGGCGGATTAACCTTCCAGCCCGCGGAGTTTGCCAAACTGGCCCTTATCCTGTTTATGGGGTATTCCCTGTCCAAAAAACATGAGATGATCCACCGGTTCTCCATCGGGTTCCTTCCCCATATCATGGTGTTCGGCCTTTTTGCCGTTCTCATCATCAACCAGCCTGACTTCGGAACCATCGTGGTGATGGCAATGATCTGCTGGGGAATGATGTTTGTGGGCGGGGTCAGGATTTTCCACCTGCTCAGCCCCCTGCCCCTGGCTATCCCCATTGTTTACTTCCTTGTATTCAAGGTGGAATACCGGCTGCTGCGGATCATGACTTTTTTAAATCCCTGGGACGATCCCTACAACACCGGATACCAGATTACCAACTCCCTTAAGGCCTTCGGTTCCGGCGGCCTCACCGGCAAGGGCATCGGCCTTGGCATGCAGAAGATGCATTATCTGCCCGAACCCCACACAGACTTCATCTTCTCCATTATCGGGGAAGAGCTGGGCCTTATCGGGGTTCTGGCAATCCTCTCCCTTTACGGCATTATACTGATCTCCGGCACCCAGATTGCGAAGCGGTCGGATTCACTGTTCGGCGCCATCACGGCCGCGGGACTCACCCTGTACATCGGTGTCCAGGTCATCATCAATACCGGGGTTGCCCTTGGCGTATTACCCACAAAGGGACTCACACTGCCCTTTATCAGCTACGGCGGCACCTCTCTGGTG
>JAKSAX010000456.1 GCA_022361395.1 Desulfobacterales bacterium | reverse complement strand
ATCCTGGTGTTCAAGCACATGCTCGAGGATCAGATCCTGCCTGAAAAGATTTTCAAACGCCCGCTTTTTGCCACCTCCTGGTCTTCCACCAGCCAGAACGCCGTGGAAAGCCTCAAGGAACTCTCCGATGTCATCGGCCAGCTCCACGTGATGCATGTGGTGGGGGAGAAGGAGTTGAAAAGTTCGGACACCCACGAAGTGCAAAAGGTGAGGAAACAGGAGCGCCAACGCCTGGACGACCTTTGTGATGCCTTTGAAGAGGTGGGAATAGACGCCAGACCCCACGTCTACGTAGGCGATCCGGAAAAGGAAATCTTAAAGGCAGCCAAAGAATATCAGGCTTCCATGATCATACTGGGAACCAGTGAGCGAAATGCAATTTTGGAGCGGTGGATGGGGTCGATTTCAAGAAATATTGCGGACAAATCCATCTACCCCTGTCTGCTCTTTCCTGTTGCCTGAACTAGTGTTCAGATAAGGGCATAATGGTATTACCAAAAGGTGGATGCCATTCAATTCCAGTGGGTTGTAAAACCATGGGAGGCCCTATTAAAGAGGTATACTGGTTGGAAGAAACGGCTTGACTCGCATTTTTTATTTTGATACTGAATTATACTTTAGCTAAAAAAATTGCGACGTTTTACCAGGGATAATTTGGATTATTTTGAAACTAAAGGGTTATTATGAAACTCCTATTTATAGACGATGAACAGACGTTTTTAAAGTACCTGGCCAAGCGGCTGGTTCTGGACGGATTTACAGTTAAAACAACCTTTTCCGGAGAGGAAGGGGTTGACGCGGCATCCACCGAAGAGTTTGACGTGGCTGTGGTGGATCTGCAGATGCCGGGTATTGACGGAATCGAGGTTCAGAAACGGTTAAAAGATCTCCAGCCCTTCCTGCCCTGTATCGTGCTCACAGGCCACGGCAGTGTTGAAAACGCCCTTGAAAGCGGCAAGTACAACGCCTTTAAATTCCTGTCCAAGCCCGTGGACATGGATACCCTCATTGAGACCATCAAAGCAGCCTATGCCCACAGGCTTGAGCAGGAAGGCCGCTCCGGCCGGCCTGAAGCCGATCCTTCGGAGAAAAAAGAGAAAGGTGCCTTGTCAAAATTGTACGACAAGTTCCGCGGAATTTACGGCGTGGAAAAATAAGCCTGTAAAGCGACTGCCCGTTAACTTGATCTTTACATTAATTTGACCAAGGAGACCTGCATTGACACGATCCAATACCGGTAACGGCAAGCCTGGTGCGCCCGGCAAACCGGCAGCCGACCAAGAAAAAAAATCGACTATACTACCTTTTCTGATCACCTTTGTGCTTATGTTCGCCACCTGGGTGATCCTGTCCGGAAATTTTTCAGGGCTGCTCCTCAGCCTGGGGGTTGTCTCCAGCCTGATCACGGCCTGGTTTTTCCATGACCTTCTCTTTCCATCCGTCACAGCGGATCACCTGCGGATTTTTACGAAGTTTTCCATGTACATCCCCTGGCTGATCTGGGAGATTATCAAGGCCAACTTCCACCTGCTTTACCTGGTCTTCCATCCCAGGATGCACGACCTGATCGATCCCCATATTATTGATTTTAAATCCGATCTTGAATCGGATCTTGCCATAACCACCCTGGCCAACTCCATCACCCTGACACCGGGCACCATTACCGTGACCACAGGAAATGACGGGGTCTGCAGGGTCCACGCCATTGATAAACCGTCTGCAGACGGCTGTCCGGGCGCCATGTCTGACAAGGTGGCTGATATTTTCGGAGAAAACTCATGAATACCTTCTTTTTGTGCGTAGCAATGGGCCTTTGCCTGCTCATGTTCCTCTCTTTGTACCGGTGCCTGTTCGGTCCCACGGTTCTGGACCGTCTCATCGGCGTGAATGCCATCGGCAGTAAAACAGTTGTCCTGCTGCTGCTCATCGGATTTTTGTATGAGCGGGTGGACATGTTCGTGGATATTGCCCTGGCCTATGCCTTTTTGAACTTTGTGGCCGTGATTGCCGCATCCAGGTACTTTCACAAAAGAAAAGGCCTGTACGAAGAATCTTTTATGGATTGATGGGGAGTTATCATGGATATACTTGTAATCATACTTATGGCCTTTGGCTTCCTCTTCTTTCTCGGCGGGGCCGTGGGCATCATCCGGATGCCGGATTTTTATTCAAGGCTTCATCCTGCGGGTAAACTGGATACCCTGGGGATAATGGCCATGGTGGCAGGGCTTGCCCTGTACAATCTCCATCATTTTTCAGTGGGTGCAATCCTCTTGTCCATTAAAATGATCCTGATTGTCTTCTTTGTTTTCATGTCCAGCCCCACAGCCACCCACTCCATCGTGGATGCAGGCATGCGTGCGGGACTTCGTCCCTGGACCCGGAAAAAGCCTGTAAAAGGAAAGGAATAGATATGTCTTGGCCCATTGACCTTGTTGTACTGACCTTTGTCATTTTCTGTGCCATTGCCGCCATTTCCGTCCGGGACCTTCTTGGAACCGCCATTTTATTCGGCGCCTACTCCTTTATGATGTGCCTGCTCTGGGCTGTCATGGGGGCGGTGGATGTGGCGTTCACAGAGGCATCCGTGGGCGCCGGCGTGAGCACGGTTTTCTTTGTTGCAGCTGTATTCCAAACAAGCAGGAGGACAAAAGATTGAAATTATTAGGATTCATCATTGTCTGCCTGACCGGCGGACTCTTATTATACGGCACCGGGGAGCTGCCGGCCTGGGGCGATCCTTTTTCACCCGCCTCAACCCATCTTTCCGACGATTATATTGAGAAGGCCCTTGAGCAGACCGAGGTGCCTAACCTTGTAACGGCAGTTCTGGCCGATTCCCGGGGATATGACACCATGTTCGAAACCGCTGTTGTCTTCTGCGCCGGCCTGGCCTGCTTTCTCCTGCTCCGGGATTTCCGCCCGAAAAAGGAGCACTACTACCGCCATGTCCCCACAGGTGTGATGCTCCATGTAAAGGACGGCAGTAAACAGATCGAGGTGGGAAAAGAGTTTGAAGACATGGATAAGGACTGGGTGCCTTCGGATACCATTATAAAATCCGTCTGCAGGATCCT
>JAKSAX010000451.1 GCA_022361395.1 Desulfobacterales bacterium | reverse complement strand
GGGTGAACGACAGGGACTATTTTGAGGCTTCCATACAGGGCCGGACCTGGATATCCGATGTTATTGTTTCCAGGGAATCGGGCCGGAAGGTCTTTGTGGTATCGGTCCCCCTTAAAAAAGATAACCGGATTATCGGTGTATTGGCCGGTGCTGTAAACATCTCTGATTTCTCCGCCATTTTTATCCATGATTTTAATCTGGACCGGCAGGGATTTGCCTATATGGCCGAGAAAAACGGTATGGTCATGGCCATGTCCGGGCACGGCATCAGCCTCCCAAGGCTCGACACCCATGAATTCGGCCGGAAAATCCTGGCCACAGGCCGGGGCAGCCTTGACTTCCACCATAAAGATCAGCACCTGCTCTCAGCCTATGACACCCTTAAAACAAAAAACTGGGTGTTTGTGGTTACCCAGTCCCTGGACCAGGCATTTGCACCTGTGAAAAAGGTCGGGTGGTATACCCTTGCAGCGGGATTTATCATTCTGGTGATGGTGGGCCTGGTGGTGACCGATATCTTCCGCAGGCTTATTTATCTCCGGTTTGACCGGATGCTGGATGCCATCAGAATGGTGGAAATGGGCCGGTTGGATGTACGGATTCACGGGGATGGCGGAAATGATGAAATCGGGGAACTGACAAAGGCATTTAACAATATGACGGCCCGGCTGGAAACCACCCTGTCCAGTCTCCAGCATGAAATCAGGGTCCGGAAAAAGACCGAGGAAGCCCTGGCACACCACAGGGACAACCTGGAGGTCAGGGTTGTTGAACGCACATCCGAACTGCTGGCCCTGAGAAATTACCTCTCCGATATCATCAACTCAATGCCTTCGGTCATTGTCGGGGTCACCCATGAGATGAAGATCAGCCAGTGGAATCAGAAGGCCGAGGAAATCACAGGGGTTCCCGGGTTCCGGGCCGTGGGCAGCCTGTTCATGAGCCGGTTTCCCCACCTGAAGGGGCTTGCGGGTGATATGACCCGGGCCATCCGCGACAAAGAGGTGTTTAACCGGACCAAGGTGGTCCGGCCGGGTGCCGGGAATAACGGTTATGATGATATAACGGTATATCCCCTGATGGACAGGGGCATGGAAGGGGCAGTGATCCGGATTGACGACGTCACCGAGCGGGTTGCCCTGGAAGAGGTCATGATCCAGTCGGAAAAGATGATGTCCGTGGGCGGGCTGGCAGCGGGAATGGCCCATGAGATCAACAATCCCCTGGCCGGGATTATCCAGAATATCCAGGTGCTGAAGAACCGCATGACCCGCCATATGCCCAAGAATATTGAAGCGGCAAAGGAACTGGAACTGGATCCGGCCCTGATCCATGCATATATGGAGCGCAGGGGAATGTTCAGGCTTATGGATGCCGCGGTCAAGGCCGGGGGAAGGGCAGCCAGGATCGTCGATAATATGCTGTCGTTCAGCCGCAAGGATCCCGGGGCGGTTTCCCGGGCCGTCCTGCCGGAACTGATGGACAAGGCAGTGGAAATTGCCCATAACGACTATGCCCTGAAAAAGCGGTTCGATTTCATGAAAATCAACATCATCCGCCATTACCCCGATCCCGGAATCGCTGTTTTCGGCCATCCCGGCATGCTCCAGCAGGTCTTTTTCAACCTGCTGAAAAACGGTGCCCAGGCCATGGCATCATATTCCCCATGTACAGATCCCACCTTTACCATTTCCATTAAAAAGAGGGCAGCGTCTGTCAGGATTGAAATCGCAGACAACGGACCGGGAATGGACAAGGAGACCTGTAAACGGATATTTGAACCCTTTTTCACCACAAAGGCCGTGGGCAAGGGTACCGGCCTCGGGCTGTCCGTATCCTATTTTATCATTGCCGAAACCCACGGGGGAACCATAGAGGCGGTTTCCGAACCGGGCTCAGGCACTGCTTTCGTGATTCAGATTCCGGTTTCCGCTAAAACCGGAACGGCCTGACGCCCTTTTATCACTTGCCCTCAACCAGTTTCAGCATGGTCTCCGGCATCTGGGCCGCAACAACCTTTCCCCTGGCACAGAGATTACCGCCGGCCGTTACCGTGGAGGCAACAATTACCTTTTTAGGGGTGAGTTCTTCAACCCTGGCCCTGATTTCAAGTCTTGTATCCAGCGGTGTCGGCGCCAGGTAATCCACATGGAGGGAGGCGGTGACAAAGCGCAGGGCAGGTTCCGAGTCCATGGGACGCCCCTGGGACCTGTACGTGGCCGCAGCAGCCGTGCCTGTACTGTGGCAGTCGATTAAAGAGGCGATGAGCCCGCCGTAAACAAATCCCGGTACTGCCATATGATAGGGCTCCGGGGTAAAACAGGCAACGCTTTCTTCCCCGTCCCAGGTGCTCTTGAGCTGGTATCCGTGGGCATTGCGGCTTCCGCAGCCGTAACATTGGTTGAACTTGTCGGGATAGTAATCCTGGAATGCTTTTTCAGACATGGTAAGATCTCCGGTGAATTTATGAGTGAAGTGTAAGTCTAACACGTAACATTTTATAATTGAAATTATGATTGCATATAAATTATTAATAGTTACAAGCAAGGGAGGGGTTTTAAAGCGCATTGAAGAGATAAATAAGCTCCCAAAGAAGATCATCACCCAGGTTTTTTCAATTTTTACTATTTCAAACCTGATTCTGATTTTTCGATGTTTCATTGTTTAGTATCAATAATATACCATTTCTTCTTAATTATCTTCCCCCAGAAATCCCATAACCTTTTTATTTGGTGTTGTAATAGAAATTCAATAAACTTTTCGTCAGCCCGAAACCAAAATTTTCTACCATCTTTTAGTATAAAAATTGAAAACCAACTTATTTTAATATGCACAATATCATTAAAGCTACAAACATGTTTTTTGTTACTTCGATATAAAGAATACGCAAGAGTGCGCTGGTTAAGATTAAATCGAACTTCATAAGCTTGTTTTAAGAAAATTAGAGAACAAAGACAAATTAAAAATGCAACTAGAGGTAACACAAATATTACTGATAGAAGCTGGAATTGGCCTGTTGAGTCAAAACAATTACCTTTCAAGGAAACAATTTCAATCAAAAATATTACCACCCACCCAAGCAAACTTAGCCAAGTATAATATTTCCCCCAAAAGATGTCTGCCTTCGAGTGTTCAAATATTTTTATGCTTTCACTTCTGTTATCGTTTTGCATATCTTAAATGTACCTGTATTCATTGACTAAAACTAAGTATATTCTTTAAAGGCCGGAAGCCATATTAACGACCTCCCCACGAATCTCCGCCATCTCCACTGATGCCGCCACTTGGTCCGCTACCATCACTTACATCTCCGTAGCCACCGTAGTTGCCATCATTCGTTGATTTCGATGACATTGCATTATTTACCTGATTACCTAACATATTAAACGCGAGGTCCATTTCAGTAGTTATAGCAGTTTTTGCCAAGTTTCCTATAAATCCTTTTCCGGCAGCACAACCCCCTAATCCTCCAGATGTCGCCCCGGTAGCAGCATCTAAACCGATAGAAACAGGATCGGTTGCGGCTTTCTTTGCTGCTGCTACTTTATCCCCTTCTTTTGCCTTACTCGCGGCGTTGATTCCTCTTCCAACCATTCCGCCTGCTACAGAGCCTAAAGCACCTTCAAGCGCCCCAAATGCTGCGGTGGCAGCAGAAGACGATAGACCTGGATTAATTCCGCCTACTGCTGCACCAACAAGGCCACCAACAATACCTCCAACTATTCCGCCAACGATTCCTCCATCAGCAAGTCCTGCAACGGCTCCGGTTGCGGCACCGATTGCAGCGCCAATTCCAACTCCAACCCAATGGCCAGTAGGATCAGTATACTTAACAGGATTATTCAAACAATAAGCATACCGGTTCAAACTTTGCGGATTAAACGGTTCAGGCACAATAGAATCCGCCATAACAAATAGTCCGATCACAGAATCATACAGCCGGGCATCATAATTGTACAGGCCCGTACCCGCATCCTGCTCCTGGTCCGTGAACTTGTAGACACTGTATTGTAAAAGACCGTTTTGCTCCCTGTCCAGACCATAGGGCAGGTATTCACCTGTGTCAATGATTGTGCCGTCCTGGGCTGACACGGCGTTTGTGGACCCCAGGTGGTCCTTGTGAAAGTACTGCATAGTGGTGTCCGTGACCTGGGCCACCCTGAGGTTTCCGGCAAAGACGTAGAGGGTGGAGGTGCCGTTGATGCGGGCAGAGGCCGGGGCATGGACCGGTTTGCCCGGGGTATCGTCATAGGTAAGTTCAATGACCTCCGACCGGGTGGGCTTTGGAACCCCGGGAGCCGAGGGGATCTCAGAGAGCAGGCGGTGGAGGTGGTCATAGGTATAGGTCAGGGTGATATTGGTTCTGTTGTTAGTAATGGTTTTGACGTCTCCTGCCTTGGTATAGGTATAGGTCTTGTCTATGATATCCTGTGACATATTGTAGGAGTGGATCACGGACAGGCGGGCCGTGGCGTCATCATAGAGATAGTTGGCCATGGTGCCGTTGCCGTGGTTTAAAAATTCGATCTTTCCCTGGGAAGAGTACTGGCTGATCTCGGTGAGGGTCTGGTTGTTTTCCCGGGCCACCCTGGCCAGGAGGGATGTTCCGGTATAAAAGTGATAGAAGAGTTGTTTGACTTGGGCATTGTCCCGGGTCACGGTTTTTGAGGCCTGCCTGCCTGCCAGATCCCAGGTATAGTCGAATTTGACCACGGTGCTGTCCACGGTCCGGGTTTCGGACAGGGGCCTGCCCATTGAATCATAGGAGGTAAAGGCGGTGGTTGCATTGGCATTGGATTTTTCATGGATCAGGCCGATGCCGTTGGCTGCCCCGTCATAGGCAAAGGAGGCATAGGTGCCGTCCGGATAGGTTTTCCGGGTCTGGCGGTTTAGTTCGTCATAGGAAAAGGTCAGGGTAATATCCCTGGCATCGGTCTGGGAGACAAGGTTGCCGTTGGGATCGTAGGTATAGGTCCAGTTGCCCATGTCTGGATCTTCCATGGCCATTTTCTGCCCCAGGGTATTGTAGGTGATCAGGTTTTCTATGGGGCTGCCTGTGGCGGGATTGGTTCTGAGAACCCTTACCAGATCCCCTGCCGGGTTATAGTAATAATAGGTGGGATGATCCGAGGGGCCGTGTTCGATAATTGTTTTGACCTGTCCCAGGATATCCAGGATCTGTGTCTTCCTGCTGCCGTCCGGATCCGTGACAGTGGTTTCAAGGTTCTCATGGGAAAAATAAGTGTTGATACTGCCGGACTGCTGGGTCCGCGTGATCCGGCTCCTGTCATCATAATAATGGCGCAGCCAGGTGGTGGTGACGCCGGAAGACACAGCAGCCGGGTTGGCGGAGATTGAGGCAAAATCAGAGGATAAAAAGGCATTGGCCGGGGTAAAGAAAGGCCCTTTGACGCACTCCTCCCGTCCCATCTTGTCAAAGGTGAACAAGGTGGCCGTGTAGTGGTCCTTTGATTTTGCCGTGGTCTGGATGGTGCGGCCGTGGCCGTCGATATAGGTCCAGGTATCAATATAGGAAGTATCATCCCAAATACGTTGCTTCAATGATCGCGGCATGGAAACATCATCCCGGACGTATAATTCCTGCCCACCGTCCGGATGATTGACCTGCGTGGTCCTGCCGAAGGCATCATGGGCATAGTCTGTCCGGAAGCCGTTTTGGTTCACAAGGGCCAGGGGTTTGCCGTACCTGAAATCCACTGAGGGGTAGGATACCACATGGGCCACCCCGTTTGTTGAGGGCTGGTCTATGCGGACCGGCCAGGTGCGGATTTTGGTGTCATAGGTGTATGATACGGTATTTCCCCTGGGATCGGTGATTGCCGTGACATTGCCATAGTTGTCATAATCATAGAAGGTAACGGGATCAGCTCCCTGGTCGTTGTACTCCGTCTTTTTAATCAGGTTGCCCGTCAGGGTTTCCCAGGCATAGTCGGTTTTCCTGGTAAGGCCGTCTTCTGATCCGGTCAGGGTCTCCCTGGTGATCCGCAGGGGGTAGGTCAGGCCCGTGCCGTAATAATCGTAATTATAGGCGGTGGTGATGCTGCCGGCAAGGTTGCTGCCGGACACGGTGCTGGTGAGGATGCTGCCGTGAGCACTGCTGTATGTATAGTCATCCTGGCGGAATACGCTTTTCCCGTTTTCATAACGGGTTTCCTTTTCCTTTGTCAGTCTGACAAAGGAAGAGGCGCTGCCGCTGTACAAGGTACTGCTCCAGTTAGATTCCGTCCTTGCCAGCAGAGTGTTGTTCTGTGCTCTGAAATCGCTTTGATAAGATTTTCCGTCCAGGTATTTTCCCTGGTGGAAAAGCGTTGTGATCGAGGTATTGTCCGGATTGGTCTTTTTCACCGAGGCAAAGGAACGCAGTTCCCGGTCCACATAATCGTAAAGCCCGCCTGAGTATTCGTATGAGGTTACGGATGTGTTGCCCAAGCCGTCATCTGTGGTGATTCTGGATACGGTATTGAAAATCATTGGCAAATGGTCATTGTCGTATTCGGACGACAACGTGTATTCAATTTTGGTTATGGTTCCGGAGGTGGTGGTGACCTGGGACATGAGGTCGGTGCCACTGCCTTGAGGAGAATAGCTGATAAATTCAGTCCATGTTGTACGGGCAATATCTGTTCTACTATCCCCATTCCAATCCCCAGTCAAGAAAGGTGTAAATTCAATATTGTAAAAGTCCTGGGTTTTGCTCAGATCACTGACACCTGAGTTGTAGACTGAGAAGCCTGTACCTGTTGAGGCATAGATTTTAAATTGATTAGATTTTATCCGGCCGATATCTGTACGACCGTCATTGTTAAAATCTCCGGTGAAAATTGGATATTCGTAATGAGTGGGACAGGAACCGTGATCATGAGAACGCCCAAAATCATTTTGAATTTTTCCACCCTCGGTGAACGAGGTCCCTGTTGACAGGTAAGTCTGTACACCTAATGATGTAACCCTGCCGATATCTGACAGCCCATCCCCGTTAAAATCCCCTGTAATGACAGGATTTTTGTTATTGTCTGGATATGCTGTCGTTCCCATCCCCGACAAGTTCGTGAGATGGGTGAATTTTGTTCCGATAGAAACATAAAACTTAATATATGATTTTTCGATTATAGCAAAATCAGTTTTTCCATCCCCGTTCCAATCTCCTGTTACCACAGCATTAGCACCGCCTTCATCACAGCCTTGATATGACTGCCAACCCGATCCCGTCGATATATAAAAACGAACACCATCATAGCGGATTCGGCCTAAATCGGTTCTACCGTCTCCGTTCCAGTCACCTGTAAAAAGGGGGAAGGTTGACTGACGGTCATAAGCAAAATCATTGAGAGGAGCGTATGACTTCCATCCTGTACCAGTGGATGTGTAAAACAGGGTTTGTGATTTCTTTACTCTAGCGATGTCAGTTTTACCATCACCATTCCAGTCTCCTGTAATAAACGGGTACCTGTCGTAATCAGGCTTTTCAAACCCCATTCCAAATCCCTGTGTCCAAGTAAAATCGTGTAGTGAATCTATAGATTGTAACTCCCCAGAACTGTTTGAAATAAAAAAGCGAAGTCGATCACTATAAAATCTACCGAAATCTATTTTACCATCACCATTCCAGTCTCCTGTAAAGCTCTTTCTCCAATTGTCTTTACTCTCTATGGTTTGGTTTTTTTTTACAAACGTACTTTTGTTATGATTATAGGATATAGTAGTTGAGGGCAGCGAAGTCCCGCCTGTAACCGTCTCACTGCTGTTTAACTGATAATCTGATCCGTACGGGCGTATTTGGGTTAGAAGGGATTGTCCGGTGTCATGACTGATGTCATAGGTCAGGCTGTACGCCCGGATATTTTGTGCGGACGATTCAACGGTTATGGTCTTGAGGCGCTTAGCCGTCACAACCTTGGATTTTGAGATATAGCTTGTGATATCATCGGGCCGGTCTTCATAATAAAAGGAGATCGTATAGTAGTTTACATACCCGATGGCGACCAGATAAACCTCTCCCTGGTCTTTTGTATAGGAGTAGTAAAGGCTGTTGCCATTGGTGTCGGTCACGGTGCGGAGCATCCATTGGAAGGTGCCGTGGATGTTGGTCTGCCTGTAGGCGGCAGCAGTGCCGAAAGAATACACGGTGCCGTCTTTCCGGGTAACGGTCCAGGAGTTGTCCGGATTGAATTCAATAACGGAGAAATCCTGTTGTTTTTCCGGGCGGTAGGTGCCGTGGCCGCTGCTGTTCACGGAGACTGGAACCAGATCTTCGCCGCTATATGTAAAGTCGGTGCAGTTATAACAGGTCCCTTTTTTTAAGGAACGACGGATTGATGGAGTATTCAGATCCCAGCCCATGCCGGCAATGGTATTTTTCCGTGAGGAGCTGTAATTGAGGATCACTTTGGGAGTCAGGCGGTTTCGTCCCAAGGGAACCTGGATGGGATATTCCATTAACAAAGCCCCGATTTTCAAGGAGACATCAGGGTCAGCCGCATAAGTTGCTGATTCAAAGATTGTATTTTCGAGACTTGCCGGATCCGGTTCCTCCACCGTGCCCATAGTCGCCATCATAGGGAGGGCTGATTTTTTGGAAGAGGATTTTTCAATGCTTTCTGGGGCAGCCTCCACTTCCGAGGTTTCCTTTTTTTCCTCTCCTTCCCTTTTCGGTTCTTCAAGGAGGCCCTGGTCAGCAAGTTCTCCCTCCACCTGTTCTATTGTTGTATCTTCTGCTGGTTCGGACGGCGTGTCTTCAGCTGTAACCGTTACCGGAATAAAAATCATAACAAGGAAAAGACTGTAAATGATCCATTTTGAGACTGCAGATATCTGTGAATTCATGGATAGATTCCTAACAAGCTAGTTGATTCTGATAATCTTTTTGACCCTGCCGAGTTCATCGTAAACATAATGGGTTCCCTTGGGCGGGGCACTGTCCGGGTTCTGCGGATCCGTTCCAAGGTAATACTCCACCCAATTGCCGATACCGTCACCGTCAGCATCTGCCCTGCTGTCCTTTACATTGGGATTGAGATTATTGTCCGCTTCATAACCGTCCGGCATTCCGTCACCATCCGTATCCGGATTCCCGGGTTCGGTTCCCAGCTGAAATTCCCGGAGGTTGGTCAGGCCGTCGTTGTCAGGATCTTCCTGTGCATCATCCCTGTTGGGATCCAGGTTTTTGTTTACTTCAAAATCATCCGGCATCCCGTCTCCGTCCGTATCCGGATTCCGGGGATTGGTATTGTTTTGAAATTCTTCCAGATTGGTCAGGTTGTCATTGTCAGGATCTTCATTCGCATCATTCGAATGGGGATCCAGGTAATTGTCCACTTCAAACCCGTCGTACATGCCGTCTCCGTCTGTATCCGGGTTGCATGGATCGGTCTCTCCGAGATTACTTTCAAATGTTCCGTTCCGGTTGGCATCTTCCCTGCCGTCGATAAGGCCGTCCGAATCCGTATCTGCCTTGTCCGGGTCTGTACAGGATGCATCTTCAACAGTATTGAGGATGAGATCCTGGTCCCTGTCCAGGGCAGTTACCGAGAGCAGTCCGCCTTGGGTAACGGAAAATCCGGGTTTGAACAGGATACGCTTTACCGCCCCTAAGGTGACATCTCCGGTGGCGGTGATAGTCGTTGTCCCCTGGGTTTGGATGGTTGAATACCCGGAATGAACCGCCTGGGTATCCAGAATGCCGGTCAGTGTCAGGTCTTCCTCACCGTCCTGGATTCCGTCCCCATCCGTATCCGCACTCCCGGGGTCGGTTCCCGCCTGGAATTCCTCAAGGTTTGTCAGGCCGTCATTGTCAGTATCTTCCTGTGCATCATTGTTGTTGGGATCCAGGTTGTTTTTTATCTCATAACCGTCGGGCATCCCGTCGCCGTCAGTATCAGGATTTCCCGGATTGGTATTGTTTTGAAACTCGTGCAGATTGGGTATGCCGTCATTGTCGGGATCTCCATAAGCATCATAGGCAAGGGGATTTAAGCTATTATCCGCTTCAAACCCGTCCGGCATGCCGTCCCCGTCAGTATCCGGGTTGCACGGGTCTGTTTCCCCCAGGTTGCTTTCGAACACACCGTTTTGGTTGGTGTCTTCCCTTCCGTCGATCAAGCCGTCCTGATCTGTATCCGGGATAGCCGGATCAGTACAGGAGCACTCTTCAACCCCGTTGGGAATGAGATCCTGATCTATGTCCGTATAGGCGATTGCCGTAAGCAATCCTCCTCTGGTAACGGAGAACCCGGATTTGAACTTAATGTTCCTTGTCGCCCCCAGGGTAACATCCCCCGTGGGGGTGATGACGGTCGTCCCCTGGGTCCGGATGGTTTCATACACGGAGTGCGTAACTTTGGAATCCAGGGTCCCCGTTATTGTCAGATCTTCTGCAAAAACAGCAGAGTGTAAAAGCAGAACCGTTG
The DNA here is from genome assembly GCA_022361395.1 of Desulfobacterales bacterium. GTDB lineage: Bacteria > Desulfobacterota > Desulfobacteria > Desulfobacterales > Desulfobacteraceae > Desulfobacter. The sequence goes on along the minus strand of JAKSAX010000451.1, from coordinate 290 downwards.
CCAAACCGTAAAAAATCGACTTAGGTTTCAATTTTTTGGCCCCAAATATCTAATAGTTGGAAAACAGATGTTACTGTAGGTTTTTGCCTACATTCCGCAGGTGTGAGGTGTGATTGAAAAACATTTCAAGTTAGTCTAGACAAACTAGTATTTTTTGATGTATTTGTCTTTCAAGAATTATTATTTTGAGGGACAAAATGAACGAAACTATAAAAGCGACAACGAAACGAATGGATGTTCTGCCCTTGGTAAAACATTACCTTTCAGAACTTGGCCTATATGAGCTTATT
>JAKSAX010000449.1 GCA_022361395.1 Desulfobacterales bacterium | reverse complement strand
TCAGATCTCCGTCAGGATCACTGGCATTGGCCAGCAGGTCGTTTTGCGTGATGAGAATACTGCCGTCCTCCATCATGGTGCCCAGATCTGCAGGTCCTGAGACAACCGGGGCGTCATTTACAGCCATAACATTGAGTGTTGCTGTAGCTGAGGTTCCGCTTGAGGACAATGAAGTCGGTCCACTGCCTCCGGAGTCTGAAAAATATGAATTACTGACCACATCGTTAAAGCTTAAAGCCTCGCTCATGCCCGGATCAGATTGATACGTCCATGTACCGGCGTTGCTGTCATTTGATGCTCCTGAACCGGGTGTGGGACTTTCAATTCTAAAAGAACTGGGATTGGCTTCATTATAACTACTTAAAAATCCATCAGATGTTTCCGTGTAATTGCCATCCTCAGTTCCAGGGTTTAAATTTTCCGGGGCAGGTGGTGCTGAACGGGTCTGACCGGTGGGCATGCTGTTTAGAGATGGCTTGAATGCATTATTGGTGAACTCTCTCAGCATTGTTTCCATTCCCTGTTTGTAGCTGAAGTCTTCGTAATTTTTGGAAACGGAGGTGTTTTTGTCCCTGGGGTTTGTGTTGTGGGTGTTTTTCTCTGCCATGATAGATGTCCTTTTTAAATTGGGTTAGACTTCCAATTGGCGGGTGATGAAAATAGATCTGAACATACCCGTTTGATAGGATTAATGTGAATTGATTTAAAATATGAATATTAGAATTCTACAAACGCCTTATTGTTATCTTTGAAGAGATGTTTGCATATTCTGTTAACCCTGTTTCTGATTTATTAAAAAAACAGAGTGGATAGTTGAGAACTGACAGTTGATTGGTTTTGATTGATGTGGTCATTTGAAATCCCCGGTTTAAAAAGAACAAACGACGTAATGGGATGATAAGAAATCCCTTACAGTTTGAATAAATATAAAATGAACTATTGATTAACCTGAATGAGGCTTTAGCATTATTTAAAAAATGTGTAAAGTTTTTTCACGGTTTTGAAGTAAATGAGTCTTAGAGAATTTGGGTCCGAAAAACTGTGTTATTTAAGAGGGTTAGATTGTGCTGACTGCCACGGGTGCTCGGGTATTGACGATGTTAACAGCATAGTTGTTGTTTACACGAGACAGTCCCGGCGGTTTAACCGCCGGGACTGTTCTGTTTTTTATTTTTCCTGTACTGCAAAGTGCTTGCTAAAATAAAACTGATATGTAATAACTCGTTTTAAATGTCACTTATTGCGTATTAAATATTAATTAGGGTGAGCTATGAAAATTACAGAAAACAATTGGGGCCGGGTAACGAAAACCGTTCTTGAATCCATGAAAAGTTCAATGTGCTGCGGGCTTGGAACTGTCGGTGCGGATGGGATGCCCCACGTTACGCCCATCGGCTCTCTTGTGTTTACAGATGTGGGAAAGGGGTTTTACTTTGAACAACTGCCGGTTAAAACACCTGAAAATATCCGGAGCAATGCGGAACTCTGTTTCATGGCGGTCAATTCAAGCCGGCTCTACTGGCTGAAATTTTTTATTACCGGGAAGTTTTCAGCACTGCCCGGGATCCGGCTTTATGGTACTGCAGGGGAAAAAAGAAATGCCACAGATCTTGAAAAGCAGCTATGGCAGTCCAAGGTCAAGTCCTTTAAAAAATATAAGGGATACGATATTCTCTGGAAGGACCTGACCCGTGGCAGAGAGGTGACATTTCATTCATTTGAACCTGTCCTTTGCGGAAAAGCAACTGAACGGGCTGCCGCATCACTGGCAGGTTAAATCCGACCAGGACGCCTATGTTTTTTTGGGGGGACGATTGGTCCGGAAGCTCTGGCCTTGCTGTCCCGGAATGGGAAAGAGGTGGGGGCTAGTCCAGCCCGTACCGTTTCATCTTCCTGAACAGGGTTTTGCGGTCAACACCAAGGGTCTCTGCCGCCTTGCCCTTCTTTTGGCCGTGGCGGGCCAGCACTTTGGCGATATAGGTCTTTTCAAAATCCTCCACCGCAGCTTTCAGGTGCCGCGTTGAACCGGTTTCCGAAGCAGTGCCTCCCTGTTTCAGGGTATTGGGATCGATGAAATCCAGTTTCCCGAGGACGATAAACTGGTAGACCATGTTCTGAAGCTGCCGGATATTGCCCGGCCATGAATACTCCATCAGGGCATCCAGCATCTCCGGTGTCAGCCGGGCGGTTGCATCGTCCTTGGGATAGGAGTTGAAGAAATGTTCGAGCAGAAGGGGGATATCCTGTTTTCTGTCTTTTA
>JAKSAX010000557.1 GCA_022361395.1 Desulfobacterales bacterium | reverse complement strand
TCAAAAATTCTGCTGTCAAATACCTCCCTGGTTATTCCCTTATCGGACCGGATCGGGGTTTCCGGAATAAGTCCGACAGAGAAGTAAACCAGGTTTTCCCTGTAATCATCCCGGGAAGAGGCAGTGGTCCGGAAGTCATTAAAGCTGTAGTTTAAATTAAACTGGAGCCATTTCAGGGGAAACCAGCTGAATCCCGCCCCCAGGGTGGCGGTATCATCTGTCCTTTCCGTAGCTGTTTCATGGAATTCAACCCGCTGATAGGATCCGAAAACCGAAGAGGACAGCGTTTTAAGCAATTGGTGATTAAAGGCTGCCCCGGCCCTGTAAGAGGTATTGTACCCCAGGCTGGATGCATCATCATTGGAGCTGCTGTAATCACTGCTTCCGGTAATGACCAGCGAGGTCCTGGGACTGAAATCAAACCGCTTGAAGGCATCCAGTTCTATGAACGGGTCAGGATCATCATCATTGTCATTGCTCCACTCATGGAACAGGGCCCCCACCCCTACCGTTACACCGGCATCTTCGGTAATGTCCCAGTCCACCCCCACTGAGGGATGGAAGATGTGGTGGGTATACTCCCGGGTGTCGGAGTAAGAGTGGCGGTATTTGGCGAACCAGTCCAGGGTTTTTGAGACATTCCTGATATACCGGAGATGACCGGAGTAGGTCTCAATATCATCGGTATCATCATCAAAATCCTTTTTAATATATCCAAGGTTTGTCTCCATCCCGTTTTTCGGGCTGAACCAGTGACTGAGGGTGGCCTCAGGTTCGATTTTTTTATACTCGTCATCATCGTCCGATTCATAAATATCCGATTCATAGATGAATGAGAGGTCCAGAACGTCTTTCCTGCCGTATTGATGCCTTACCCCCACTTCTGTGGTATTAATGGTATGTTCTTTAAATTCCCCGGTACGCAGCTGCTCGTCAAACAGCTCACGATAATTGTGGCCGTAGCTCAACCGGGTATTCTTCTGAATATCCGTTGTCCCGGAAAAAGCGGCTTTATGCTCCCGCTGCTCTCCCTCATGATTATCCGAGTTGCCGTCGTAGTAAAGCTGGGCTTCCAGGGCGGTAAATTTAGTGGGCCGGAACTCTCCGTCCACTGAGATAATATGGGCCATCCCATCCCTGTCATTCAGGTTTTTATGATCCCTGTATGTGGGAGAATAACTTAAAAAGACCTGCTTGTTTGGCCCCATTATCCCCATGGAAAATCCCAGGGCATAGGATGTGATAAACTCCTCCTGCTTGTCCGTGGCCCTGTTCAGATAGTTATCGCTGTACTCCTCGCTGATGGTAAGGGTGGGCATAATCTGAAACACCACCCGGGCAGAGACGGTGCCGACTGTCAGAACGGCCAGTGCAAGGGTGCAGATGATCAGATATTTGAAGCGCTCTTTTCTATTCATGTTTTTTCCCCTGATCAGGGCACAATGATAATGTCATCGGCCTTGAGAAGTATATCCTTATTGAGACGCCCCTTTACGATGTCGTCATAATCAATATTGATCATGATCTCTTCTTCACCGTTCCGCCTGTATAAAATAATATTATCCTTGGAGGCCCATTCGGTGAAGCCTCTGGCCAGGGCAAAGGCCTGGATAACGGTCAGCTTTTTAATCAGGGGATACTCCCCCACCTCCTGGACCTCCCCCAGGATATAGTACTGCTGGCTCACCGCACTGACAAGGGTAACCGTCACTGACGGTGATTCCACAAACTCAGACAGCCTTTCCTGAATCGTTTTTTTCAGTTCAACAGTGGTGAATCCTTCTGCAGGAAGGTCATCCAAAAGCGGAAAGGTTATTTTACCGTCGTTTCTTACCCTCACCGCCTCAAAGGAGAGGTCCTCCTCTTTCCAGGTCTGGATATTCAGGATATCTCCGATACCGATTTTATAATCCTTTTCGGTTGAGGCTTTCTCCAGTTCGGTTTTGCCTTTACCCGTATCTGCCTTTTGATCACCGGCTGAAACCACTCCGGACACAGTAAAGAAGAACAGGACTGTCATTGTAAGATAACCTGCAAACTGCTTTTTATGCATAGCTCCGCCTTTTCGATTTCCGCCCTGATCCGGCAGCCATCAATGTATTCATTTAAAAACCGGCCATTTTCCACAGGCGCACGGAAAACAGGCTCCCTATCGCGCCCCTTTACCGAACAATACGGTTTTCACTGTTCTGAGGATAATGACAAAATCCAGCATCAACGACATGTTTTTAATATAAAACAGATCATAGTTGAGTTTTTCCACCGCATCCTCCACCGTTGCCCCGTAATCATAGGATATCTGTGCCCATCCTGTAATTCCCGGTTTAACATTAAACCGCTGATTATAAAAGGGTATTCTGGTTTCAAGGTCTTGGGTGAAAAAGGCCCGTTCCGGCCTGGGCCCCACCAGGCTCATCTTACCTGTGAGAACTTCCCATAACTGGGGAAGCTCGTCAATCCGGAATTTCCTGATTACCCTGCCCACACGGGTTATCCGTGTATCATTGTCCATTGCCCAGACCGGCCCGGTCTCTTTTTCGGCGTTATCGATCATGGACCTGAACTTCCGCATATTATACTCTTTCCTGTACTGCCCCACCCTGTCCTGGGTAAAAAAAAGCGGCCCGCGGGAATCCAGTTTGATCACGACGGATACCACCAGAAGAAGCGGAGAGAGAAGAATCAAAAGTACCGTGGAAAGCAGCACATCTTCAAGCCGTTTTAAAACGGTACGAAGCCTTGACTTTCGAAACCCGTCTGAAAATATCAGCCAGGACGGGGGAATTTTTGTGACCACCACCTTGCCGGACAGGGTTTCGTAAAAAGTACTCCCGCTGATGACTTCGATACCGGCTGTTCTGCATTCAACCAGAGCCTCCGTGGGAAAATTGCCCCGCATCTCCTTTAAAGCCACGATAATCTTCCTGACCCCGAATTTACGGGCAGTGGACAGAAGGTCGGATTTGAGCGTTTTTATGTTAACAGCCGGGTCAATATCCATGGGGTAGGTATCTTCCGGGGAATCGGGAATCATGACCGAAACCGTATACCCGCAGTCAATATTCTGGATTATCTCCGTATAGATATCCTTAGCCAGCCCACCGGATCCCAGTAAAACGATATTTTCATTAAAGATACCCCGGTTGAGAATATGGATATATCCGATCCGCCATCCGACAATGAATACCAGCAGAAACAGCAGGCTCAGGATAAAAACATCCTGGTCAATAATAACAAGGGGAAAGAAAAAATATACAAATGCAAGGGCAATGGAAGTAATGCCCAGTGCCTGGAACAGACGGATTCCCATTTCAGAGTAGG
>JAKSAX010000326.1 GCA_022361395.1 Desulfobacterales bacterium | reverse complement strand
TCTTGGTTTATGAGATTTTTCACAATTCTACTCAGATACCGCGGGCCATGTAAACAGTCAATGATTATTGGCTCCCGGCAATCGCACGTAACCTTGGCACGGTTTTTAATTTTTAAAAGCTTTAACATATGCACGTTATCCGGATTTTGCCTGCGATTGCCTGCACAAAAGTAAGTTGCTGGAATCATTGGGCCTGAAAGTTAGATGGCGTTGACCCTGATTATTGCCCCCGGCAATCGCAGGTAAATTTGGCACGGTTTTTTATCATTTGGAATTATCAGGCGTTATACAATCGGTTGGAGTTGATCTGCGATTACCGGTACAAAAACAGCCTCTTGAAATTGTATGTACTGAAAGATTCTATCCCGTCACCCTGATATTGTCCAGTTGACAATTGGGCCTGTATGTATAATATTTTTAAAAATTTTTGCTAAACCAAAGGACAGACAATTATGGACGACATGAAAAACGGAAAAAGCAGTGTACTGGCCCAGGTTGCCGGCCGCCTGGATGCCCTGGCCCCGGATGCCCTGGAAGAAAAATACCAAACCATTGAAGGCAAATTGTTTGAATTTGCCAATTTCCTTGAAGCGCAGCAGGCATTTTTATATACCCCGGCCAGCACGGAGATTCCCACAGAGGCGATTATCCGCAAGGCCCTTGAAATTGAAAAGGGAATTATCCTGCCTGTATTCACCGATGCTAAAAATGCCTTCCATCTTTATAAAATCAGCGATTATGACAAAGACCTTGTCATGAATGCCAATGACATGCTGGAACCCAACCCGGAGCGGTGCAAGAAAATCGCCCTGGAAGATGTGGATATTGCCATAATTCCGGGCCTGGCCTTTGATGACAAGGGCGGACGGGTCGGCTTCGGCAATAATTATTACTCAAAGCTTATCACCAGGCTGCCCGAGACCTGCCGTAAAGTCGCCCTGGCCTATGAAGAACAGATCGTTGACCAGATTCAGATGGAATCCAGAAAGTTTACCGTGGACATAATTATCACCGATACCCGGGTCATCTATAAGATTTAGGGACCGCGCAGGAATCAGTTCACATTCTGTTTGCAAAATACCCGGTGTTTAAAGGGGAGGCAACAGGCTATGTGAAGTTGTTTTTACGCGGCTTCCTGGTTTGTAGAATTAAGTTTTATCTGATTCAGTTTTTCTAAAAGGAAAACAGACAAACAAACGCCCCGGAAAGGAACAACACAAAAACCGGATTCAAGGCCTGTTGCAGAGCCTTAATCCGGTTTTGCTGTTCTGGCCGGGATCCTTAGTTTCCCAGGGCGTTGCGGAATGATTTTAAGTCCTCGGTTTTTCCCATGACAAGCAGGGTGTCCCCGGGATGAATCAGGGTGTCAAAGTGAGGGGCAAAGTCCATATCATCCGATTCATTCTTAATGGCAATGATGATCAGGTTGTAATCCTGCCGGATTCCTGAATCTTTAAGGGCCTTGCCTGCATATGCCGAGGACCGGGGGACATAGGCCTCGTCAATCTGGATGGCATCGCTCTCCTTGGACACGGCAGCATCTATAAAATTGGACACGGTTGGGCGAAGCAGTTTCAGTCCCATGGATATCGCCCCTGTGTCATAAGGTGATTCCACACGGTTGGCGCCGGCAACAATCAGTTTATTCCGGACCTGGGGGCTTGACGCCCTGGCCATGATGTAGATATCAGGGTTGAGCTGCCTGGCTGTCAACACCAGGAACACATTGGCCGTGTCCGTGGCAAGGGCTGCCACAAGTGATTGTGCCTTTGCAATTCCTGCTTTTTCCAGTACATCTTCGTCAGAAGCATCGCCGATAAGATAATGGATCTTATCCTTTGCCAGGGTCGGGGTCATTTTTTCGTTTTTCTCAACCACCACGATATCATTGGTATCTTCCCTGATGAAATTGCAGAGTACCCGGCCGATGCGGCCGTAACCGCAGACAATATAGTGGTTATTCAGTTTCTTGATTTTATTGTCCAAGCGCTGTCTCCCCAATAAAGTTTTAATTTCACCTTCCACAACTGAGCCGACTATTACACCTGCCAGATAAAGAAAATACCCCACACCTGTGAAGATCATGAAAATTGTAAATATCCGCCCCGCACTGGTTGGCTCATGGACCTCAAGAAACCCCACCGTGCTGAGCGTAATGGCTGTCATATAGGCGGAATCCAGGAAATCCCATCCCTCAATCAGCATATACCCGAAAGTTCCGCCGAGAAAAATAAGGACCGCGAGAACCACCGCCATTTCCAATTTAATAATTTTTTTCATGACAGCTATAAATACTGATCTCGCCCTCAAAATGCAAGGCAAAGATTCAGGTAACATGGAAGTGCGGGAACTGACAGGGTGTGAGTGAGACCGGGGCAAAACCCGGCAGGGGAAGGGACAGGGCCTCGGCTAAATCCCCGGCGGTCGTCCTGACCACCGGGAAAGCGGGCGGACCGGAGATTACTGTCCATGAAATCTCCCGCCCCGCACGCCGCCTCAACCCTGATCCCTTCCCCTGCCTGGCACTCTTGGTTTAACTAAAGCATCCAAATCAAAGATTAGAAAAATGCATGATTCGGGCACTGGGAGGCTGTAATTGAGTCTTTAATTATTATAGGCCTTCAGAAAATGTGTTGATTTTTTCAGGTTGAAACGTTCCCCTAAGGTGTTCCAATGTAATACCGTAATCTAACCCTTATACAGCTTCTGAGCGGTCCCACGTTTATGGAATCTCAAATTTTTGTGGCAACAGATAATCTATTTTATTTCCAATGCTTTCCTCTCGCTTGCTGGGCTGAATTTTATATCCTCTAACCCATAGTGTAGAAAACTTGTATTAACTACAATGGCTTAGCACGATTGGTGCCTGTGGCAAACCGTGATCTCCAGGCATCGGCAGTGTGAAGGGGCATAGCGGCGTTCCTTTGCGCTGTCGGTGCCGGGTAATGGGTACAAAAAACTAAAAATCTATATGACCCTGTCCAAAAATTTATATGAGGTTTACTTGCTCGTGGGTTTTTGGTAGATATTACAACCACTTGCTTGTATTTTTTATGGAGAGTTTTTATGCATAAATTGATATTTGTCTTAATGCTTGCCATATCCTTTGCTTTGGGTATGGTTTCACAAAATCTTATTGCTGGGAATTGGGTTGTCCCTCCATATGGAACGAAAGCTCCTTCTCTTACACAGGGATCAAATATTGTCCTCAACGGAGGTAGAGTCCTATACACTCCTCCGAGTGGATGGAAAGTCGTAAATACCTGCCCTTCGCCAAGTGGAGGCGTATTGGTTTCTTTTCAAAAGATCGAGTAAAGATATTGCAGGCCGGTTGATTGCTACGGGGCTTATTGGTTGATGAGCAAAAGGATCGCGTACGAATTAGTTCACATTCTGTTTGCAACATACCCAATGTTTTAAGGGGTTTTGTCAACAGACCAGGTGAAGTTATTTTTGCGCGATCC
>JAKSAX010000421.1 GCA_022361395.1 Desulfobacterales bacterium | reverse complement strand
CCAATGTTTTAAGGGTTTTTATAAACAGACCAGGTGAAGTTATTTTTACGCGATCCCTATATTTACTATAATTAGCCGATTTTTGTCACGATCACCTGGTTGCCGGTTACCCCGGTCACCTGCACCGGTTCGTCCGCCTCAACATACTCGCCGTCGGTGACCACATCCAGGCGGACCCCGTCTATGGTTGCGGTGCCCGAAGGCCGCAGCGCAGTGATTGACCGGCCTTTTTTATTCAAATGGGAGGTCAGGTCCGATGCCTGGGACACCACACCGTCCTCTGCCGAAAGTTTCTTCTTCAGGGACAGGGGGGATATGGCCAGGATCTTCAATCCCGAGATGAGCAAAACAGGAAGCAGGACAATATCCGCACCCAGAAGTATGAACATGGCTGTGGATGAAATGGTGGTGTAGGCAAGGTACAGGGAATACCCGATCAACCCCAGGGCAAAGACGGACAGCAGCCCCATGGACGGAATAAATATCTCGGCCACAATGACCAAAAAGCCCAGGACCTGGAACACGACGGGAATGAGATAGGCTTTCATTTTGTTTCCTTTATTCTTTCAACGATAACATGGTTCTGTTCAACAGCTGTTACGCGGATGGCAGTGCCGGCCTCAATAAAATCCCCCTGGGTCAGGGCGTCGATCTTACCGGTGCCGATCCTGATCTTTCCCGACGGCCTAAGCTGGGTCAGGGCAGTGCCGGTTTCGCCCGGGGTCACGGCCATGGCCTCTGTGGAGTCTGCATGGGAATCTTCCAGAGTTGCATCCAGATAAGGCCCTTTAACCACCCTGGATATCCCCGGCAGAACAAAGCGCACCATAAACAGTGAAACCAGGAGCGCCCCTATAAAGCTGCCCAGGACAAGGCCGAAATTTTTGACCATCAGCCGGGCTTCCCAGGGCATGGACGGGTCCGGCAGGACAAAGTTCTGAAAGGAAAGCACCAGCCCTGCGGCAATCACCACCAGGGCGGTGATGCCGGCGATTCCGAATCCGGGAAGGACAAATACTTCCACGCCAAGGAGGAGAAAACCGATCATGAAGATCAGCAGCTCGGTATAATCCGCCAGTCCCACCAGGTATTGGTTGAAAAAGACCAGCCCAAGGCAGATGATCCCCACAATACCGGGAATGCCGAACCCGGGT
>JAKSAX010000418.1 GCA_022361395.1 Desulfobacterales bacterium | reverse complement strand
CAAAAGTCGGGAAGGTACCAGCTTCAAGGCACTCAAGGTTGAAGCTGTAGTGTACTACCGCAAAACCTTGATAACGCGGAAGATGGTGCCTTCCCGGCTTTCCCAGAGGGTAAAAAATTTTGGATTAAAAGATGAAATTTAAAACATCACTTTTAGTGAACTCCAGGTCCGGTAAACGAATTCGGCTATTTTGTCCTATTTCAAAAAGTTTCATCTTTTTTCTAAAATTTTTATTCAACGTTGGGGTTCACAAGAAACAACCTATCACTCCCCTGTATAGAAATCAATTTAGATTCTCTGCCCCGGGAATTGCCGTATCTTTACAGGTTGTGGCCGGGATCGAGGAAATACCCGTTGCTCCCCAGGCGGAAACCCGGTATATCATTTTCCATGAACAAAAAGACCCGCATCCACCGTTCAACCACCCTGCCCTTTGTTGAAGTGAAGACCGGGGCAGGCCTGACCTATCCGGTACGCCGGCATTCCCACAACACCCTCTCCTTCGGATTTGTGGAAAAAGGCTCGTCTAAAATTATCTGCCGGCCGCTGGAATTTAACATGTCCGGAGACCAGGTCATCATGATTCCCCCGGATACCATCCATCTGTGCCAGCCGGAGGAGCCGGCTAAATTCACCTTCCGCATACTTTACCTGGATCCGGAATGGATAAAGGCGACATTCGGAATTGAAACACATGCTGTATCTCCGGCAACAGCCACCCTGTCCGGGGAGGATCAAAGGCAGAAAGAACTTTTTTTTGATGCCTTTGAAACCCTCCGGGACAGGCCCGGGGACCGGATGCGGGCAGAGACCAAAACTATTTTTTTCCTGGAACACCTGCTGTTCAGGACCTTCAGGCTGGATACCCTTGGCGATACATCCCCCCCGGACAAAAGAGGCATGGAAAAGGTAAAAAACTTCCTGGACCGGGAATTCACCAGGGATATTCAGCTGGACGACCTTGAGACCCTGACCGGGATGAGCAGATTCTCCATCCTCCGTCAGTTTAAAAAGCATTGGCAGCTCCCCCCCCATGCCTATGTGATCAACAAACGGATTCTTCTGGCCAAACAGATGCTGAGAAAGGGAAGCCGGGTGGCGGATACGGCAGTTGCCTGCGGTTTTTTCGATCAGAGCCATTTTGTAAAGACCTTTAAAAATTTTGTCGGGGTCAACCCCGTGGATTATAAGTAACCCCTGCAATTT
>JAKSAX010000489.1 GCA_022361395.1 Desulfobacterales bacterium | reverse complement strand
TGCGCATCCTGGGCCGGTTCCCCGGTCTGCCCGGGTACATGCCCTTCTGCGCCTATTGCTTTTTACTCATGGTGGGCGCAGGCTCCTGGCCCGCCACCCTGGGACTGCTGGAAAAAAATGTCCTCGGCTTTACCGATGATACCATCGTGACCATGGGCACCGCGCTCTTTGCAGGCTCCCTGGCCGGTTTTTATGCCGGGGGCAAGCTGGTGGACCGTTTCGGCACCAAGGTCATCTTCCTCGGGGCCCATTTTTCCTATTTCCTCTTTTTCTCCCTGGTGGTGGTCCGGGGGATGATCCCCCTTCCCCTGGCCGTATTTTTCGGGGGCATCACCTTTTTCCTGGGCATGATCCAGGCTGCCTCCTCCATTGCCATCACCTCTGAAATGCTTATGCTGGCCCCCAGGGACAACAAATCCGTGATGCTCTCCATCTGCACCTCGCTCCAGATGGGAGGCGCGGCATTATCCGGGATCCTGAGCGGAAAACTCATTGAACTGGATATCCTGGCACCCACCTGGCACCTGGCGGGGAGCCTCGTGAGCAACTACGACACCCTGATACTGGGCTATGCGGTCCTGATCCTGCTCCTGGTGGTCACCCTCGGGCTTATCCCTTCTGTGGTTCCCCCGCCTTCCAGCCGGGCCTGATCTCTATTTCGCAGGGAGGCTTTGACTTTGAAACAGGGGTTTTACCGCTTTACCACGGCTGCAATCCCGTGCCCCCCGCCGCCGCAGATGGCAACCATGCCGTATTTTGCATCCCGCCTTTTCATCTCATGGAGCAGGGTCACCATCCTCATGGTTCCTGTGGCTGCAATGGGGTGTCCCAGGGAGATGCCGGACCCATTCACGTTTACCCTGGTTTCAAGGTCAGCCGGCCCCAGTTTCATGAGCTTTGCATCAGCCAGCACCTGGGCGGCAAAGGCCTCCTGTATCTCTATGAGATCAATATCGTCAAGGGTCAGGCCTGCCCGTTCAAGGGCGTTGTCTACTGCTGCGGGGACTGCGGGATAGGTGAGCCTCGGGTCTGATGCGGCAACGCCGAAGGACAGGAGTTCTGCCAGGGGCTTAGCCTGCAGTTCACCGGCTTTTGAAACGGACATGATCATTAATGCCCCTGCACCGTCGTTTTCCGTGGATGAGTTGCCGGCCGTGCAGATCCCGTCCTCATACACCGTGGGAAGGGCCGCAAGCTTTTCAAGGGACATATTCCGGCGCGGGGTTTCATCCGCTTCAAACACCAGGTTCCTGTCTTTTTTTACCGGGGTGGGAACGGAAACAATCTCCTCTGTAAACAAGCCCTTTTCCATTGCAGCAATGGCTTTTGCATGGCTTCCCAGGGCCCAGGCGTCAGCCTCTGTCCGGGTAATCCCCTCTTTTCGGGCGGCTTCCTCAGCCCAGCTCATCATTGAGTTGAGTTCCCCGAACCGCTCAACAGGCTGCGACATGACCCTTGCCCGCTGGATCCGGTCAAAAAAGGGAATCCCCCACATGGGCAGTGCGCCGTGCCCCCTGGGCATGAACCCCCATTTGGGATCTTTTTTCCCGCCCATGCCCCATTTGACGAATTCACCGGGAACGTAGAATTCAGCCCGGCTCATGGACTCCACCCCCCCTGTAGCGATGATGTCGGCATAGCCGCTTTTAATTTTAACAAAACCGGCAAAGACCGAATCAAGGCCGGACAGGCAGCGCCGGTCCAGGGTAAGCCCCGGGATTTCCACGGGCCAGCCCGCAGCAAGAAGCGCCACCCTTGCAATATTGACGTTCTCGCCGCTCTGGTAGGACTGCCCCAGGATCACCTCGTCAGTGATTCCGGGCGCGACCCGTGAGCGGGAGGCAGCCTCCTCCAGTACCAGTGCAGCCAGTTTATACGCCTCGACCTCTTTCAGGGCGCCGATATACTTTCCGATTGGGGTGCGGACAGCCCCGGTGATCACTACGCGTTTTTCCATGATGCTTCTCCTATGATTGACCGGCTGATTGTTTCCGTTTTCTCCTGCCCCTGACGGTAAAGCCGACACCCACAATTGACAGGATCAGGAAGGCACAGGAGATCGGGTGTGTGAAAAAGATCGCAGGAGAGCCCTGGCTGATCAGCAGGCTCTGGCGGAACGAACTTTCCAGGATAGGCTCCAGGATGAATGCAATGAGCAGGGGGGCCACGGGAAACCCGTTTTTCCTGAGGATATAACCGATCACCCCGAATAAAAGCGCCATCCAGACATCAAACATGCTCTGGTTGAACCCATAGGAACCCACGAGGCAGAAGGCCAGGACTGCCGGGAAGATATAGTGCTTCGGCACATTGGCTACCTTGCTGGCAACCTTGATATAGTACCGGCCGATGAGAAAGTTGAACATATTGGACAGGAGCAATGCCATGAAAATGGCGTAGATTATGTCCAGGTTGTCCTTGAACAGCAGCGGTCCCGGGTGAAGCCCCTGGATCATGAATGCGCCTAAAAGCAGGGCGGCACCGACATCACCGGGGATACCCAGGGTCAGCAGGGGAATCAGGTTGGCCCCGGCAACCGCATTGTTTCCGGCTTCGGCAGCCGCCACCCCTTCAATGGATCCCTTGCCGAATTCTTCGGGTTTCTTGGAGATTTTCCTGGCCTGGGCATAGCTTGCAAAGGCGGCAATGGATGGGCCGATACCCGGAACCGCACCAAGGATCGTACCTATGCTTGATGACATGCCGATGATTTTAAAGCAGGCCTTTTTCTCATCTTTTGTCAGTCTGGCTTTTTCAGGGTCGGTTGAAATCTCATAGAGGTGGACCTGTTTTTTCTTCCTGATGGTCTCTATGGCAATGAAGAACTCGGACAGGGCAAAAAGGCCGATGAGCATGGGCATCAGGGAGATCCCTTCATCCAGCTGGGCCAGGTCGAACCCGAACCGCCGGGTTGCCATAATGGGGTCAAGGCCGATGGTGCCCACCAATAATCCCAGTACACCCGAGATAAGGCCCTTGATCATGGACTCCCCCGCCACAGCAGTGATGATGAGCAGTGAGAAGATCACAAGGCCCGTCATTTCCGGAGGCCCCATCTTCAACGCGATCAATGCCAGGGGAGGCGCCACCAGTATCAGGACGATGTCGCTGAAACTATCGGCCAGCACAGAGGACATCAGGGCCACCTTAAGGGCCTTGAAGCCGTTGCCCTTTTTGGCCAGCTGGTGGCCGTCCAGGCTGGTGGCGGCCGCTGCCGGGGTTCCCGGGGTGTTCAGCAGGATCGCGGGTATGGACCCGCCGAAACATCCCCCTTTATAAGCACCGATCAGCATCCCGATGGAGACAATGGGCGACAGGGTAAATGTCATCGGAACAATCAGGGCGATGGCCATGGTTGCTGTCAGGCCGGGAATCGATCCCAGGACAACGCCGAGACCCACCCCGAAAAATGTTGCTAAAAAAACCGAAGGTTGTAAAAAAAGGCCGAATGCCGTGACTAGTGTTTCCATTTTGAATTCCTATACTATTTTTAAAAAAAACGTCACATCCCCGGTGACCGGAGATGCTCAGATCAGCAGCCCTGAAGGCAGGAGCACCTTGAGCGCCTTGACAAACAGCAGGTAAATAAAGGGCAGGACCGCTGCCAGGAACAATGCCCCCCCTTTCCATGACCGCACCCCGGAAAACCAGAGGAACAGGGCCATGAACGCCACTGTGCTGACAAAGTACCCGAAAGACGCCATGGAAATAATGTAAAGAACGGAAAACAGGACCGCCGCCCCTCCCCTTGATGCCTTATAGGCCAGGTCTGCCATGTCAACCGGCTTTAACTGCCGTTTGTCCCGGAGTCCGGATATCACAAGGCTCAGGGAGAGAATAAGCAGCAGGAATGCCGTGATATGGCAGAACAGGCTGGGTGACAGCGCCACCGGG
>JAKSAX010000446.1 GCA_022361395.1 Desulfobacterales bacterium | reverse complement strand
TGAGAAATCCCAGCCCCTCGTATGTATCCGAGGCCGTGTACCGGTATCCGATTTCAAAGTTGAGGTTCCCGCCGTTTGACAGGATCACCGCAGGCAGAAACATAAAGGTCTGGGTGGAGATATCGTAAATGGCCGAGAACCTGGGGTTCAGTTTTCCGTCGTAATACTCGGTGGACGCCACTGCCACCATCTTGAAGTTGTGCCGCTGAACTTTGATGGCTTCCCCTGTTTCCGGATCCGGCCATGAGTAGGTCAGCCGGGAATCGTAATTCTGAATGGACGTTCCCACAAACTCAAGGGTTGTTACAAATTCTCTCAAGGGATTGAGCGCAGGCAGAACCCAGTTCTTGTCAACGGCCACGCCCCAGCGCAGGACATCATGGTGGGGCACCTCCCCGTTATTCACGGCAGGGCTGCTGTCGCTGCCATAGGTCATGGGCTCATCCACGAAATAACCGATCTCCCCCCGGATAACACCGTCAAAGGAAGAGAAAAACCGGCTGAAGCTTCCGCCGAACACATCAATGGTTTCCGTTGATTTCTGGATATAGGGCATTGCCCCGGACGGCATGATCAGTTGTACGCTGGGGGAATCGGAGTACTTCCTGTAATGGGCCAGGTATAACTGGGTATCCCCGAACATGGCGCCCAGGCGGATACCATACCTGTCGTCATCTGTAAAATCCTCCTCGGTTTCCAGGCTGGACGGCGAGCTGCTGCGGCCCGTCGGGGGGACAACAGCAGAACCGTCAATAATGTCCTCCCCGTATGTGTCATCTATTCCGCCGTTAATATAATATCCCTCAATGGTCATGCTTGAGGCAGGCCCCACATCAAAAAAGGTGTATCCCCCCCTTGCCAGGGTCAGCGGCACCAGCCGTTCTTCCAGGTCCACCCCAAGGGACTGGTTGTCCGTGGGGATACAGGCGTCAAGGATCCGGACCGTGCTCATTTCCCCCCATTGGAACACCTGTTTACCGAGACGGAGAAACGCATCATTGTACGAGAGATCCGCAAATCCCAGGAAAAACTCCAGATCCTTCTTCAGGTCGTCGATCTGTTCGCGGTTGTCAAACCCGTACTGGCTCCTGGTGTCATCATCGGAGAATACATCAGGGCCGTAATCCCAGACACCGTCATAGTAGGCCCTGGGCTGCAGGTAATATCTCAGGGCAAGGTCGCCGGCCACCTTGCCCATATCATGATCCACCTCAACCATTATTGTATTGCGCTGCTGCACCATTTCCCCGGCTTCTATGGGGATCGGATTTGTCTCCGGAGTCGTCTGTGTCCGCCAAATACCCATTGTCTGAATCTTACCCTGAACTCTGAAATTCCCCTTTGAATTCTGATAGAGCACAGCATGGGCCATGCCTGTGAAGCTAAAAAGAGAGACGCTTATTACTAAAGATACAACACATTTTCTAAACTGCATGAAACTCTCCTTTCTGAAATTATTCAGCGAAACAGATTGATAAATTTTATACATCTACTAAATCAAATTCATTATTGGGATTTATGTATAAAATACATAATTTAAAAAAACAAGAGAAATTTTATATAAATATTGATATTTATAAGGTAAATATAGTTGAGCCTTTGTTAGTGCCGATTGAATTGATAATAGTAATGTAAAATATACATAAATAGGTATTAATTTCTGTTCTGTGTGATTCAAGTTTTTTCGTTCCCACCCGGCAGCAGCGGGGCGAGGGGGATTCCGTTAAATCGGAAGCGTCGTCCTGACAGCTTCCGAAGCGGAAATTCCCGGTTCTCTCAGTCCGTGAGGCCCCGGAAATTTCACGCCACTCCACCCCCTCACCCCACTGCTGCCTCACACTCCGGGTTTGCGAAGGGAGTATCGGGGGGCTGATGATATCTTTAAGGTAACCGGTGATCTGATTTGAGTAATTTTTATTATTGCTATTTAGGGGAGGGTGGGGATAAGCTTAATTAAATTGAATCTGACGAGTGATATAAATCAGTTAAACGCACGCAAAGGCAATAGAAACTTATGCCTTTCGCAAATTTCTATTGACAGCATCATCAATTATGCCGATACTTAAAGTAAATTTAACTATGGATAATACTCAATTACCCCG
Source organism: Desulfobacterales bacterium (assembly GCA_022361395.1). Classification (GTDB taxonomy): domain Bacteria; phylum Desulfobacterota; class Desulfobacteria; order Desulfobacterales; family Desulfobacteraceae; genus Desulfobacter. The sequence continues at coordinate 29,426 of JAKSAX010000446.1, read as the reverse complement.
TCACGAACGGATAATATCGCAAGAGGTAATTGAGTTTTTTTATTTCTGAAATGAAATATATAAAACCAGCCCTCTCAATTCAAGATCAGATGGAATTACTAAAAGCTCGAAATCTCATTATTTCAGATGATCAAAGAGCAAGAAGATACCTGACTTTCATCGGTTACTATAGACTATCTGTTTATTTTCTCCCCTACCAGAGTAAAAAAGATGAATTTGATCCAGGGACAAAATTTGATGATATCCTTAACCTCTATATTTTCGACAGAAAATTAAAATTGTTGGTTCTTGATGCAATTGAAAGAATTGAAATTGCGGCCAGAGCTGTTATCTCAAATTATATGAGCCGGAAATTTGATATTCACTGGTTTTTAAATGAGAATCTGTTTCAGAAAAAAACTGAATGGGAATATCTCATCAAAACTCTTGATAGAGCGATACAAAAAAATAGGAAAAAGGATCATATAAAGCATTACCTTAAAAAATACGGATCAAAATCACCATATCCTCCATCATGGAATGTCATGGAAATTTTGACTTTTGGGAATGTGTCTCATCTTTTTTCCAATCTTAGAGGGAAGCATAAAAAAGGGATTGGCAAAAATTTCAACCTTACACAAAAAGCGATGGATGATATTTTAAGGTCGATAGTAGATTGCAGAAATCTATGCGCACATCATGAAAGATTTTGGAATTCAAAGTCCAAACATTCTATATCAAAAGATTCAACAAAGTTAATTGCTGATAAATTCAGTGGAAATAATCGAAGCGCATATTTTCAATTATTCATAATCAACTTCATGATGAGACAAATTACGACAAAATCAACATGGAACAATAGAGTTTCTGAGCATACACGTACTCTTTCGGATGGTTTTCTTGAAAAACACATGGGATTTCCCAAGAACGCCATATTTTAATTTATAGTTCAACAAGTGAAATGCTGCAAACCGCAGATTTAGGTTGTTCAAAATATAGCAGGGCGGTTAAATGGTAAGTGGTCCAGGAGATTATGGCTGAACAATTGATAAAGCCGAAGTTGTATCGACCATTGCAGATGTCAATCAGGCCGGGGGATCATTCTCAGGCTGTTTACAGGGAATACCCGCCTGTCCGGGTGCTGCAGAATTATGTTTATTGTTATTGGATGATCCGGACAGCACAGGATTCAGAACCCTTTTTGTATCATATTATGACGGATGGCTGTGTTGATCTGCTGTTGAATTGTTCGAGCGGCGAGCCTTTGAAACTTGCCGGAACAGCAGAGAGATCGGGCATCGTATCAATCAAAGCACAGACTGAATATTTCGGGATTCGATTTTTTCCCGGTTGCATTCATTATTTTCTCCGGGTACCGGCAAAAGAGATCGTTAATCAGGAGATCCCGTGTGGGGACATTTGGGGGAATCGCCTGGAATCCATTGAATACCGGTTAAGGGGTGCAGATTCGGTGGCTCAGCGGATCACCATCACCAATGCTTTTTTACTGGAATTTTTAGACACCTGTAAAAGAGGGCCTGATCAGCGGCTGCTAAATGCCCTGGATATTATTTACCGGAGAAAAGGCCGGTTATCGGTGGAAAAGGATACCGCAATCGGTATCAGCCCGCGGCATCTGCGCAGGATCTTTGACCGGTATATTGGAACAAGTCCGAAAAAGTTTTCTAAGATTATAAGATTTCAGTCCGTATTAAGGCAAATGATGTTAAATCCCATGGATTTTTCAAAATGGGGATATCTTGATTTCGGCTATTTTGACCAGCCGCACTTCATTCACGAATTTAAATCGCTCTCCGGCGTTACCCCCGGCTTCTTAAAAAAATAATAGTTCTCTTTGTCCGATTTTTACAATCCTTTTTACCGGCCATCGGTTTAAACTGAAATAAGCAGAGCGTTGAGCCGGAAGAACTCATGCCCGGCTTTTAAGCCGGTTAAAAGGAGGAAATAGTGAACACTATGGAAGGCAGCTTTCTCGATAAAAATTTTAAAAGCCCTGCAGGGTTTTGATATCCGGTATTGGGGGGATAGTTGTGGATGATGTTTTAGCAGTTACTAAAAGTCAATTGGTAAAAGAGATAAGACAACTTGGTTTATCCAGAGGACAAACCGTAATGCTGCATGCTTCGGTTAAACGCATCGGTCGTATCGCTGGAGGGCCTCAAATAATACTTGATGCTTTATTTGAGGTTTTAACACCGGAAGGTACATTAATGATGCTGATGGGATGGGAAGATAATCCCTATAATATTTTTGGCATCTCTTTTGGGGAAGATATAGACAAATGGCCAGAAAATAAGCGCCGGGCATTTTATGATACATGTCCTGGTTTTGATCCTGAGTACTCACGCTCGGATGTCCGGGAAATGGGAGTCCTCACCGAGTATCTCCGGACTTATCCCGGGAGTATCCGCAGCCGCCATCCCCTCGGATATGCTGCTGTGGGAAAACTGGCCCGGTATCTTTTGAAAGACCAGCAATGGCAGTATCGTGAAGGAACCGGGTCTCCCCTTGAAAAATTATGCAATGCCGGAGGGAAAGTACTTCTCCTTGGTGCGCCGGCCGGAACAGTGACACTCATTCATTCCGCGGAAAACCATGCAGATATTCCAAATAAAAAAACGGTCCGTTATAAAATGCCAATTCTCCAGAACGGTGACAGGGTATGGAAAGATTTTGAGGAGTATGATTTTATAAACGGGATTGTCCCGTGGCCTGAAGATTATTTTAAAAGCATTGTTGATGAATATATTGAAAAGGGCAACGGGGTTCAAGGTCATGTTGGAATGGCGGAATGTCATTTATTTGATGCAAGGGATTTAAACAGCTTTGGCGTGAACTGGATGGAACGGAATTTTCGCTGATTGAAGGATAGCCGGCAAAGCCAAAAGCAACAGCGTTGAAATATAAAATAAATTTTGCTTGAATTCAAAGTAGTAAGCGACTAATTTGATATCTTAAGATAAAGATCCTAACGGGTATTTTCCAAATAAAAAAAATGAAAGTACCTACTTTCGAATTTTCTAACGATCAGGATCCGGTCAATGTTGAAGAAATTTCATCCGGCGGCAGTTAATCTCAAAGCATAAATGCCGGGTGATGATTCGCAGGTTTTGCTTGTTGTAACCATTTGAAATCAAATATGAAGTTTGAGATCCCATCAGGGTGGAACCTGTTCTGGAATTTGAGTTCTTTTTAACTGTTTTTTTGGGATATCGACGGGTTATAGTCGCCGGCTTCCGGTGTCCGGTTATTCGCCGCTTGAAATGAACTTTGCTGAGTTAGGTGGCAGCCCAAAACAAAATTTATAGAGCAGGGGAGGTTTTAAATGAATAAAGGCGGCAAAAGAACCCAGACTGTCAGTTCCACGAAAAGCACGGCCCCAAAGCTTCGTTCCGGAATCGGAAGGCCTAAGGTTGAATTACCCAAACCCTTTCATCCCACCCGTAAGAAAAACTGGTCTGATAAACAATGGCAGCAAAGCCAGAAATTCTGGGCGAAGAAAAATAAAAGAGTAGAGAGCCATGCCCGTTCCGTACACCAGAAAACCATCAATTCAGAGGACCGGTTCATTGCCGGCCAGCGTGCGGTCAGGGGTGCTGAGTTAAAGAAAATATCGGATATGAAGCTGGTGTCCCAGGCAAGGCAGAATAAAATGCCGAACACCACAACACCGGTGGCACCGTCACCTAGTGCAACCAAGGATTATAAAGAGGTTGTAGGCCACATTGGCGATTTCCTTAAACCCGGAACACCTGTCCGGTCAACTTTTAATGAGGGCGGTGCCCAGTTGATCCAGCAGTTTAAGAACCAGCAAGGCAAAGACGTCACACGAAGGGTGGGGGTTGATGTTGAAGATTCCTCACATGTCAGGAAGCTCAAACCCCACCTTAACCTGCAGACCCAGATCGGCGGGAAGGTTCAACAGGACGAGCCGCTAAAAGATCCTCACCATCCGGTGAGATCCTTTGATCCGTTTGCCGGGCCCCGCAACCATCCGCTCAAAGGGAAGCTGACCTCTGACGAAAGAAGGGCATTTATGGAGCGTTATGTCAGAAGCCTTGGTACGCCTGTCGAACGTGAAAAATAAGTTTGGGATTGCGTAAAAATAACTTCACCTGTTTTGCAGACAGAATGTGAACTAATTCTTAGACCCTGCTGAGATCAAGAAGAAAGTCCGCCAGAGCGGAGACCGGTTCAAGGCCCAGGAGTGTTATCTTCCGGCTGTCCGCCATAGTCCGGTGTTCTGCTTCAAGCCTGTCATCCGACACCAGGGCTGTCACCGTGGGCAGTTCAGGGAACAGGGGCGGACGTCCCACAATCTCCCGCCAGATCTCTATCTTCGGGTAGGGGCCGGAGATCCAGCCTTCGATGAGTACGACATCCGTGTTTTTGTAGTAGGTTTTAATCAGGTTCTCAGGGGAGGCCTGCGCCGAGGCCGGCAGGTACACGGCGGCCATGCGGGAGGTGACCATGGCGGCCGGGCAGGCGCCGGCGGTTCTGTGGACGTGGGAGTCTTTTCCGGGTTTGTCCAGTTCGTGGGCGTGGCTGGAGTGCTTGAGGGTACCCACGGCAAGGCCCCTGTCCGTGAGGTGCCGGACCAGGCCTGCCACAAGGGTGGTTTTTCCTGATCCGGGCTGGCCGATGATATGGATGGGTGTTGTCATAATCAGGCTGACTTTCCAAAGGGACAGTTGGGGAAAACGCAGGGGTTGCAGTTCAGGCAGAGGCCGCCGTGGCAGAGGCTTGCCAGGTCCCTTTTCCCGGGGCGCTCTCCTGCCATCAGCCGCGGCAGGATAAGATCAAAGATTGTGGTCTTATGGTAGAGGCCGCAGGCGGGCAGTCCCATGATGGCGGTTTTGCTGTTGTATCCCAGGAGGAACATGGCGCCGGGGAGGACGGCTGATGAGTAGTGGACCTCTTCAAATCCGGCTGCTTCTATTCCCTCCTTGGTCACATCATCGGGATCCACGGACATGCCGCCGGTGGTGATGATCAGATCAGTGTCCTTGGCCAGGTATTCGTCTATTTTATTTGTTATCCGTTCCCGGTCGTCGGGGAGGATGCAGCTTTCAATGACCCGGGCGCCTAAATCGCCGGTCTTCTGTTCCACAATGTCCTTGAACCTGTCCTGGACCAGTCCGTCGTAGACCTCATTGCCCACGATGATCAGGCGGATTTTCAGGGGATTGAAAACCGCAACTGAAAATATGGGATAGGCATCCCTGGCCAGGGCAACCGCCCGGTCCAGGTGATGCCGGTCAATGACCAGGGGAATGGCCCGGGTGGCGGCAAGGCTCTGGTTTGCCGTGACTGCGGTGTTGTTGTGGATACTGGCGCACATCACATCTTGGATCATGTTGAATTCAACCAGTGCATCCACATCCACCTTGAAGAGGCCGGGGTAAGCGGCCCGCAGTTCCAGTTTCCCCTCCTTGGGATCGGCGGAAAATTCCACCCCTGGGCCTGAAAGGGCAGAGGCCAGTTCGAAAACAGCATCATCCTCATGGACCTGGGTGTCGTCCAGGTCCAGGATATAGAGGTTGTTCTTTCCCATACGCATGAGCCGGCAGAGATCCGAGGCTTTTACCTTGTGTCCCCGTCTGAAGGCCGGTCCCTTGGATTTGCCCGGGATGATTTCTGTCATGTCATGGGCCAGGGTCATGCCCACGGCCTGATCCACCGGAACGGTTTTAAAGGGCGTGCTGCCGTTTTTTCCCATCGATCTTTCCTTTCACTGGTTGAAAATAGGATCCCAGGGCGCAGGGCCGGCAGAGGATCTCGTTGTTCTTGAATACTTCTTTCTTATCCCTGACAATGATTCCGCATTTGCTGCAGGTGGCCTTGAACCGGGTGGGGCCGGGCATATCAGAGGCCGGAACATCCACCCGGACCTCGGTTATGGTGAACAGGTCCCGGTGGTCCATTATTTTATAGGCCTCAAGCTGCTGCCGGTGGGAATCCTCAATATCAGGCATGAGTACTTTGGCCAGGTCCCTGGCTGTTTCCGTGGAGACGATCCTGAAGGCCTTCTTTGTTTCAAGGTTGACAAAGGTGGCTGCCATGATCCCGTTATCAATGAATTTCAGGGATCTCCGGCCCAGCTTCACCCCGGTGACATGGGCAATGGCGTCGGTGGCGCACCGGTCCATTTCCACATATACGATGATCTTTTTGATCTGGGGCATGGCCGCGGGATTGTCCAGGCCGATGAGTTCGCAGCCCAGCATGGCCATGCGTACGCCCACCACCTGGCCCGGGCAGAGGTGGCCGTGGGCTTCGGCTGCACCGGCCAGCAGGGTTTCAAAATCTTCCATGGATTTTCCTTTTCCGGTATCTCATAATTAATATATGACCTTATGTTAAATCTAACATAAGGTCAACCAAATATACTGAAGTCAGCAAAATATATGCCGCAGCACCGTGGTTACGAATAATCTTAGGATGTACGAACCCGGGAATATTATGTATAAGGGTAGGATTAAATCCAGGCTAAGGGAGAAGAATGAAGCTGAGATCAATGCAATTGCTGGTGGATGACACCGGCGGTATTATAATGGGAAAGGGACGGATGGATATCCTTGACTCCATTGACCGGACCGGTTCCATCAATAAGACAGCCAAAGAAATGGGCATGTCCTATAAATCCGTGTGGAGCAAGATTAAATCAACGGAAAAACATTTTGGAAAGCCCGTGGTGCATGCGGACCGGGTGCGGGGATCCCGCCTGACCGATGAGGGACGTGGGCTCCTTGAGGCGTACCGTGAACTGAACAGGCGCTGCATGAAGGCGGATGATGCGATCTTTGATGATATCTTCTCCCAAATCTCCTGACACCTGCATTTTATCTGTCTGTTCGCAATAAAAAAAAGGCAGTGCAATATTTTTATTGCAGGTTCGGTTTTTCCTTAAAAACAGTGACCGTGGCCCTCTATCCTTGAATACCGGGCCTTTCGGTAACTGACCCCATATGCCGCCCTTGGCCCGGGGTTCCCCCGGTCCGACCCTTCTGTGAGATGTTTTTCATATTTTTCCTTTAAATTTCAATTAGTTAAAACAAATAATGCCGCCGGGCCGGCCCATGGCATGGTTATGGCTATACTAAAACCCCCAAAAGGTAAATTTTAATAAAACCAGACCAAATATCCACCGGAGGATTGAATGAGTCAATATTATCTGTTTCAGGATACAAAGAAGTGTATCGGTTGCCGGACCTGTGAGGTCCAGTGCAAGGCGAATAAGAACCTGCCCGCAGGGCCGAAACCCTGCCAGATTATCCAGGTAGGACCCAAAACCATCGCCGAGATACCGAAAATATCCTTTATCTTCATGCCCTGTTTTCACTGTGAGAATCCCTGGTGCGTTTCCGCCTGTCCCACCGGCGCCATGCAGCAACGGTCCAAAGACGGCATTGTTTTTATCGACAAGGACCTTTGCGTGGGATGCAAGACCTGTGTTTCCGCCTGTCCCTGGGGAGCGCCCCAGTGGAATCAGGAAACCGGGAAAGTGGAAAAATGCGATTATTGCAAGGACAGGATTGATGCCGGACTTAATCCGGCCTGTGTTACCACCTGCACCACCGGATGCCTGAAATTCGGCAAGGTTGAGGAGATGACCCAGATCCGCCGCGAGCGCCATGCCGCATCTGTGGCATCCTTTGAAAATACAAGTTTTTAAAGGGACCTTAAGGAGTGAGCATGGAAATCTGCCCGGTTCGACAAACCATTCTTTTTCTGTCCGGTCTTATCGGCCCCAAAGGCCTGAATGACCCCAGGGGACAGCGGATATCCGAACAGATCCTTGTCCTGGCGGAGGAAATTGCCGAAGGCGCTGCCGGAGACCATCATCTGGCGGCAATAGATGCCCTGGTCCTTGAGTATGACGATGAGAAAAGCCCTGTGGAGACACGGGAAGCCGGCAAGGTTGTCAAAGGATACCTGACAGAGAACAGGGAGACCTTCCTCAGTCATATTGAAACCCGGAACTGTCCCACCCACGACTGCGGGAAACTGGCGCCGTCTCCCTGTCAGATGGCCTGCCCGGCAGGTATTGACATCCCCACTTACCTGGCGCTTATCGCCCAGGGAAAGGATGCCGAGGCCATTGAGGTGATCCGCAGGGATAATCCCCTGCCGTGGGTCTGCGGCCTGATCTGCACCCGGCCCTGTGAGATGATGTGCGTCCGGGCCAGGATCGACACCCCGGTTTCCATTAAATTCTTAAAGGCCTTTGCTGCAGAGCGGGCCATGTCTGACCGGGCATATAAAAATCCTGAGCCAAAACCCGGCAACGGTAAAAAGGTCTGTGTGGTCGGTGCGGGACCGGGCGGTTTATCCGCAGCCTATTACCTGGCGCTTTTGGGGTACCGGGTCAGGATTATTGAAGCCCTGCCCGTCCCGGGCGGGATGCTCATGGTGGGAATTCCCAGGTACCGTCTGCCCAGGGAGGTGATTGACAGGGAAGTGGCCATGATCGAGGCCCTGGGGGTTGAGATTTCCTATAATACCTGTTTCGGCACTGATGTGACCAAGGCGGAACTTGAAAAAGAGGGGTATGAAGCTTTCTTTATCGCCATAGGAGCTCACAAGGCCTGGGATCTGGGTATAGAGGGTGAGAAGGAATTTCCGAAAGTAATTGAGGCTGTTTCCTTTCTGAAGGATGTGGCTTTGGGTGAACACCATGCCCCGGGAAACCACGTGGTGGTTATCGGCGGCGGTAATGTGGCCATTGATGCGGCAAGGACCAGTCTCCGCCTGGGTGCGGAAAAGGTGACCATTGCCTACAGGCGGTCACGGAACCAGATGCCGGCTGATATCGAAGAGGTGGAACAGGCCGAGGAAGAGGGGATTGAGTTTGCCTTTTTAACCATTCCCAAGGCTGTTGTGGGTGAGGGGGAGGAAATCAGGTCCCTTTCCTGCATCAAGGCCGAGCTTAAAAAGAAAGAAGGCTCGGACCGCCTCTCTCCCGTGCCGGTTGAAGGCCAGGATTTTGAGATTCAGGCAGACGCCGTGATCTCCGCCATCGGCCAGTATGTGGATGACGGCGGAATGGATGCTTTCGAAGGGATGAACTGGTCCCGGAGAGGCACCATTGAGGTTAACCATGCCAGCATGGAAACCTCACAGCCAGGCGTTTTTGCGGCCGGTGACGCCGTATCGGGCCCGGCCACGGTCATTGAGGCCATCGGCGGCGGCAAGCGGGCGGCCGATGCCATTGACCGGCACCTGAAGGGGATTCCCCAGCCCAGGATGCCCAAGATTCCGGTGCGGTACAATACCGAACCTGTTGGTGAGATGTCTGCCAGCAGGAAGATGACCATCAAGCACCCGGAAATGCCCATGCTGAACATGGACCGCCGCAGGACCACCTTTCAGCAGGTGGAACTGGGCTATGACGAAGCGGATGTCCGCAGGGAAGCGGGCCGGTGCCTGCGCTGCGATATCTGCCGCCGTTGCGGAAAATGCGTTGAGATCTGCAGGGACAAGATGGGAATCGGCGCATTGAAACTCGGATATCTTGAGTTCGACACCCAGTCTCCCACGGATTTCAGGGCCACTGCTGAAAACTGCATCACCTGCGGTGCCTGTGCAGCCAATTGTGAAAACAGGGCCCTGGTCATTGATGAGACGGAAGGCCGGCGCAGGCTGATGCTCTGCGGCACTGTGCTGAACAGCCAGGCGATCCAGTATTGCGACGGCTGCGGTGCTGAACTGGGCTCTGCGGAGTACACCCAATTTATTGCCCGGAAAACCAGCGGGATTTCCCCTGCAACTGATAAACGGTTGTTGTGCAACGATTGTCAGCGGCGGAACGGGGCTGCGGACGGGCCGATGCCACTTGTCTGATTCAGACGGGGAGAAAGGAGAGAAAATGGAATTTCAGAGAGGGGATAAAATAGAGGTTTTTAAAAAATCCCCGGACGAAGCCTGGGAGTCCTATATGGATGATTTTATCGGCTGTCACGGGTTTATCACGGATCCGGATACCACGGTGAACGATCCCGATGCCCTGATCGAGGTGAGCCTTGAGGGTAAAGGCACCCACAGGCTTCCCCAGGACAGCCTGAGACGTCTTGACGAACAAGGACGTCCTCTATGATCCAGGTGAAAGATATTTTGGAAAAGGATCCCGGGCGGTTTTACTCTGTGAGCAAAACCCAGGCTGTGACCGAGGCCATCCAGCAGATGTCCGGCCGCGAGGTATCTGCCCTGGTGGTGATGGATCCGGACACGGAAAGTGTTGAAGGCATATTCACGGAACGGGACCTGGTCCGCTGTCACCTGCTTTTTCCGGACAGGGCCATGGATGATATCCCTGTTGAAGATGTCATGGTGACAAAGCTGATCGTGGCCGAACCCTCGGACACTGTGGATGATGCCATGGCCATGATGATCCAGGCGAAAATCAGGCACCTTCCCGTGGTAAGGGATAAAAAGATCGTCAGCCTCCTTGCCCTGGAAGACCTTGTCAAGTCTCACGTAGGCGCGCTTACCCGGGAACTCCACTATTTAAAAGACTATATTTCAGATCTTCAGGATGCAGCCCATGATTGAGATTTCAATAGACGGCAACACCATTCCGGCCGAAGAGGGGAGCACCATTCTCCAGGTTGCACGGGACAATAAAATTCCCATCCCCCACCTCTGCTATCATCCGGCGCTGAAACCCTCCGGGTCATGCAAACTCTGCGGGGTGGAAGTGGGCTCTCCGTCGGGAAAACAGGTGGTGATGCTCTCCTGTATTCTCAAGGTAAAGGAGGGGCTTGTCATCCGGACCGACTCCCCCCTGGTGGCTGCCCACCGGGAAAAGGCCTTTGCCAAACTTTTGACCCTGGCCCCGGAATCCCAAAGGATCAGGGACCTGGCAGACCGGTTCAGGGTGCCGGTTCCTCCGGAACCCAACGGATGTATCCGGTGCCGCCTCTGTGTGAGGGTCTGCAATGAGATCGTAAAGGCCCGGGCCATAAAGATGGTCAAAACCGAATCCGGCAGCAAGGTGGTGCCCGGGGAGGGAAAATGCATCGGCTGCGGGACCTGCGCCAACCTTTGTCCCACCAAGGTCATGCGGATAACGGACCGGGATAACGTCAGGACAGTCTCCATACGGAACGAGGTGGTCAGCCGTCTTCCCCTGGAGCGCTGCGAGGCCTGCGGCAACCTCTATGCCACATCAGATTTCCTGGCCCATGTGGCTAAAACCACCTCACCCCATCCGGACACCAAGGTGGTCCACCACCTGTGCACGGCCTGCGCAAAAATGATGTCGGACCGGGCGCTGACTGAAAATGAAAGGATAAGAAAATGACTCTGGCAAGTATAAAATCCCTTGGCAGCGGTATTGGCGGGGCTGTTGTGCTGTCCCTGTTTGCCGCCACCTTCCTCACCCTGGAAAAGGTCGTGTTTATCATGCCTGTGTTTCTGGCCTTTACCGGGGCCATGATCGGTTTCCAGCTGGTGGACACGCTGCGGGGAAAGATCCGCGGCCGTTTTCTTTTTCCCTTTGTCATGGGCACAGGCCAGGGGGCAGCCGTGTTCGCCCTCGTTAATATTACAGGCCCCCTGGCCGGCCGCATGTTGACCCTGACCGTTGGGGATCTTGCGGTTTATATTGTTGTATCAGGCATTACAAGTTACCTGGGCGCCCGGCTGGCTGCCAGGTATTTTAATTTATAATTTATTAACCTTAGTTTTTGTGTTTAAGGAGAGAGAAATGAAAAAGTGTTGTTCTTATCTGGCAATTATGCTGCTGACAGTGATGCTGTCGGCACCGGGTGTTTTTGCCGCCGGCAGCGCCAGCGTGTCTTCCGCCAGCTATAAGGCCGGTGATGTGGTTGAAATCAAGGGGCAGATTGAGCCCGGCCAGGACCTGTACCTGACCATTTCACAGAAAGATATGTTTGCCCCCAAGGATACCAATGGTGTCCATGAGGTCAAAAAATTCAAAAAGACCGTCAAAAAAGGGGCCTTTGACATGGATACGGCCATTCCCCCCCTTTACTACCTGATCACCAATGCCCCGGAAAAATTCGGTAAGGTGGACAAGAAAAAATTCGGCGGCCCCTCAGTGCTTCTGGGCAAGGGAAACGGCATCTACTCCACCACCATGTTTTACCTGAAAAAGAAGTTTAATGAGGTTGATGCTGACGCCCGCGCCATGATGGGACCCATTAAATCGGACAAACAGTGGAACTTCCTCCGCTGGGCCAATGAGAACAACTACGGTATCAACACCATCGTTAAAGAGGGTAACAGAATCGGTAAGGTTGTTATTTTTTCCAGAACCGTTATCACTGACGAAGCCAGCGGAAACTACTGGGACAAAGGCACCAAGGTTAACCTGGACAAGGCCACAGGCCAGTACACGGTCTCCTTTAAATCCTTCCGTCACACCCCGCCCAATACCGGTTTTGACGTATATGTAAACGGTACAAAAGCCGGCGACTATACCATTGAAAAGAACGGTTACTGGCTGAGCAAAGGGTACCGGTACATGAATCCCCTGTGGATCGTGATCGGCGCCATCCTTGTGGGTACTTACTTTTCCATGATCGGTGCTGCCGGCGGTATGCTCATGGCTGCCTTCCAGGTACTGGTCGTCAACACCATGGGTCCTGTGGGTATCAACGCGGCCAACGTTCTCAAACCTTCCAACATGGCATTGACCCTGTTCTCCCCCCTGGGATCTTTCTGGCGGTACGCTAAAATTGAAAAACGTGTTGCCTGGCCCGTAGGCCTCTCCTTTGGCGTGGGTATTTTCATCGGTTCCATCTGGCTGGGTAAATACGTCTCCGCCGTCCTGCCCATGAAAGCCTACAAAGAGTGGCTGGCTGTCCTGGTTGTGATCATGGGTATTAAAACCCTGATGGAGATGCGTCCCGCTGCCATGGCCAAACGTAAAAACATCAAGGCCATGACCAAGAAGTTCAACGATGAGGTTGCCAAGGCCAAAGCCGAAGGCCGTTCCGCTGAGATGGGCTCCATTGAACCTGTTAAAACCGGCCTCATGGATTACCGTTTTAAATTCTGGGGTGAAGAGTTCAGGATCAATCCCCTGCTGTTCGCCATCCTGGGTATTGCCATTGGTGTGGTTTCCAGATCATTCGGTATCGGCGGCGGTTTCCTCCTGGTACCTGCCATGACCACCCTGGGCGCACTTCCCATGTACGTGGCCGTTCCCATCTCCCTGATCGGTACCTGTTTCTCCAGTATCGGTGCTTTCCTGGGATATCTCATGACCGGATACCTGCCGGATATGACCCTGGCCATCGCCATTATCATCGGTGGTTTTGCCGGCGGCATGCTGGGCAGCCGTGCCCAGAAAATGTTCTCCGAGATGACCCTGAAGGTCGTACTGGCCTGTACCCTGTTCTTCCTGTTCTTCAGGTTCTTTAAGATTGAAATCTGGATCTAATCAGGATCGGGAGTAAATCACCTTGAAACCCGTGTGTCCAGGGCTTATAATCATAGCCTTGGGCCACGGGTTTTGAATTTTAATACATGCTGGTGTAAAAAGAGTGCGACATGGATGCGTTTCTGGACAAGATATGGGGTTACATTGAAGGCGGGCTGACAGGGCTTGCCACGGTTATGGACCGTCTCATCAGTCCTCTTGAAGTATTGGGGCCGGCCTGGGTTGTTCTTATTCTGGCCCTGGCCACAGTGGGGCTTACCCGTATCCTGGTCCGGGTCTACCGCACCCGCCGCCATGATGCCCTTAAAAAAGAGTTCCTCCACTGGCAGTCCGTCCGGGAGGAGGCCGTTAAAAACAAGGACAGGGAAAAGGGAAAGGCCATGGCCAAAAACATCGACCAGGCCAAACTTAACAAGGTCTATTACGATTATTTTTTTGAAGGCCTGATGAAAAATCTGGTCACCACGGTACTGCCCGTGCTGACCACCATTGCCTATCTGTCCAGAACCTATACCAAAGAGAACCTTGCGGCAAAGTTCGGGGATCCCTGGATCTTCACCATGGGCAGTGAGGATCCGGTTTATGTGGGCACCCTGTTCTGGTATATTATCTGCCTGATCGGAGGATTCATACTCTTTGGCATTGCAGGGGCTTATTTAAAAAAAGGAAAATCCGATTAATCCCAAATCCGCCATAGGGGTGAAAGGCCCGGCTCTCCGCCTGGCAGGCCGTGTACCGGCACTGCTGGCCGTATTGTTTTTATGTGACCTTCTGCTGCCGGCAGCAGGCCTGGCCATTCAGACCCACCAGGGCAGCGAAGGCATCATTGTCCATCAGGTGGGCCATCTCTTCTTTTTACTCTCCATGGTGGTGCTGGTCTTTATTATTACAGGACGGGAGCTGAACCGGGACAGGGGATGGCGGATGATCCAGTACTCTGCGGTTCTTTTCGTACTCTGGAACCTGGATACCATTATCGCTCATTTTTTTGACAACCAGATCCAGGCGGTAACTGTCAGGAACCTTTCCCTTTGGCAGGTGAAGATCTCAGCCGTGGCCGGTTCCGAACTTCTGGTATACCTTTATCACGGACTGAAACTGGACCACCTTTTCTGCGTGCCGGCCCTGTTTCTCTTCTACAGGGGACTTTCCAATATCCTGTCCCGGGAAAAGGAACTCAGTGAAAAGGAAGAGGAAAAGGCTGAATCATGATTTTTTCCTCTCTGCCCATACTGGTTGTGGACATGCTCGGCTCGGTGGCCATGGTGGTCATTGCCGTCCTGGCACTGAATAAGGCCAGGCAGCTCCGGGAGCTGGATCATGATAACGCTATCTTTCTGTACCTGCTCTGGATCAGCACCGGTTTTACCATCTTTGCCGTGTCCAGGTCCTTTTCCCATATTTTAAAACAGTTCTTGATTCTTACGGCAAATGTGGAGATCTGGTATACCATCAGCCCCTATACCGGGGCCGTGAATACGGTATCCTTCATGCTGGTGGGTCTGATCACCCTGTTTTTCAACCAGAGCTGGAAGATTAATGAGAAGATCCTCTCATCCAGGGAAAAGCTGGAGGAGACCCATATCAAGCTGGTGAGCCTGAACCAGACCCTGGAGCATAAGGTGGTGGAAAGAACGGAGATGCTGACCAGTTCCGAACACAAGGCCAGGCGTATTTTTGAGCAGTCCCTGGACACCATCGTGATGACAAACGAAAGGCTTCTTGTATCGGAGATCAACCAGGCCGGGATCACCCTGACCGGGTACAGGAAATCCGACATGCTGGACCGGAGGATGAGCATCGGGGACTTCATGGCCAAGCCTACCGAGTGGAAACGGTTCCACCACCTGTTAAACACCCGGGAGTATATCCTCAACGAGGAAACCGATTTTCTGCGGCCGGACGGCTCCCAGGTCCGGGTGCTGATCACCGGCGGTGTGGATTACGGGGCCTTTGGCTGCGGTAAAACCTTTCATTTTATCATCAAGGACATCAATGATAAAAAGCAGATGGAGCAGCAGATTGCCCAGGCTGACAAACTGGCGGCCCTGGGGGAACTGTCCGCAGGGGTGGCCCATGAAATCAACAATCCCCTGGGCATTATCCTGGGCTATACCCAGCTCATGCTCAAGGAGGACTCCGGATATGAAGAAGACCTCAAAACCATAGAAAAACATGTGAAAAACTGCAAAGAGGTTGTATCGGACCTGCTCAGTTTTTCAAGAAAAGGGGCCAAGGAGATGGGCCTTGTGGACGTCCACAAGGTGGTGGACGGGGTGGTGAAGTTTTTGGGCAATCACTCGGACTTCAGGAAGGTGGGCATCCATCTTGATCTATGGGACAGGGAAAAGCTCATCGTCCAGGGCCATGCCCAGGAACTGACCCAGGTCATGATCAACCTGATGATCAACGCCTGCCACGCCATAGAGAATGAAGAGGAAGGGCGGATCGAGGTAAAAACCGTAAAGGATAATGACGCGGTGCTGATTGTCGTCATGGATAACGGGTCCGGCATCCAGAAGCGGCATATCTCCAGGATATTTGATCCCTTTTTTACCACCAAGCCCGTGGGCCGGGGAACAGGCCTGGGCCTGTCAGTGGGATACGGGATTATCCGGCGCCACGGCGGAGAGATAACCGCCAGAAACAGGCAGGGCAAAGGGGCTGCCTTTACCATTCGCCTGCCCATACAATGTCCTTTGAACCAGGAATTTAAACCCCATAAAGGAGAGTAAACATGACAGCACAGATCCTTGTGGTGGATGATGAAAAAGATATGACCCGCCTGCTCCAGAGAACCCTGGAGCCGGAGCTGAACTGTAAGGTCACCATGGCCTTTTCAGGTGAAATGGCCCTGAATGTGGTCCAGCAGTCCGATGTTATATTTGATCTGGTGATCTCCGATATCCGCATGCCGGAGATGGACGGATTCGAACTGCTGGACCGGCTGAAAAAGAACCATCCGGACCTGACAGTGGTGATGCTTACAGCTTACGGCAATATTGAATCGGCCGTGGCTGCCATTAAAAAAGGAGCCTATGATTTTATCTCCAAGCCCTTTGAGCAGGATGAAATCATATTCAAGATCCAGAAGGCCCTTGAACGCAGCCGCCTGCTCAATGAAAACAAGCGGCTTCAGCAGGCCTTTAAAAAAGAATCCCTGCCCCTGATCGGCCAGAGTCCTGCCATGGAAAAGGTGTTTGAAAAAATCTCCCTGGTGGCAGGCTCGGACGTCACCGTCCTGATAACCGGGGAATCCGGAACGGGGAAAGACCTGACGGCCCGGTCCATCCATGCCCTGAGCCACAGAAAGAACAAATCCTACATCCCTGTGAACTGTCCCACCATACCCGAGCATATCCTGGAAAGTGAATTGTTCGGATATAAAAAGGGGGCATTTACCAATGCCTACCGGGATAAAACCGGGTTGTTCCAGGAGGCGGACAAGGGAACGATTTTTCTGGATGAAATCGGCGATGTGGGACCCTCCATCCAGACCAAGCTGCTCCGGGTGATCCAGGAAAAAGAGGTCAAGCCTTTGGGAGACACCCGGGTGGACCGGGTGGATGTGAGAATTATCGCCTCAACCAACCAGGATCTGAGGGAAAAGATTGCCAATAAGGAGTTCAGGGAGGATTTTTTCTACCGGCTTTCAGTGATTACCATTGAACTGCCGCCCCTGCGGGACAGGATCACGGATATTCCCCTGCTCTGCGACCACCTGCTTGCCAAGCATTGTGAAAAGCTGAACAAGAGTCCGAAACGGCTGTCTGATAATGTCAGGGACCTGCTGATGAAACAGTCCTGGCAGGGCAATGTGCGGGAGCTGGAAAATGTCCTGGTCCAGGGTATCCTCTATGCGGAAGGGGACACCATCCGCCGGACCCACATCCCGGTCGGTGATGGTGAATCAGACAATACCCGCCGGGAACTGGACCGGGAAACCGGGCAGATGCCCTATAAAACAGCCAAGGAAAAGATATTGACCCGGTTTAATCATAACTATATCGGGGCCATGCTGACCATGACCGGCGGGAATATCACCCAGGCAGCCAAACGGTGCGCCATGGACCGCCAGGCGCTTCAGCAGATTATGAAGCGGTATGCCATCGATCCTGAAAAATTTCGTGCAAAATAGGGGGCACTCACCGGCATTCCCTCTACCGGTCCGGTTTCAGTACTTCCTCAACCGTTTTGGCCAGCAGTCTGGCACTTACCGGTTTTTCTATTATCTTTTTTATGCCCGGCGGAAGCCCGCCCTCCTGTTCCAGACGGGCACTGAAACCGGTACATAGGATCACGGGCAGGTCTTCACGGATTTCCATGAGTTTCAGGGCAAGGATCTCCCCCGTGATAACGGGCATGGTCATATCGGTGATCACCAGATCAATGGTATCCGGGGCTTTGGCAAAAAATTCCAGGGCATCCGAGGGATTTGTAAATGCCGTAACCGTGTAGCCCAGTTTTTCCAGCATATGGACGGCCATGCGGACCAGTGAGGCCTCATCATCCACAAACAGGATATGGCCGGTCCCTTCCGGAATATCTGTCTCAAGTTCGGGCTTGCGGACAGGAACGGCCTTTACAGTGGGAAAGAGGATCCTGAAAACACTGCCCTTTCCCGGTTCGGTGTAGAGGGTCAATGCGCCGTCATGGCTTGATACGATACCGTGTACAACGGAGAGGCCCATGCCGGTTCCCTTGCCCACCTCTTTGGTGGTAAAATAGGGGTCAAAGATCTTGTCGAAAATGGCAGGGTCCACCCCGTGTCCGGTATCACTGATGCTGAGCTGGATGTAGTTGCCCGCCGGAAGGGTTTTAAACCCCTTGAACGTGGTTTCGGTCAGTTCGATCTCTTTAAGTTTCAGCCCCAGAATCCCCGGGGAATCTTCCATGGCGTGGATGGCATTGGTGGCCAGGTTTATAATCACCTGCTGGATCTGGGTGGGATCTGCATTTATCAGGCTGAGGTCTCTGCCGGCCTCCGTGGTCAGTTCGATGTAGGACGGGGTGGATGCCCTTAACAGGCGGACGCTCTCTTCAAAAATCTCCCTGATGTTTATCGGGGTGGTGGCGCTCTGTTCTGTTTTCCGGCTGAAGCTGAGCAGTTGGCGGACCAGATCCTTTGCCCGCATCCCTGCGGTTTTGATCTCATCGAGAAAGGTTCGGGACGGGGTCCATTGGGGCAGGTCATCCAGGGCCAGTTCCGTGTTGCCGATAATAATGCCCAGGATATTGTTGAAATCATGGGCAATACCGCCGGCCATAGTGCCGATGGCCTCCATTTTCAGGGCCTGCCTCAGCTGGGTTTCCAGTTTTTCTTTCTCTTTTTCAGCCCGGATGCGCTGGCTGATGTCCCTGAAAAATCCGATGAAATGATCCCGTCCGTCCACTTCAATACGGGCGGCGTTCACCTCAGTATGAATCCGGGAGCCGTCCTTCCGGGTGAGCGGTACTTCAAGGAGCAGGGGCGTGCCGCCTTCTGTTGCGGAAAGGGAAAGCTCCGAAATATCCCGGGTGTCCCTGAGAATGGTACTGATATCCATGCCGGTGATATCATCCTGCCGGCGGCGGACCATGGCGGAGAATTTTTCATTGCCCATGATGGCCATGCCTGTGGCCGGGTCAGCCACAAGGATGCCGTCATTAGCGCTTTCAAATATCACCTTGAACTTCTCTTCGCTTTTACGGGTCTGCTCCTCCATTTCCTTCTGGGCAGTGATGTCTTCAAAGACACCGATGGCACCGGCAACGGTGCCGCTCTCCAGCCTGATGGGACCGAAGTGGACACTTAAAGAGGCGGTACGGTTCCCCGTAACCGATACATAGGTATCCGTAAAGTGATTTTTCCTCCCGGCAAGGGCAGATTCAATGGCATTGATCAAGAGGGGGGAGCGGTTCTCCCTGAGACCGTCAAAACCCGTCACCGATTCAACACTTGAGCCAAAGACCTCAGCAGCCCTCTCATTACAGGTGGCAACCACGCCCTTTTCATTATAGTGCACCACACCCAGCGGGGTGTTTTCAAAGATGGATCTGAACTTGTCCTCGGATATCTGCAGTTCCCTCTCTCTTTTTTTAATGGCCCGGGCCATCTGCCGGAACCGCTCTGCCAGGGATTCCAGTTCGATGTGGGGCTGGGTGGGCAGGGGGGCGTCGTCCTTGCCTTTGCCAAGCGCTATGATGCTCTCCCTGAACATGTAGAGCGGATGGAGCAGGGTCTGGGCCGTATCCAATGCCAGCATGATCACTAAAACCAGGGCCACCAGCAGGGCACCGCCCAGATAGATGCGAAGCTCGCGAAGGGGGGCCTGGGCCTTGGCCCGGGTCTGGGCCACCACCAGGGGCCAGCCCAGGTTCTGAACCCTGGCTGTACTCCCGATATAGGCCTGGTTGTTCATGGAAAAGGCAAAGGTGCCGTACTCTCCTTTTAAGGCCTTTGCCAATGGCAGGATATTGGAAAAGTTCATGTGCGCCCGGACCAGGGTCTTATCCGGATGAAAGATCAGGTTTCCCCTGGTATCCGCTATAAAAACGACGAGTTCTGCATTCCGGGTCCGTCCCATCAGCACCTCGCGGATATGTTCTATGCTGAACGAGGCGCCGAGGGTCCGGCCTTCGGGCAGGGAGAGGGCAAGATCCAGGCTTTTATGACCGGTCAGGGAAGACAGATAGGTCTGGGACCACCGGATCTCTTTGGGTTTCCCACCGGTTCTGAACAGATCCATTCCCGAGTAATCAACCCCCATCAGGTTTGCCCGGAGATGCCCTGAGTTATCAGGGAGGCCCAGGTTGACGATCTGTTTTTCTGCATTGAGAATAAATATGGATTCAAAAAATTTTGAATGCCGTACCGTATAATCCAGGGTGCTGTCCAGTTCGCCGTTGATATGTTCATGGGTCTGGATGAGAAATTTGACCTGTTGCAAAATCGTCAGCGGCTCTTTGAGTACACTGGAGATTTCACCCACAATGGCCTGGGCAATAAGCTGGTTCTTCTCCTGGATATCCCCGGTGATTTTGCGGCTCAGATAAAAATAGGATAAAAACCCGGTGATCAGGATCGGCAGCAGTGCAGCAAGGATAAACCGTTTCAAAAGAGAATTGGAAAAAGATGATGATGGCTTCATAAGTGTATTTTCTTAAGCGCCCTCTGCCGGTTTTTATACTTACTAAAAAAAGGAACGTGGGTCATTGGACTGTTTTCAGGTACTTCTTTTTAGTGAAACACCCTACATGTATAGGGAAAATGCTGTTATTTCGTCAAGGTAATTTTTTATGAGCCTGAACTGGGGCTTGGCTCCAACATCGGAACCCTGTATTTTCTGAAAGGAATCCTCTTAGGCGGCGACAAAACAGGAGAAACTGCCATGCAATAAAAGAGGTATCCCATGAAAAAACAACTCATCATACTTGCTTTGACATCCATCCTTGTTTTTACCTATGCCCTGACGGTTCCGGCCCGTGTCCGTGAGGCCGGTGACAGGGTATTTATAACAGACCGCACCGGGGTTTCCTGGGATGTGACCCAGGCCCGGACCCTGGGCTTCAAACCTGAAGGCTTCCAGTACGGTATCGGAAAGTTTGCCTTTACCCCGCTGGACGACAAAGAGGTCACATCGTCTCCGGCCCGGATCCGCGATCACCACCGGGTGATCGGGTTCCGGCACAAGGGAGAGGCCCATGCCTATTCCGTTGACCGGCTCAGGCACCATGAACTTGCCAACACGACAATCGGCGATGTCCGTATCACGGCCGGATACTGACCCCTTGTCAACCTGACGGCTGTGTACAGCCGTGAAATCGACGGCAGAACCCTGACCCTGGTGCCTTCGGGCTGGACCTACAAGAGTACTTTTGTTCTGTACGACAGGGAGACTGAAACCCTGTGGTATCCCTATCGCAGGGGGCTGATGGGGATCCAGGGGCAATACTTCAAACGCTGGCTGCCCAAACTTCCCTCGGAAGATACCATCTGGCGGAAATGGAAGGCTGACCATCCTGAGACCAAAGTAGTGGAGTAGGACAGGGCCCGGTCTTTTTCACAAATATTCCACGTATCCCCTAGTAGAATCTGTTCCAGGCATATTAGGCAGTTATTGTCTGAAAATTTAATTAGGAGATATGTATGAAATTCTTGGAAAAAGAGAAGAGATTCGGAATGGTATTAACACTCTTGCTGCTGGCCTGCAGCTGTCTTGTTATTACCGGTGCCCGGGCAGATGATTCCGGGGAGGATGAGGATGCGTTTAAGCCCGGTTTCAGCGGATATGTCAGCCCCATTGTCGGTATAGAGCAGTCAAAATCCCTTTCCGAGGTAAGTGATGATGACAAGCGGATCAACTCCCTGGATCAGGATGCAGGTTCTGAAACCGAGATCAGTCCCATGCTGTTATGGAAAATGGGGTATACCCTTGAAAACGGTATCACCCGGTTCTATGCAGGTACGCCTGAAGAGAATATTGTTGAGGGCAACTTCCTGCTGGAAGCCGGTATCCGCCAGAAAATCGGCGGCACTGTATTAACCGCTGCATGGATCCCCAATGTACCCCTTCTGGACAGTGAAGTCTGGAGTGACCCTTTTCTGCTGAACCGGGACCGGGCGGAGACTGACCAGGATGCCCAGGCATTCAAGCTTGAGGCCGATTCCGTTTTCGGCAGTCCTGTAACCCTGAGATACGGGTACGGCACCCTGGATGTGGACAATGAGCAGTCCGGTGCCTATCACGCCTCCATCGGCGCCATAACATCCGACGATCTCAGTAAATTAAACAGGGACTCTGATTTTCATCTTATTCAGGCCATGTACACCTTTAGCCTGGGGCAGGGAATAAATATCCGTCCCCAGTTCGGGTATATGATTGGTGATGCTGACGGCGGGGCCAACAGTTTTAACAGGTACAGGGGGGAAATTACCGTTTTTTATCCCCTTGATAAATGGGTGTTTTTCGGAAATATCCATGGGGCGGTGTACGACTATGACGAAACCAATCCCATATTCGGCCGGGCCCGTAAGGATGATGAGTACGGATTCAGCATGGGGGTCTCCTATGATGCGCCGTTTGGCTGGGAAAACATATCACTGGATTTCCTGACAGGCTATGAGAACCGGGATTCAAACATAAAATTCTATGACAGCCGGTCAGCCATGTGTGCCGTGGGCATGTCCTGGAGCTTCTGAATTTGAGGGTAACAACCGTGTCTAAGCATGTGACAGGCAATTTAAGGCAAGTCCTGTTAATAGCCGGGGGCTGTGTCCTGGTAATCGCCGCGGGCCTGCTGGCCATGAACGGGCTGGCCTCATCCCGGAAGGAACCCGCTCAAAAGCCTGACACCCAAAAAGGTGTTTCAGTATCTGCAGTGCCGGTGGAAAAGTCAACGGTACGGCTCAGGACAACCGGATACGGACAGATTTCCCCGGTCAACACATTTACCGTCTCTCCCAAGGTATCAGGCCATATTGTTGAAAAACATCCGGCCCTGGAAGAGGGAGGGATGGTGGAAAAAGGGGATGTGCTGTTCAGGATTGACGATACGGATTACAGCATCGCCGTTGACAGGGCAGTGGCCGTGATGAACCTGAGTGAAACCATGGTATCCCAATACCGTATCTCCCTGGCCAGTGACAGGGAACGGCTGGCGGCCGTTAAAAAGAACACCCTGCTTGCCAGACTCAAATATGACCGGTTAAACACCCTTTATGAAAATGACCGGGTGGGCACCCTGTCCGAGGTGGAGACGGCAGAACAAGATTATAATTCACTGCTGGATACGGAAAAGACCCTGATGAAAACCATAGCGCTTTATCCCCTCCGGATCCAGGAGGCCCAAAGCGACCTGGCAAAAGACGGGGCAGACCTGAAAACCGCCCGGCTGAACCTGGGCAGATGCACGGTCACGGCCCCGTTTTCCGGGCGGGTACAATCGGAGTCCGTTGAAACCGGCGCCTATATCACGGCAGGGACACAGGCGCTGACCCTGGCAGACGACCGGGTATTTGAAATCCGGGTGCCGTTAAGCGACAGAGATGCGTTTGAAACCCTGGGCCTGAAAGGCGCCCCGGGTAACACCGGCTGGTTCTCCGGGTTGGAAGACATCAGGAGCAGTGTACAAAGCGTAACCGGCAGGATATTTGCCTCAATGCCTGCCCGGATTCACAGGGTGGTTCGTTATGATACCGGTTCAAGGACCCTGTATATCGCCCTCAGGGTAGAAAACGAGGCGGGTCCGGGAAAAAACACGGCTGAAAGCCTGCCGCCCCTGGCAGAGGGCATGTTCTGCAAGGTGATGCTGGAGGGACGGCAGGTGGAGAATACGGTGAAAGTACCGCTTACTGCCATGAATGCAGACAACACGGTTTATGTGGCCAGGGGCGGGCGGCTGAAAACCCTGAAGGTGAACCAGGTCACGGCAGACGGGGCTTCTGCCTGGGTAACCGGCGGGTTCCGGGATGATGATTTCCTGATCACCTCTCCCCTGTCCAATCCCGTTGAAAATACATTGCTCACCTTTGCTGCGGAAGAGGCAAGACTGGCCCGGGCTTTAAAAAAGGATAATTCATGAAACTGATTACATCTTTTGCCCGGAACCGGGTATTTGCAAATCTGGCCATGGCCCTCATCATGATAGCCGGGCTCCTGGCCTGGGCCGTAATGATCCGGGAGGAGATACCGGGAATGACCATGGACACCATTGTGGTGACTGTGACCTATGACGGTGCCGATCCCCAGGAAATCGAAGAGGGGATTTCAAGGAAGATCGAGGATGTCATTGACGGCCTGGAAGGCGTTGACTCATATATCTCAACCTCTTTTGAGGGCAGATCCGAGACAAGCATTACGGTGAGTGACGGATATGATGCCGATCTTCTCCTGGACAGGGTCCGGAATGAAGTGGACAGCATTTCCACCTTTCCCGCGGATGCGGACCGGCCCTCCATTGTCCGGCCCGTTGACCAGGATGTGGTGATGACCCTCGGCCTGCTCAGCGACATGGACGATGCCAGGCTTAAGGAATGGGCAGAGACCATCAGAAAAGAACTTAAACACCAGGCAGGGGTCAACCAGGTAACCCTTACCGGTACCCGGGCCTATGAAATCTCCGTTGAGATTTCCCAGGATATCCTGCACAAGTACAATCTCACCATCGGAGCGGTGGCGGATATCATTGCAGAAGAGAGTCAGAACCGGTTCGGCGGCACCATGAGAACCTCTGCCGAAGATATCCGCCTGCGTACCCTGGGCCGGCGGTACACCGGCAGGGAGCTTGCCGGCATCAAAGTGATCAGCGGGCTCAACGGGCAGACCCTGCATTTGGGTGACCTGGCCGATATCAGGGACGGGTTCACCCAGAACGATCTTTCCATCCGGGCAAACGGCCGGCCGGCGGTTATGCTTAACATTCTGTCCGGTGAGGTGGATACCATCAAAATGGCCGACCGTGTCAGCCGGTTTATGGCGGAAAAAAATAAAGCCCTTCCGCCGGGAACGGAGATCATTGTTCTCACGGACGATACAGAAGACATCCGTTCCGTACTGGAAAGACTTTATGCCAATGCCGGGCTGGGGCTTGTCTTTGTTCTCATCCTGCTGTGGCTGTTTATGGATACCCGGATTGCCTTCTGGGCCGGTATGGGGATACCCGTATCGCTGCTGGGCGGGCTGGCCATTGTCTATTTATGCGGTTATACGCTGAATAAGGTCACTTTGTTCGGCCTGATCATGGTGCTGGGAATTGTGGCTGATGACGCCATTATTGTGGGGGAAGCCATATTTTACCACCGCAGAACCGGGGCCCCGGCCCTTGATGCCGTGATAAAGGGAGTGTCGGAGGTGGGGCTTGCCGTCCTGGTGGCCATTGCCACCACTATTGCCGCCTTTTTTCCCCTTTACCATATTGAAGGGGTTCTCGGAAAATTCATAGCCCCGCTGCCCACCGCAGTCATTGCCTGTCTTCTGATCTCCCTTCTGGAGTGCCTCTTTATCCTGCCGGCCCACCTGTCGGACCTTCCTGAATATTCTGGCAGACCACGACGCAACGGTCTGCTTAATGTCCTGGACGGTTTTCATAAACGGACCATGGCAGCTATGGACATTGCCGGGACAAGGATTTACCTGCCGGTGCTCAAAGCCTGTGTCAGGTTCCGTTATATTTTTGTCTGCCTTTGCATATCCCTGGTGTTTATCTGTATCGGGCTGGTAAACGGCGGATTTGTCAAATTCAAATTATTTCCCAAACGGGCGGCGTCGGTTGTGACCGCATCCGTTACCTTTCCCGAAGGGACCCCCTTTCACATCACCCGGAAGGCGGTGGAAAGGCTGGAAGCCTCAGCCATGGCCGCTGCAGCCTCTTTCGACACCCTGTCAGGCCGTCCCCTGGTTGAAAACCGGCTGGCAACGGTGGGCCAGTGGGCAGGGGAAGATGAAGAACAGGCCGTCAGCGCCGCCCCCAACAGGGGAGGGGTTAGTATCACCCTTGCCAGCCCGGCAAAAAGCGGGGTTCACTCCGATGCATTTATCACGGCCTGGGAAAATGCCTGCGGCCCTGTGGCCGGGGTACAGTCCCTGACCTTTGATGCCTCCGATGCAGGTCCCCCCGGATCAGCCATAGAAATCAGCCTTCAGGGAAACAATCTTGACCAACTCTCCCTGGCAGCCCGGAAAATCATTGACACCCTTGAATCCGTTGACGGTGTCTCCCAGGTCCGCTCGGACAATGCCCCGGGAAAGAACGAGTTGAAACTCCGCCTGCGCCCGGAGGCCCGATACCTTGGACTGAACACCGGTGAACTCGCCCTCAGGATTCAGCACGCCTTTTACGGGGCCCTGGCCATGAAAGTCCAGCGGGACAACGACGAGGTGGATGTCTTTGTCCGCCTTACGGAAGCCCAGCGGGGGAACCGGAGGACCCTGTCCGAATATTTGATCAAAATTGACGAGAACACCTGGATTCCCCTGACAGCTGTGGCAGATATTGAATTCGGACCCGGGCCGTCCGCCATTATCCGGAAGAACGGATTCCGCCAGATCATGATTTCCGCTGATGTGGATACCGCTGAAATCGTTGCCGGAGATGTAATCCAAAGCCTGTCAAAGGGCATATTCAAAGAGATCTCATCCCGTTATCCTGACGTGGATATCGTGCTTTACGGGGATGCCGAGCAATCATCGGAAACCTTTGGGAGCATTGCCCTGTGGGGGCCGGTGTCCGTGATGATCATTTTTGTGATGATCGCTGCCATGTTCCGCTCCTATGTTCAGCCGTTTCTTATCCTGCTGACGATTCCTTTCGGTATTGTGGGCGCGGTATGGGGGCACCTGGTTATGGGTAAGATGCTGTCGGTGCTCTCCGTGTTCGGCATGGTGGCCCTTGCCGGTGTGGTGGTAAACGACGCCATTGTTCTCATTGAGCGGATCAACATGAACCTTGCCCGGGGCACGGGATTCTTTGACTCGGTGTTCCAGGGCGGGCTCCGGCGGTTCCGGGCCGTGATGCTGACCTCCGTCTCCACAGTGGGCGGGCTGCTGCCCCTGATCCTGGACAAAAGCCAGCAGGCCCAGCAATTGATACCCATGGGCATTTCCCTGGCATTCGGCGTTGCCTTTGCCACGGTGCTCACCCTTGTGCTGCTTCCCTGCCTGTTGGTTATTGTTAACGATATACGCTTTGTCTTTGCCGGGGGATTGGGGCCGGGCAAGGTGTTCCGCAACCGGCTCGAACCGGCATTTCACCGGGTTGCCCCTGAAACGGAACCTTCGGCGCCTGCTGCCGGAGCCGGTCCCGGCAGCGGCAAAGGTTTCCCTGTTTCTTGCCCCTGAGGAACGAAACGACTATACTGGCGTCATTGCCGGATTTTAAAACGGAGGCCCCATGGAGAATAATATCAGGGTTCTTATTGTTGAAGATGATCAGGATATTGCAGAGAATATATCAGAGTATCTGGAAGTAAGGGGCTTTATCCTGGATTTTGCCATTGACGGCATCATGGGGCTGCACCTGGCATTGACCAATGCGTATGATGTCATCATTCTGGACCTCATGCTGCCGGGCATGGACGGGATATCCCTCTGCCGTAAACTCCGGCAGGAAGGGGAGAGGCAGGTTCCTGTTCTAATGCTCACCGCCAGGGATACCCTGGACGACAAGCTGGAAGGCTTTGATTCCGGAACCGACGATTACATGGTCAAGCCCTTTGCTTTAAGTGAGCTGGCAGCCCGGGTAAGTGCCCTGTCAAAGCGCAGGCTTCCCATTGAGAGGTCGCTGAAAGTGGGCGGACTGACCATGGATCTGGGAAGCCGGCAAGTTACCCGGCAGGGGCAGACCTTAAAGTTGAACAAGGCCTGCACCACCCTGCTTAAACTGCTCATGGAGAACAGCCCCGGCCTGGTCACCAAAAAAGAGATGGAAAATGCGTTATGGGGGGACACCCCTCCGGGAAGCGATGTCTTAAGAAGTCACATCTATCAGTTGAGGAAAAGGGTGGATAAACCTTTTGAACGCCCACTGATCCAGACGGTTCACGGTGTGGGCCTGTTACTCAAGGCCCAGATAAATAAAGAAAGTCAATGAAAACAGATAAATGAAATTCTACCAGAGCATAAGATTCAGGCTTATGGGCGGTATCCTGATATTCGGTCTGATAATGGGACTTGCCACGGGAGGCCTTGCCTTTTACATTGCCGAGTCTTATGGGGAACAGATAACAAACAACCTGATTGAGACTGAGATTGATTATTTTTTGTATCAGTATGAGACCAATCGCGCCACCCCCCTGCCCCGTTCCAAGTATATCAGTGCGTTTGACGGGATCGAACGGGTTCCCGGGCAACTCCGGAGCTTTTTAAAGGATCTTGAACCCGGTGTCTATGAAGTGGAAATTAACGAAACAGTGCCTCCGTTTATGGTGGGGGTGTTTGAAATGCCGGACACAAAGGAGGTCTATTACCTGATCTTTAATACCGAGGCCTTTCTGAAAGACAGCCATTTTTTAAGGCCCAAGGAGATTCTCATGATTTCTCTGGGGCTGATGCTGATCCTGGGATTCATTATTGGAACCCTGGTATTTAATGCCGTCCTGTTCAGACCGGTGAATGACCTCATTGTAAAAGTCCGGGGCCTGAACCCGGAGAGCATCCCCGGCCAATGGGACGGCAGTGGAACCTCCGGCGAAATCGGCATACTTACCCAGACCATTGAATCAACCATGAACCGGATCCGGAAATTCATCGAAAGGGAAAAAGAGTTTACCCGGGATGCCAGCCATGAGTTGCGGACCCCGCTGACAGTTGTAAAGGGGGCCATGGAAATTCTGGAGGAACAACAGAAGGATTCGGGCAATACCCAGATGGGAAAACCCCTGAACCGGATCAGGCGCTCGGTAAAAAATATGGAGAACCTCATTGAAACCTTTCTCTGGCTGGCAAGGGAGGAGGATGACCCGGGACAGTCCTCCCAGGTTGCTGCCGCCGTCCGCAAGGCCGTGGAAAACAACCGGTATCTTATTGAAAACAAGGCGATAAAGGTAAATATAGATATCCGGCAGGACAGGTGTTTACCGGTTAAAGAGGAGATCCTTTATATCACGGTGGCCAACCTGGTCCGCAATGCATTCCAGTTTACACCCAGGGGCTCAGTCTCCATTACTGCCGAAAGGGATTGCCTGTCTATTACAGACACAGGAACAGGCATTGATCCGGATAAGCTTGATTCGGTGACCCGCTCCCATATCAAGGGGAAGGACAGCCGGGGATTCGGCCTGGGGCTGAATATTGTTTCCCGGCTGTGCGAACGCTTTGGTTGGGAGCTTGATATCCAGTCTTTGGCCGGACAGGGAACCCGGATCAACATCAGGTGGCCGAAAAACAATCAGGCCAAATGTCCAGACAGCCCTGAAGGTTAAAAGGCCAGGCTGTTCTTCACAATATTTTCACACCGTCTATTCTATCATCCAGGTACTATTTATACCGTGGGCATGTGTTTTTTGCCTTATAGATTAGAAAGGAATTCCAATGTCTCTTAT
>JAKSAX010000443.1 GCA_022361395.1 Desulfobacterales bacterium | reverse complement strand
CGGGAAGCCACCCAAAAGGCTAAAACGTCATTAACCAAAGGTTTAAACGATGCTGAATCTATTTTAGCAGAATTAAGGAGTGCTAAATAATGAGCGTGGTTAAAGATGCTGTTGCTGCCATGAAAGAGGTTTTGATTTTGTCTGAAAAAATTGACCAGGCCGGTAAAACCTTGAGTGAGGTTTCAAAAGAACTCCGGGACCATGACCGGCGTATTGTCCGATTAGAAACATATGTTGAAATCGGCCAGGTGCAACGAAAACAATTGCCCGGAAGAAATGACTCAAATTAGGGGACTCAATTTGGGAATTTTCAAATGACAGGCCATCAACTCAACCGGTATCTGATACAGGCCAAAGCAGATATCAACAATAAATCCATAGACACCCTGGTCATGGGCAATGAGGCAGCAGACCTGGATTCCATGGCATCGGCCCTGGCCTATGCCTATATCCTTTCCGGCTGCAGCAGTGAAAAAGTCATCGTTCCCCTCATGCCCATTATCAGGGAAGGCTTCAAACTGAGAACAGAAGCCGTCTATGTATTTGACCAGGCCGGAATTGACCTGAACAGCCTGATTTTTCTGGATGACATCAACCTGGGCAGGCTGATGGAAAAGGTAACCTCTCTTGCCCTGGTTGATCACAACAAATTGTCAGCTTTGTATGAACCATACGGGAAAAAGGTTGCCATAATTCTGGACCACCACAGGGACGAAGGGCTTTATCCCCAGGCGTTTAAAAAGGTTATCGAACCCGTGGGATCCTGCGCCACACTGGTGGGAGAAGAGCTGAGCAGATGCTGCCCGGAACTTGCCCGGGACGCTCATCTCGCAACGCTGCTCTGGGGGGCCATCCTTCTGGACACCGTGAACCTGGCACCGGATGCCGGCCGGGTCACCCCAAAAGACGAAGCTGTTTCCGAGACCCTCACAGCCATCTGTCCCCTTGAGCGCAACAGCTATTTTGCTGCCATCCGGAAGGCAAAATTCAACACAAACAGTCTGGGCACCTTTGATCTCCTGCGCAAGGATTACAAAGAATTCAAATTCAGCAGCATCTGCTGCGGCATCGCCTCAACACTGCTGCCCCTGGCCCTGTGGGGGGAAAAAGACCCGGAACTCTGCCTAAGCTTTGAAACTTATGTCAAACAGCGAAGCCTGGATATTCTCATCTCAATGAACGCCTATACCGACCCTGAGTTCAACCGGGACTTGGCCGTCTATTGCGCAGACCCTGACGAACACGAAAAACTAATAGGCTTTCTTGCAGAAAAGGGCCTGGACCTAAAAACGATTGAGCCTGGGAACCAGAAGCCCTGCCTTAAAGGCAGAATCTCCTTTCATAACCAGGGCAACCCGGACATTTCAAGAAAAAAGCTGTCCCCGATGCTGGACGATTATTTCAGCAGCTAAAGGATCGTGCAAGAATTAGTTCACATTCTGTTTGCAAAATACCCAAAGTTCTAAGGGTTTTTGTAAACAGACTAAGTGAAGTTATTTTTGCGCACCCTTAAGGGAATACGCAGACGCCCTTTTGTCCCGCAAGTATCAGAGAAATATCTTTTATCAAACAATGGAAATATGTTATTTTACATAAGACTTTACAGTTGCTAATGAAATGTTCCCCACCATAGCGTCTCCATTGGTTTGTCAGAATATACTGTAAAAAACAAGATACACGGATTTTCCCGCTTACAAAAAGGAAGATGACATGGACTCCGGATTCCCCTGTATCCAACCGGACGAGCTGGCCCACGAAAAAGAGATCAAACAGCCCCTGTTCGCCATAGCCAATGCGGTGAATACCACCTCGGATCTGCCAACCCTCTACAGGGAGATACATCATTCCCTGGGAACAGTCCTTGATGTAACCAACTTCTATATCGCCATTATTGACGAAAAAAACAAAAAACTGAACTTTCCCTACCATGTTGACAGCAGGGCAAAGGAATTCCGGACGGTTCCGGATGACACCGCACCCGGCGCAAGCGATTCTCTGACCGGCCTTGTGGTTACCCAAAAAAAACCGGTCCTGCTGAATACCTCTGAAATAAATGCCGTTGCAGATATAAACCGGGAAGATCGGCCTCTGCCCCGGATCTGGATGGGGGCGCCCCTGAGAATCGAAGGCGTGGTCACCGGGGTTGTTGCCGTACAGAGTTATGAAGATCCCGGGTGTTTTTCCCAAAAGGATCTTGATATCCTGACCATGGTGTCGGATCAGATTGCCCTGGCCGTGTCACGGAAGCAGGCTGAAGAAAAACTGAATAAGAGCGAAAAAAGGTACCGCACCCTGTTTGAAAAATCAAAGGATGCCATACTCATTATAAAAAACCGGTTATTTGTGGACTGCAACCAGGCCACCGTTGATATGCTGGGATATGAAAACAAGACCCGCCTCCTTCAGACCCACCCTTCCCAATTATCACCCCAGCGCCAGCCTGACGGAAAGGATTCCTACACCAAGGCAAATGAAATGATGGACACGGCCGTCAGAAACGGGAGCCACAGGTTTGAATGGGACCATGTCCGGGCCGATGGAACCGTCTTTCCTGTGGAAGTGCTTCTGACTACCATTTCCACGGAAAAAGGCAATCAGGAAATCCATACCATCTGGCGGGACATAACGGAACGGAAAAAAAGGGAAGCCGCCTTAAGGGACAGCCGGCGCCGGATGAGGGCCATCCTTGAAGCAAACCCCGAACCCATGGTGGTCTATGATTTAAACGGTCACCCCCAGTATCTTAACCCGGCATTTACCAAGGTATTCGGCTGGACCTTTGACGAGCTTAAAGGACGGCGGATCCCCTTTGTTCCCGGAGACCAGGAAGAGCTGACCTCTAAAGTGATCGAAGAGATCTTCAGGTATGGTAAACCCATCAGTTTTGAAGCAAAACGGCTGACAAAGGACAGAACACTTTTAGATACGATCATCAGTGCGGCAATCAATAAAAACGACAGAGGGGAAATAATCGGTATCGTTGTCAACCTGACTGATATTACAGAACGGAAAAGACTGGAAGCACAGTACAAACAGGCTCAGAAAATGGAGGCCATCGGCACCCTGGCAGGCGGAATCGCCCATGATTTCAATAATATTCTCTCAGGAATATTCGGGTATTCACAGCTGGCTGAACGGGACATAGAAAACCCGGAAAAGGTAAAAAAATACCTTGCGGAAGTCGTCAACGGTGCAAGGCGGTCGGCGGAACTTGTCCAGCAGATCCTGACGTTCAGCCGGCAGTCTGAATATCAGAAGCAGAACCTGAAGCTGGGCCTGATCCTTAAAGAAGCGGTCAAGCTGGTGAGATCCTCCATCCCGACAACCATTGAGATCAGAACCGAGATCAACACGGAGGCAGAAGTACTGGCCGATCCCACAAAGATGCACCAGGTTATCCTGAACCTTGCAACCAATGCCTATCATGCCATGGCCAAGACCGGCGGCACCCTGACGATTTCATTGTCGGAAATAAGAATCAGGGCCCCGAAAGCGGTCAAGGGCCGGGAGATTCACCCGGGGAATTATCTGTGCCTGAATGTGGAGGATACCGGGCACGGTATGGACGGCCCCACACTGGAGAAAGTATTTGAGCCCTATTTTACAACAAAGAAAATCGGTAAGGGAACCGGATTCGGCCTGGCACTGGTCCATGCCATTGTAGAGGAACACGACGGCTTTATTGAGGCCGAAAGCAAGCTGAACAAAGGCTCTGTGTTCAATATTTATCTGCCTGAGATTGATCCGGCCACAACAACGGCATCCCGGGACAAAAAGAAAAGGACCGCCATAAACGGTGATGAACATATCATGGTTGTCGACGATGAAGCCGCCATCCGCTCCGTGGCCAGGGATGTTATCCAAAGATACGGATACCGGGTTACGCTGTTTGAAAACGGGGCTGAGGCTTTCCGTGATTTTGAAGCCCACCCGGGCCGTTACGATCTGATTGTCTCCGATATGACCATGCCGGTCATGACAGGGGAGCATCTGGCAAAGAAGGTTCTTGAAATCAAGCCGGACTTTCCGATTATCCTCTGCACCGGGTTTACTGAAAACCTGTCAGAGGAACAGGCATACGAACTGGGCATTAAAAAGTTCATCTATAAACCCATCACCAACCGTGACCTCGTAGCGGCCATCCGGGAAACCCTGGATGCCCCCTGACCCGGGGTATATTAATGAAGCAGCTTAAAAAATACCCGGTATACGTTCCGGTTCTCCTGATTCTTGCCGGCCTGATTTACCAGAACACCGCCACCTGCCTTGACATCAGGCGTTTCCCCCCGTCCGGGCAATTCGTAGATATGGACGGATACACCCTTCACTTCAAAAAATCAGGAAAGGGCAGATTCACCGTGGTCTTTGATTCCGGCATGGGGGCCTCCCACCTTGCCTGGGAAAAGGTTATACCTGAAATCGGCAAGGTGGCCGGCGTATTTGCCTACGACCGTGCCGGTCTGGGCTGGAGCGAAAAAAGCCCTCTGCCCAGAACCAGTGAGAGGATCGTGGAAGAGCTGCACCGCCTGCTGAAATTATCCCATACACCCGGACCCTATATCCTTGTGGGACATTCCTTCGGCGGGCTGAACATGCAGCTCTATGCAGCAACCTATCCCGGGGAAGTGGCCGGCCTTGTCCTCATAGACTCCAGCCATGCCGCCCAGATGGAAAACCTGCGGACAACCGGATTTTTAAAGGGCCTCAGGCATGCTGCCGTAAAAATATCTGCGCCTTTGGGGATTTCACGGATGATGGCCAGGGGGGACACGGCAGCGGAACAGGCGGTGATGAGCACGGTCCGGCACCAGTATACACGGCTTGATGAGCAGGAGGGATTTGCCCGGAGCCTTGAAACCCTGGCCGGTCTGGCCCCGCATTTCGGCACCCTGCCCCTGACGGTGATCAGCCGGAATTCCCCCGTGGAGGTCCTTAGAAAAAAAGGGGCTGCTTCAGAACGGCACCTGAAGTGGGCAGGACTTCAACAGGATCTTGCCGGGCGCTCTGCCAATGGCTTTCTTGTCTTCTCAGGGGAGGAGGACCACGGGATTCATAAGAGCAGTCCCGGGCTCGTGATTGAAGAAATCAAGCAAGTGGTGGCTCTGGCAGAAGCCCTGGCAGACCGTTAAGACCTTATCCGATTCCGGCCCAGGAAAAGATATCCCCGCTGACCATGGTATCTGCGGCCTTAGCAGCGGCAACAACATCCGGGTTCAGAACATCCATCATCAGGTAATCCAGGCCGGCTGCGGCAAGCATGGAAAGATAGATGGTTTCCAGCCGGTTTTTCTTATGCTTATCTGCGGCGCCTGTGGTCAGGTTGGAGAGGCCCGCCATGGTCTTGACCGGAAACCCCAGGAGATCGGGCAGCATGCGGATGGTCTCCACCACATTCCTAGCCCGGGCAAGACCGTCATCCCAGGACAGGGGGGGCACCACAGGATCCAGTATCAGGCGTTCCCTTGGGATACCGGCATCCTCAACCGCTGCGGCCAGGGCCAGGGCGATCTCAAAGCGTTCGTCATTTTCCCTGGGAACCCGGCTGTCCCCGGTAAGAAGAAAGCCCACCAGGCCTGCATCACAGCTCT
>JAKSAX010000441.1 GCA_022361395.1 Desulfobacterales bacterium | reverse complement strand
ATTAGCTGAAAACAGGTCCGCCCGGACAGGCGGTGGATATGCTTGCTGTGAAGACAGATGAAAAAACAAATCCGTTTTCGTTATTACGGCGCCTCATCCAGCAACTTCGCCACTTCCGCGACAAGGACCTCGGTATCCACCGGTTTTTTAAACACGGCCTGGGCGCCGAAGCTTTCCGCCATGTGCAGGTACATGTCGGGCTGTGAAATGCCGCCGCCGGAGATGGCAATGATTTTTGTGTCAGATGTGATTTTCCTGATCTCGCGTATGGTTTCCAGTCCCTCTTTTTCCGGCATGATAAGGTCTGTGATTACCAGATCAGGGAGATGGGTTTTAAACTGGGCAAGCCCGTCTTCACCGTCGCAGGCAAGACAGACCTTATATCCGTTTCCCTCCAGCAGTTTCCTGAGCATTTTTCTTATATGGGCCTCGTCATCAATGACCAGTATCTGTTTCATCTTGTTCCTCCTTGTCTAGTATGCTCCGAATCTGTACTGCAAGATCGGTCATGAGAATGGGTTTATTGACAAATCCCCTGATCCCCAGTTCACCGGCTGTGTCTTCATCGATCTGCTCACTGAACCCCGTGCACATCAATACCGGGATATCCGGCCGGATCTCCATTATCTTTTTTGACAATTCCGTGCCCAGCATGATGGGCATTGTCATGTCGGTGATGATCAGGTCAAACCGGGCGGGATCTGATTTGAACAGGTCCAGGGCCTCAATACTGCTTGTTTTCCCGACCACTTTATATCCAAGGCTTCCAAGCAGCTTAAGGCCCAGTTTTATAATTACCTTTTCATCATCAACAAAGAGAATCCGCTCATCCCCGGTGAGCTGGTCATCAGCATCCCTGGGAAACGGAGACGCCCCGGTTTTTGAGGTCACCGGCAGGTAGATTTGGAAATGGGCCCCTTTACCCGGGGCACTGTCCATCTGAACCATTCCCTTATAGTTTGTTACAATGCCGTGGATCATTGAAAGTCCGAGCCCTGTCCCCTTTCCCTGTTTTTTAGTCGTAAAATAGGGATCAAAAATCTTATCCTTTATATCGGGTGGGATACCCGGCCCGGTATCCCTGACACTCAGGAGGCAGCAGGCTTTCTCAGGCTGTCCTGGCATGCCTGTTCTTGACAGTTCAATGGTCAGCCTGCCGCCGTTCTCTTCCATGGCATGGTAGGCATTGGTGCACAGGTTCATTAAAATTTCGTGGATTTCAACGGGATTGGCCACCACATAATCGTTTCCATTATAGAGGCGCTCGCGGATCTCGATGTTGGACGGCATAATGGGCCGCAGCAGCTTAAGGGCTTCCTTTATAACGGGTTTGAGAATGAGCGGAGCCTGGACCGTCTCCCTCTGGCTGCTGAAGGAGAGAATCTGTTTGACCAGGTCCCTTGCCCGTTTTGCCCCGGTAAGTATGTCCTCAAGGTTCTCCCGGACAGGGTGGTCTTTGCCCAGCTCCCGGATTGACATTTCCGTAAACCCGATGATGGGGAAGAGGATATTGTTAAAATCATGGGCAATGCCCCCGGCAAACACCCCGACAGCTTCCATTTTCTGGGCCTGCTGGAGCTGGGACTGGATCGCCTTTTTTTCAGATACCACCTTGAGATAGTCTGTTACATCCTTGAAAATGGTCATTTTGGAGACGGTGCCGTCATCATTTTGAATGGGCATATTTGATACCTGGTATGTTTTATTGTCAAGGGGGCTTGTATAGGTCTCTTCAATGACCTCGCCGGATTTCAGCTTATCAAAGACACACCAGGGGCATTTGCTGTTGATATTGTTGATGGCCTTGTGACAGACCTCTCCTGTGGCATCCCTGCCGACCCGTTTAATCATGGCCGGATTCATATATTCCACGGTAAAATCCTGGGAACAGATATGGACGGGATCAGCCATGGACTCCATCATGGTCCGATACTTGAGTTCACTTTTCCGGACAGCATCCTGGGCCGTGGTCGTCTCGATGATCTGGGCCGCCATTCCTGCAATGCCCTCCAGCTGAATCTCCTCTTCAAAGGAGATCTGATGCCTGCTGAACAGGGCAAGAACGCCCACGGCCTCACCCTGTGAGGAGAGAAGCCGGTACCCGGCAAAGGATTTGAGTCCGATCTCCCTGGCCCATTGGCGGTTGTGTATATCAGGATCATTGACAACGTTGTTTGAAATAAGCTTTGACCCCGTTCCTGCAGCGATCTTACCAATCTTATAGCATCCCAGGGGCACCCGTCCATGGCTGCGGTCAGTATGGGTGTACCGGCCTGAACTGGCTGCCAGATGAAGGCAGCTTTCCCTGTTGCTGCAGACATGGGGGCCATGGGCAACCTCTGCGTGGGAGCAGCCGGCCTCACATTTATCCCCCGGGCTCACCAGCCAGACCCTTGCAAAATCAGCATCATAAATACGAACGATACTTAAGGTAATCAGGTTGAGTTTATCCTTTAACCCTGCCGGCCGGAGCAGTTCTTCACTCAGGCTGTTCAATTGTTTCAATCTTGCAAGGGTGCGTTTGTTTTCCGTAATATCGTCAATCATGGTGACGAAATACCGGGGTCCGTCCGGCGGCCTGAGGCATTTGGAGGTCATCCGCGCAAAAAAGACATCTCCGTTTCTCCTGATACACCTCTTTGTAAGCGCATACCCGTCCCTTTCCCCTTTCAGGACGGAGTGAAATAACCGGTTGTTCTCAGCCAGGTCGTCAGGATGGGTGAGATCCCTAAAGGACATCGCCAGCATTTTTTCCCTGGAATACCCGAATAACCGGCAGGCCCTGTCATTAACCAGAACCAGGCTTTTATTTTCATCCGCAACCCACATGCCCACCAGGGACTGGTCAAATATCACCTGAAAAACGGCCCGGGTGTCCCTGAACAATGAGGTGCTGAAATCTGAAGATAGATCAAATGGGTCCATTCGCCCTTCTCCTCTTTGCCGACTGAGCGGAGGCAGGATGTCAGCAAAGGAATAAAATACTCAGAGTCAAAGCTGTTACGTTAACGCATTGTTTTGATTTGAAGATGTTTCAATCCTATAGGGTTAAGTTCCTGTCGTCAATAATTTTGATCCGGCAGGTGCCAAACAGGCCGGGCAAACCTTCTCCCTTTTGCCATTGCCTGCCTGACCCCGCTCCTGCCCCGGGCCGTAAACCGGCGGTTTGCACTTGTCTTTTCAATTTCAGGCCCTTAGAATAAGCAAATTGCGGGCACCCATTGCCTGTTAATATATGAAATCCGGAGGGAACCATGGAACCGGACAATGAATTTACCGGCACGGCCCGGTGTGGAAAAGCGTCCGGCTTATAGATTAATTTAAGGAGACCACAATGGCAATTACCGTCAGGGATGCCGTCCAAAATGATATCAATCAGATGCTGCCGCTGCTGGAACAGCTCTTTGCCATAGAGGCGGATTTCAAATTTGACAGCCGGGTCCAGGCCAGGGGGCTTGCCCTTATGCTGGACGGCTGCGGCAAACACAGGGCCGTTAAAGTGGCCTGTTCCGAAAACGGGGCTATCCTGGGCATGTGCACGGCCCAGACCCGGATTTCCACGGCACAGGGGAGGATTTCAGCCGTGGTGGAGGATCTTGTGGTGGACAGGGCCAGCCGGGGCAGGGGCATTGGTTCCCGGTTGCTTGATGAAATCGGGAACTGGGCCGGAGACCGGGGAATCAAAACAATCCAGCTTCTGGCGGATAAGGACAACCACAGCGGCCTTGCCTTTTACAGGGCCCATGGGTGGAAATCCACTGCCCTGGTCTGCCTTGTCAAATCCCTTTAAATTCAGGGGTTGATACCGCGACGCCCCCCCTTTTTACAAAAAAGTCATTTCCGGATAGATGTATTTTTATATTTAATCATCAACTTTGCAGAATTTTATCTATATAAAATATATATTACATTTTTGAATTAATATTTATTCATATTTGTAATTTTATATCTATTTCCAGGTGTTTTTGCACAGGCCTCACTCCGGTCAAAAATTAAATCCACTTAAAATAATCAATAATTAAAACACCTTAAACATTTCACTTCATTTTTTCATCCTTTCTGGAACACCCGTTGCAATTCAAGATAGCCAAGGCGAACCGGCAGTTCCCTAAGAATATGGGATCCCGGAAACAAATAAAAAGGATAAAAAAATGAGAAAGATAGCAATTTACGGTAAAGGCGGCATCGGCAAATCCACCACAACCCAGAACACGGTAGCCGGACTTGTGGAGGCAGGCAAAAAGATCATGGTCGTGGGCTGCGATCCAAAGGCAGATTCCACCCGTCTGCTGCTCAACGGCCTTGCCCAGAAGACCGTGCTGGACACCCTGAGGGATGAGGGGGAAGACGTGCTGCTGGACGACGTCAGAAAGCTGGGATACGGCGGCACCCTGTGCACGGAATCAGGCGGGCCGGAACCAGGTGTGGGCTGCGCGGGCCGCGGTATTATCACTTCGGTAAACCTTCTGGAACAGCTGGGTGCATACTCGGAAGACGAAAACCTGGACTATGTATTTTACGATGTCCTGGGGGATGTGGTCTGCGGCGGGTTTGCCATGCCCATCAGGGAAGGCAAGGCCCAGGAAATCTATATTGTGGTCTCAGGAGAAATGATGGCCATGTATGCGGCCAATAACATCTGCAAAGGAATCGTGAAATTCGCCCAGTCCGGGGGCGTCCGTCTCGGCGGCCTGATCTGCAACTCCAGGGCCGTGGACAATGAACAGGAGATGATTGAAAAACTGGCTGAAAAGCTGGGGACCCAAATGATCCACTTTATTCCCAGGGAAAACATGGTGCAGCACGCTGAAATCAACAGGAAAACCGTTATTGACCATGCCCCGGACCACCCCCAGGCAGACGAGTACAGGGCCCTGGCAAAAAAAATCGACGAGAACGAAACGTTTGTGATCCCCACCCCCATTGAAATCGACGAATTGGAATCCCTGCTGATCACATACGGAATTGCAGCCTAACCATACAGACCGAGGAAAGACCTATGAAAATAATGATAAAATCCGTTATCAGACCTGAAAAAGTAAATGATGTCATGGCAGCCCTCATGGAAGCCGGCTTTCCCGCTGTTACCAGGATGAGTGTCGCCGGCCGCGGAAAACAGCGGGGCATCAAAATCGGGGAGATCACTTACGATGAGATCCCCAAGGAAATGCTGCTGACGGTGGTGGATGAAAAAGACAGGGAGTTTGTTCTCAAAACCATTATGTCCACGGCTAAAACCGGGGAAAAAGGGGCGTTTGGCGACGGTAAAATATTCATCAGCCCGGTAACGGAAACCTATACCATCAGCTCCGGCGCCAAGGAGGAAGATCCGGAAGAGAAAGATCTTGAGGTGGCCCCATGAAAGAGATAATGGCGGTGATCCGCATGAACAAGATCAACCATACCAAAAAGGCCCTGATCAGGGCCGGGGTCTCCTCCATGACTGCCATGGAAGCGCTCGGGCGCGGCAAGGGCCTGGTTAACATGGACCTGCTGCGGGGTGCGGAACAGGGATTTGAAGAGGCCATTGCCCAGCTGGGCCAGACCGACCGCCTCATTCCCAAACGGGCAATTTTCCTGGTGGTGCCGGACAAACTGGTTAAAAAGACCGTGAACACCATTATTGACGCCAACCAGACCGGAAAATCCGGGGACGGGGTCATCTGGGTCATGCCGACCTTTGATGCGGTTTCGGTAAGGACCGCGGAAAACGGGGATACTGTCCTGGATGAGTTTTAATCGGGACGGAATTTTGAGAACTGCTATTTAATAGAGAGAATAAGGGTGACAATATGACAGGCGAACGACCCCATGATCCTGAACAGATAAAAAAAGAGATACTGGCAAGATATCCGGCCAAGGTGGCACGGAAACGGGCCAAGCAGATAGTGGCCAATGAAACAGACGACCAGGGCAATGTCCCCCGGGTCTCTGCCAATGTCAGAACCGTGCCCGGCATCATAACCCAGCGGGGCTGCTCCTATGCCGGCTGCAAGGGGGTGATCCTTGGCCCCACAAGGGACATCGTAAATATTACCCACGGTCCCATCGGGTGCGGGTTCTACTCCTGGCTGACCCGGCGGAACCAGACCAGGCCGCCCACGGAGCAGTCAGATAATTTTATGACCTATTGTTTTTCCACGGACATGCAGGATGAAGATATCGTATTCGGCGGGGAAAAGAAGCTCAAGGCAGCCATCCAGGAGGCCTATGACATCTTCAGGCCCAAGGCCATCTCCATCTTTTCCACCTGTCCTGTGGGGCTGATCGGGGATGATGTCCATGCCGTGGCAAAGGAAATGAAGGCAAAGCTCGGAATCAATATATTCGGCTTTTCCTGTGAAGGCTACCGCGGCGTGAGCCAGTCCGCTGGGCATCACATCGCCAATAACGGTATTTTTTCCCACGTGGTAGGTGAAGACGACACCATAATGGAGGCGGCGTACAAGATTAACCTGCTCGGGGAGTACAACATCGGCGGCGACGGGTTTGAAATTGACAGGATCCTGGATAAATGCGGTATCTCAGTGGTCTCTACCTTTTCAGGCAACTCCACCTACGACCAGTTTGCCAACTCCCACACCGCAGACCTGAATACGGTCATGTGTCACAGGTCCATCAACTATGTGGCGGACATGATGGAAGAAAAATACGGAATCCCGTGGATAAAAATCAACTTTATCGGCGCAAAATCCACGGCCAAATCCCTTCGGAAGATCGCGGCCTATTTTGAGGATGAGACCCTTATGGCCCGGGTGGAAGATGTCATTGCCGAAGAGATGCCCGGTATTGAAGCCAAGCGCCTTGACGTATTATCCAGGTGCAGGGGCAAAACCGCCATGCTCTTTGTGGGCGGCTCCCGTGCCCACCATTACCAGGACCTGTTCAGGGAAATAGGCATCACTGTGATCTCTGCCGGGTATGAATTCGCCCACAGGGATGATTACGAAGGCCGGAGGGTGATCCCGGATATCAAAATCGATGCGGATTCCAGGAACATAGAGGAACTGGCGGTGGAAAAAGACCCGGATAAGTTTAAGGCCAGGAAGACGCCGGAACAGATGCGGGCCCTTGAAGAGGCCGGCTATGCATTCAAGGACTACAGGGGAATGATGCCGGAGATGGAGACAGGGGCCCTGGTCATTGACGATGTCAGCCAGTATGAGACGGAAACCCTTCTGGAAATATATAAACCCGATATTTACTGCGCCGGCATCAAGGAAAAATATGCCATCCAGAAAAGCGGGATTCCCATGAAGCAGCTCCACTCTTACGATGCGGGCGGACCATATGCCGGGTTCCGGGGGGCCGTCAATTTCTACGAGGAGATAGACCGCCTGGTAAACGCCAATATCTGGCAATACCTGGAAGCCCCCTGGCAGGCTGAGCCCGAGCTGTCCGCCAAATACGCATGGGAATAAGCCCGCAGGAAACAGCCTTTTACCCCCATTTTCAGGAACCACACTCATACCAGCACAGGAGAATAACATGCTGCTCAGACATACCAATGACGACATAAAAAAACGGTCTTCGCTGACCGTGAACCCGGCAAAGACCTGCCAGCCCATCGGCGCCATGTATGCGGCTCTGGGTATCCACGGCTGCCTGCCTCACAGCCACGGGTCCCAGGGCTGCTGCGCCTATCACAGGTCCACCCTGACCCGCCATTACCGGGAGCCGGTCATGGCGGCCACCTCATCTTTTACCGAGGGCTCCAGCGTCTTCGGGGGCCAGGCCAACCTGATCCAGGCCATTGACAATATCTTCACCACCTATGATCCGGATATCATTGCAGTGCATACCACCTGCCTGTCCGAAACCATTGGGGACGATGTCAATCAGATTGCCGGCAAGGCTGTCAAAGACGGGAAGGTGCCCGGGGGCAAATATGTCATCCATGCCTCCACCCCGTCCTATGTGGGCTCCCATATCACCGGCTTTGCCAATATGACAAAGGCCATGGCAGTCCAGTTTGCCGAAAAAACAGGAAAATCCAACGGCAGGTTCAATATTGTGCCCGGATTTGTAGAACCTTCGGACATGACGGAGATCAAAACCATGGTGAAAACCCTGGGGATAGATCCGCTCCTGTTCCCGGACACCTCCGGTATCCTGAACGGCCCGCTCACCGGAAAGTATACCATGTTTCCAAAGGGCGGCACCTCTGTTGACGAGTTAAAAAGCACTGCAGACAGTATCGGCAGCATCGGCCTGGGCCCCCTGGCCTCAGCCGATGCAGTCCGGGCCCTTGATGCCCGGTTCAAGGTTCCCTGCCAGGTGCTGGACCTGCCCGTCGGCCTGCTGGCCACGGACCGCTTCGTGGACAGCCTGCGCACCGCAGCCGGAGTACCGGTGCCTGACAGCATCACCCGGGAAAGGGGGCAGCTGCTGGATGTGGTTTCAGATATGCACCAATACCTTTACGGAAAAAAGGTTGCCCTGGCAGGCGACCCGGACCATCTGGTTCCCCTGACCGAATTTCTGGTCACCATGGGCATGAAGCCGATCCATATTGTCACCGGCACCCCGGGAAAGGCATTTGAAAAACGGATACGCGACATTACTGGCCACCTTGACTGCAGGGTCAATGTAAAGGGCCCCGGGGATATGTTCACCCTCCACCAGTGGATTAAAAAGGAGCCGGTTGACCTGCTCATGGCCAATACTTACGGCAAGTATATCGCCCGGGACGACGACATTCCCTTTGTCCGCTGGGGATTCCCCATCCTGGACCGTATCGGCCACTCCTACTTTCCCACCGTGGGATACCGCGGCGGGATCAGGCTGATTGAAAAAATTCTGGATGCGGTCATGGACAGGCTGGACCGGGATGCACCCGAAGAAAAATTTGAACTGGTGATGTAGGACCGCTCTTTTTAATGAGGATAAAAATGAAACAGATATCGGTATTAAAGGAAAGAGAAAAACAGATCTTTGAGAAGGGAAGCACCGGCCCCTTTGAGATGAGCTGCGAGAAAAAAAGCCTGGCAGGGGCAGTCAGCCAGAGGGCCTGCGTATTCTGCGGGTCCAGGGTGGTGCTCTACCCCATTGCCAACGCCCTCCACCTCATCCACGGGCCCATCGGGTGCGCCTCCTATACCTGGGATATCCGGGGAGCGCTGTCATCAGGCCCCCAGCTCCACCGGATGAGCTTTTCAACGGACCTGTCCGAGACCGATATCATCTACGGCGGGGAGAAAAAGCTGGAAGCGGCCCTGGTGGAACTCATCGGACAATACCGTCCAAAGGCAGCCTTCATTTACTGCACCTGCATCGTCGGCATCATAGGCGATGATGTGGATGCAGTGTGTAAAAAAGTGGAAGGATTAACCGGCATCCCGGTGATTCCGGTCCACTCCGAAGGGTTCAAAGGGACCAAAAAAGACGGGTACAAAGCAGCCTGCGATGCCCTGTTCAACCTGATCCGGCGCCCCCCTGCCCCTGTTCCCCTTCCCAGGTCCATCAACATCCTGGGGGAGTTCAATATCGGCGGAGAAACCTGGATCATCAAACGTTACTATGAAGCCATGGGGGTACGTGTGGTTTCCGTCATCACCGGGGACGGCCGTGTGGATGAAGTTACCCGGGCGGCAGGGGCCAGCCTCAATGTGGTCCAGTGCTCGGGCTCCGTCACCCATCTGGCCAAAATGATGGAAAAGGAATACGGGATTCCCTATATCCGGGTCTCCTACTTCGGTATTGAAGACACCTCGGA
The DNA here is from genome assembly GCA_022361395.1 of Desulfobacterales bacterium. GTDB lineage: Bacteria > Desulfobacterota > Desulfobacteria > Desulfobacterales > Desulfobacteraceae > Desulfobacter. The sequence continues at coordinate 3,656 of JAKSAX010000441.1, read as the reverse complement.
TGCCCTTTACCAGGTGGCCTCGTTTTTCAAGGAGTCACCTGATATTCTGGAAAAGACCCGGTGCCTTGTGCAAAAGGAAGTACAAAAGGTACTCCCCTTCCTTGACATTGTAAAAAAAGACCTTGCAGGGAGGAAAGCCGCGCTGTACGTCGGGGGGGCATTCAAGGCTTTCTCCCTGATCAAGGCCCTCAAAACCATCGGCATGGACGTGGTGCTGGCCGGCTCCCAGACCGGCACGGCAGAGGACTACGAAATCCTCCGGCAGATGTGTGCCCCCGGCACCGTTATCCTGGATGATGCCAACCCCCTGGAACTGGCCAAATACGTCATGGAAAAGGATGCAGATCTTTTCATCGGCGGTGTCAAGGAACGCCCCATTGCCTATAAGCTGGGCATTGGCTTCTGCGATCACAACCATGAACGCAAGATCCCCCTGGCCGGATTTGAAGGCATGATCAACTTTGCAAAAGAGGTCCACGAAACCGTAACCAGCCCGGTATGGGACCTGGTTCCCCGCAGGGCGTTAACAACGGATAAAAAGGATAGATGAAAATGAGAACGGAAAGACCCTATACCGCCACCCGGAACGCCTGCAAGATGTGCACGCCTCTGGGCGCAGCCCTTGCCTTTCACGGGGTTGAAAAAAGCGTTCCTCTGCTCCACGGCTCCCAGGGCTGCTCCACTTATATGCGGCGTTACCTGATCAGCCATTTTAAAGAGCCCGTGGACATTGCATCATCAAACTTCAGTGAGGAGACAGCGGTTTTCGGCGGAGGCGCCAACCTGAAACAGGCCATTGAAAATGTGAACAGGCAGTACCGGCCGGCCATGATCGGAATCGCCACCACCTGCCTGAGCGAAACCATCGGCGATGACGTGCCCATGATCCTCGGAGGCATGGACAGCGAACCCGACGGGGCAGCCCTTGTCCACGTATCCACCCCGTCATACACCGGAACCCACACGGACGGATTCCACCGGGCAGTGGCGGCCATGGTGGACCGGTTTAATCCGGTAACGGTGCATAACCCCGGAAAGGGAAAAACGATCAACCTGTTTCCAGGCATGCTCTCCAATGAGGATATCCGCCATCTCAAAGGGATATTCAAGGATTTTAAAACCCCCTGCGTCATCCTGCCGGATTATTCGGAACGGCTTGAAGGCCCGCCCTGGCAGGAGTACCAGGCCATCCAGGAAGGCGGCACCCCCGTTTCCGCCATTGAAAAGATGAACATGGCAGCCCACAGTCTTGAACTGGGCGTCATTCTGGCCCTTACCGCAGAAAAGGAGGCAGAAGCAGGAAAACAGCACGCCTCTGCCGGCGCTATCCTGACCCAACGGTTTGACATCCCCGTTACCCGGATGCCGGTTCCCATGGGCGTAAAAGCCTGTGACCGGTTCTTTGAAACCCTGTCCCGGATTACGGGAACCCCCATACCGGAAAAGTATCAAAAACAGAAGTGGCGGCTGGTGGATGCCTATGTGGACGGCAATAAATACCTCTCCGGAAAACGGGCCGTGATATACGGAGAAGAGGATTTCGTAGTCAGCCTGGCCGGATTCCTGGCCGAGACCGGTATTATTCCCGTGATTGTCGCATCCGGCGGCAAAAGCGGATTTTTAGAGCAGGCCCTCCGGAAGACCCTTCCCGGGCCTGTGTTTAACCAGGTCGGCATCCGGGAGGATATGGACTTCGCACGGATGGAAGAAAAGGCTGCCCCCCTCAATCCGGACCTGGTCATCGGCAATTCCAAAGGATATGCCATGGCCAGGCACCTGAACATCCCCCTGGTAAGGGTGGGATTTCCCATCCACGACCGGGTCGGCGGCCCAAGGGTGCTTCATATCGGCTACAAGGGCGCACAGCAACTCTTTGATACCATTGTCAATGCCATGCTCAGCAACAGACAGACCACATCCGATGTCGGATATTCATATATGTAGAATAAAGGACAGATCAATGAATATAGATAACCACCCCTGTTTCAACCCAAAGGCCTGTAAGGATTTCGGCCGTGTTCACCTCCCGGTCGCCCCGGCCTGCAACATCCAGTGCAACTTCTGCAACCGGAAATTCGACTGTGTCAATGAGAGCCGCCCCGGCGTCTCCTCATCCGTCTTGTCACCGGACCGGGCCATGGCCTATCTTGACGAAGTGGTTGAGGCCGGGCCCAACACCTCCGTGGTGGGTATTGCGGGTCCCGGCGACCCCTTTGCCAACCCGGTCCGGACCATGACCACCCTGAAAAAGGTCAGGTCAGCCTATCCCGGCATGCTACTCTGCGTTGCCTCCAACGGCCTGAACATCGGGCCCTGGCTGGATGAGCTGGCCCTGCTGCGGGTCAGCCATGTCAGCATAACGGTCAATGCCGTGGATCCCCGGATCGGGGAAAAGGTCTATTCCTGGGTAAGGGACAAAAAGAAGACCCTGGGACCTGAGCCTGGCACCCGCCTGCTCCTGGAACGGCAGATCGAGGCCGTTGCCGGGCTTAAGGAAAGGGGGATTATCGTTAAGGTCAACACCATTGTCCTGCCCGGCATCAATGATCACCACGTGGAGGCCGTTGCCGCAAAGATGGCGGACCTGGATGCGGATATACTTAACTGCATGCCCTACTTTCCCAATGAGGGGGCCAACCTCTCCCGCCTGGAAGAACCCCCGTCCGGAGTGATGAAAGCCCTGCGTAAAAAGGCCCGTGCCCATATCCCCCAGATGACACATTGCAAGCGCTGCCGCGCCGACGCCGCAGGCCTTCTGGACGAGCCCCCGGACCTGCATTTGATGGACCGGTTAAAGCACCATGCCAATGGGCCTGTGCCTTTTCCGGCCAAGGAACAGCCATTATCCGTCACGCCGGAGGCCGGCTCCGTTTCCTCCCCAAAGGCTGCTGCCCCCAGGAGATCCTGCGTCGCAGTGGCCACCCGGGAAGGGGTGCTGGTCAACCAGCATTTAGGGGAAGCCCGGTACCTGAGTATCTACGATCTTGGCCACGACACCCCGGTAATGGTTGAGAAACGGCGGCTGCCCGGGCCCGGGGGACAGGACCTTCGGTGGTACGGCGTAGCCAATGCCCTTAAGGACTGCCATACCCTCCTGGTCAGCGGCATCGGTCAGAGGCCAAAGAAGATCCTGATTAAAGAGGGGACTAAGATACTGGAGGTCAGCGGGATGATCGATATTATACTCGGAGCCCTTAAGAACAATGAAGATATCAGCCACCTGATGGTCCGCGAGCACACGGGATGCGGGGGATGCAAAGGGACCGCCGCCGGCTGTATGTAGCAGGAGTCCGCTATTTCACCGATTACCGCGTTAGGCTTAAATTTCAATCCTCGACATACGGACAGTATGCCTCCGGTTGAAATTTGCGCCTGCCTTGTACTCGGAAAAATATCAGACTCCCGCCCCGGTTATTTGGTTGGACACTTGACTTATTTACACTGAAAACGGAGAAACCTATGGAAAAACCCAAAAAACACATCATGGTCTGCGCCAGCTTCCGGCCCAACGGAGAGCCCAAGGGCAAATGCCACAGGAAAGAATCAGGCGCCTTTCTGCCCTATATTGAAAATGAAATCCTTGACCGGGGGCTTGAGGATGTCCTGGTCTCGTCCACCTGCTGCCTGAAGTATTGTGACCAGGGTCCTGTGATGGT
>JAKSAX010000167.1 GCA_022361395.1 Desulfobacterales bacterium | reverse complement strand
GCAGCCTGCCGTTCCCCGGCAGATCCGGCAGTGAGGCTGACATCCACGGGCAGGTGGATGTTATAGGTCAGGTTCAGCTCTTCACCCAGAAATTTAAGCTCCCTGATATCATCTGTTGAAGGAATGACATCGCGGGGCTGGCTTTCAAACACCAGCAGTTCAATTTCGTCAAAAAACCGTCCGGTCTGCCGTACATTGGGAATGATATGGTCCGGGTAGATAAACGAGGTGGTCCCCAGCCTGAATCCCCTTTTTTTTAACCCGCTTTCCATATCTATCCCTGTGCCAGATAAAGGATAAGCCCCCCGGCAAGAGCAGCCACAAGGGCGGAAATCATCATCAACTCGCAGGCCTGCTGAATCTTGCCGGGTCCCGGCTCTTTGAACTCCCCGCCGATATAGGGCTTGTCCACCAGTTTTCCGTGATAGACATTGGGACCGCCCATACGGACCTGAAGAGCCCCTGCAAAAGAGGCTTCGGGAAACCCTGCATTGGGACTCTTATGGTTCCGGCCCTGGGAAAGGGCTGTGGCCAGTGCCTGTTTTCCCCGTTTCAGGGATACAAGCCCGGCAGCAAAGGAGATCACCGCAACCGACAGCCGGGCCGGAATCAGGTTGGCCAGGTCGTCAATTCTGGCAGCAGCCCTGCCGAATAATATATACGTATCATTTTTATATCCCACCATGGAGTCCAGGGTGTTAATCATTTTATATGCCATGGCACCGGGCAGGCCGAACACCAGGGCAAAGAACAGGGGGGATAAAAAACCGTCCACAAAATTTTCAGCCACGGTTTCCACTGCAGCCCGGGTAATTCCCTCCCTGTCAAGGCTGCCCGTTTCCCGCCCCACAATATATCCCACCATGATTCTGGCCCGGTCAATATCCCCTGAAACCAGGGGACGGGCCACATCCATGGCTGCCTGGACCAGGCTTCTGGCGGAAAAACAATAGAAGAGCATAAGCACCTTAACCCCTGTACCGGCCAGGGGGTGGACAAGCTCAGCCCCATACACCACACAGGCACTAATGGCCCAGGTTGCCCCGATCAGCCCTGCGGCAAAGACCAGGCCGGCCAGAAACGGAGAACGGATAAGCCGTCTCACAGGGGATTCAAAAAAGGAGATGGCGTTTCCCATCCATATGACGGGATGGGGGAGCCACCTGGGATCGCCGGCAAGGATATCCAGAATAAAGGCTGCGGCAATAACCTGCCAGGATATCTCAAACATGGGTCCCACTCCGGGCTTCGGAAGGGTTTCCGGTTTCCCGGTTCATTTCCGCCTGTTTACTCACCGGACAACGCCTTTTTTATGCTCCGGGCCAGTAGTTGGTTGATATCCCGGGTTTTCAGGGAAAAACGGACAAAACGGCCGGAAAGTCCCCGGAAATTTGTACAGTCCCGGATCAATATCCTGTCATTGCCCACCCTGTCGCAGAATTCCGGAGCCGTGAAATTTTCAAGCTCTGCCAGTATAAAATAGGTGGGGGCCTCAAATATCCGGATGCCGGCCACCCCGTCCAGGGTTGCAAGAAACCGCTCTTTTTCCCTTTGTATATAGTTCCGGGTCTGCTGGTAAAAGGGTAAAATCGTCTCCGGATGGTTGAAGATATCCTGAATCACCTCCTGGGCAAGGGAATTTACGCTCCAGGGCTGGTAATAGGCCATGACCTTATCAATCAGGGGTTGAGATCCGCTTAAAAATCCGGTGCGGAGTCCTGGGATTCTGAAGATCTTGGACATGGACGAAAGCACCACCAGGTTCGGGTATCCCGGATCGGAAACAAAGGAAAGCGCCTCTGCTTCCTCCACAAAGGGAAGATAGGACTCATCCATGACAAAGCAGGTATCCGGATGTCTACGTATCAAACGTTCCAGGTCCGGCTTGGGAATCAGGGCGCCGGTGGGGTTATTGGGATTGCAGATAAAAACCAGGTCCGACTGGGCGGCCTGGGCAGAAACCAGATCCATATCCGGCTGAAACCCGGTCTCCTTTCCGGCCAGGCAATGGGAGTAGGCAATACCGTACATGGTGCAGGCATCCTGGTAATCCGAATAAGTCGGTCCCAGGATCAGAACCTGCCTGGCACCCAATGCCACGGGAAGGGTATAGATAAAAAAGGTGGTGCCGTTACCCGGGATCACCGAGGCCGGATCAATGCCATGGTATCGGGCAAATCCCCGGGACATGGAAGCGGCATCCGGTTCGGGCAGGGCATGGATAGCCGTAAGCTTCTCTCTGATCACCCTGTGGATTCTCTCAGGCGGCCCAAGGGGGTTCAGGTTGGAACTCATGTCTATGATATCTTCAACCGGGCACCCCAGCCGGGTTGCCAGTTTCTGCTTATTACCGCCGTGTCCTTGAATCATTTTTCCCTGGCTCCTCTCTATGGCCGCTGATCCGGTTTAAACAATGGCTTAATTCAGAAGAGTGCAACGCCGGCTGCCAGAAAGAGAAAGGCTTCCATGGCTTCGGTCATGGCCCCGAGCATATCACCGGTGATACAATTCATACTCTTCTTATAAAACCTCAAAATTAAAAAGGTTCCCAGGCAAAAACCAAGGATTAAAACCAGGCCCTTATACCCCAAAAACAGGGAGATGAACAGGGGAATCAGGCAATAGAGAAAATCTCCCGCTCCCATTGGCCGGTTGAACAGGCCTTTACCCGTTCCCGGCCCTTTTCTGCCGTAATTTAAAAACCTGACGCCAAAGATCATGGATGCCCGGGCATAGGCCGGCACCGCAATCAGAATTCCTGTAATCTGAAGCCCGGTTCCCGTTGTTTTCACGGACCAGAGTCCGGCCAGTTTCAGGGCCAGTCCCAGGACCACGGCCACCAGTCCCATCATTCCGGTTCTGCTGTCCTTCATGATTTCAAGCGCACGTTCCCGGCCACGGTGGCTGAACATACCGTCTGCGGCATCCCCGAGACCGTCCAGATGAAAGGCGCCGGTTACACACACGAGAAAGACCAGGTCTGCCAATGCAACAACAGGCAATGCCCACAGTTGTGAGGCAATGGCGTCCACAATTGCGAGAAGTACACCGATGATAATGCCGACAACCGGAAAAAACCGGACCATTCCCACCGGAGAATAGGGGGGATTTTTCCCGGCAGGCAAAATGGTGATAAAGGCCAGGCAGGCCCTTAAGTCAGAAAAGGCCCCTTTGTTATTTGTGGTTTCCATACTCTGCTTTCCTTAGGGTTCGGTTTTCAGGGCGTCATCCTTCAGGGTCTGGTAAAATGTGCCCCTGGCCTGTTTCCGGGATTCTACTTTTCCCCTGGCTTCATAATCGTCCAGCAGGGCCTGGATTTTTTCCGGTGCCGCCCCCAGCATGCCTGAGAGATCCTGGCAGGTTGAGGGTCTCCGGTGAATGGTTTCCAGAACCGCCTTTTCCAGGTCTTTACCCTGCCTCCGGCCTGCCTTATCTGACGGTTTGGGCACCCGGGCTATGATTTCCACCCCATCAGGCCCGAGATCCTGTTTTACCCTCTCCAGAACACTCCGGGATGCCGGTGTAACTGAATCGCAGGTACCCGGCCTGTCCAGGGAGTTAAGCTGGACAAGATCCGGTTTTATCCTTGATATGGCTGCTTTGAAAAGGGCGATATCGTCGGGTGAATCGTTGACCCCGGGCAGGATAAAAATCTCAAGATGAACCCTGCCCGAGAACTCCCCGGCAAAGGTTTGAATCCCCTGGATAATCCTTTCCGGATCAAGGGAGGCACAGGGCCGGTTGATCCTCTGAAAAACCTTCTCTGACACCCCGTCCAGGGAGGGGACCACCAGGTCCGCCCTCAGCAGCTCAGACCTGACCGCCGGATCCGGCAGCAGGGTGGCATTGGTCAGCACGGCCACACGGATATTCGGCTTATTATCCTTGATATAGGCAATAACACGGCCCAGGTCGCTGTTAAGGCAGGGCTCTCCTGATCCGGAAAAGGTAATATAATCCGGATCCTCATTCTCAGCCCAATACCGGTCCAGCTCTGCCCGCACGGCATCTAAGGGCACCCAGGCCTTTCGTTCCACGGTAAGGTCTGTGGTTTTTCCGCATTCACAATAAAGACAGTCCAGGCTGCAGACCTTGTGAACCACAAGATCCACTCCCAGGCTGACACCAAGACGCCGGGATGCCACCGGGCCGAACAGGTGCTTGTATCCCATCAGAACCCTCCGGCAGGCAGGCCTTGGCCTGTTTTAGGTTTGATCTGCACATCAATGCCCGCAACGGTAAGAATGACCCGGTCGGCAGCAGCAGCCACCCGCTGATTGACAAGCCCTGCCATATCCCTGAACTGCCTGGCTAGGCTGTTCTCGGGAACAATCCCGTACCCCACCTCATTGGATACCAGGAACACAGGACAGGACGCCTGCTCAAGGGAGAGGGCAAGCTCATCCACGGCAGCCATTATTCCGGCTTCATCATTGCCTTGGAACAAAAGGTTTGAGGTCCACAGGGTCAGGCAGTCAACAAGAATGACCCTGGCGGATTTTGAGGCATCTGATATGGCCCTGTGGATATCCACCGGCTCCTCAACGGTTTTCCAGTCCGGCCCCCGTTCAGCCTGGTGCCGGTGAACCCGGTTTTTCATTTCATCGTCCGTGGGCACGGAGGTGGCCAGGTAGACTTTGCCTTCCCCGGCCATTTCATTGGCCGCGTCCAGGGCATACCTGCTTTTACCGCTTCTGCATCCCCCGATCACCAGGGTTGTTTCTGTTCTGTTTTCCATCATCTTTCAGCTCTCGGTTATAGACCTAAATAGGCAAGAATATAATACCCATCCCATGAGATGCAACTTAAAAAACCATAATTCCCGCCCGGAATAAAAACCTTGCCAAACCTTGAAATTTTGGTTTACTCTTTAAAATCTGTTCACTTTGGTTTTTTACCGGGGAACCGCCGGACAGCCATACCGGCTTCCGGATTTCCTAAAGGGAATCTGGTGGACTTTCCCGGAGATACGATTGACTTGAAACATCCCGGAGTGACGCCGGAGGCCAGGGTGTTCAAACCATACAAAGACAAGGAATAAATCCGAGATGAAACCTTTGGAACTCGTCATCATGCAAGGCAGGTACACCATTCACAGGCTGGATAAGAACAAGGATATCCCGGATACTGTTTCCGACAGCAGTTTTTATTCCGTGACCCGGACAGATGACGAATTGTCCGTGGTCTGTGAATCCGCATTGATCGTTCCGGCAGACCAGTCGGAAAGCGGGTGGTCCTGCCTAAAGGTTCAGGGGGTTCTGGAGTTTTCATTGACAGGTATTCTGGCGGAACTGTCAGGATGCCTTGCCAGGGCAGGGGTCAGTATTTTTGCTGTTTCCACCTATAATACGGATTATATTCTGGTTAAAACCCAGGCGCTGGCCGATGCAACTGCGGTTTTGTCTGCCGCAGGGCATAAGATCATCAGGACCCGGGATAAGGATAAGCCGGACCCGCCCCCGGTATCTCCCATTGCCGAGACACCGGAACCGCCCTATTATGCCGTAATTTTCACCTCTGTCCGCACCAACGGGAATGAGGGCTATAAAAAAACAGCCGAAGAAATGGTTGCCCTGGCCAAAGAACAGCCCGGATTTTTAGGGGTTGAATCTGCCAGGGACGGGCTGGGAATAACCGTCTCCTACTGGTCTGATCTCAAAGCGATTCAGGATTGGAAAGCCAATGCCGACCACAGGATCGCCCAGAAAAAAGGAAAAGAGGACTGGTACTCGGGTTACAAGATCAGGATATCAAAGGTGGAACGGGAATACGGATGGAAATAGGGTTTACATTACCCATTGTTTCATGTAGTGAATAAACATTCATTATCTTCTGTAAGCTTAAGGAGGCTGGTGTGATAAACCGAATGACTGTCAGCACATTGGGATTGACACCTGTGACCCGTTCCATGTGCCATGATTTTTATTTAAAAATCAACTCCGAGGGCAGCACCCCGGATGCAATCAGAGAATCTGTATCCTGGTGGCAGACGGATAAAGACAAACTCAACCTCCTGTGGTGGGTGCTTAACTATTATTCAGATCATCTGGACCCGGACAGAAACCTGAGAGCCTATGTGGAAAACCATCTGGACACACTGGCTCTGGAACAGAACCCGGAACCGTCCCCGAATACCGAAGAAGACGCAGGCTCAGAGAGCGAACCTTCCGGAAAACTTGCCGTATAAATTTTACTGACTCCGGTTTGACTGCCCGAAGAGAAGCAAAGCCCGCCCTATCCTTTTCCTGAAAGTTCGGAACTGCCTGCTCCCCAGATATCTACGATTTTCGTATTTCCCGGATACTCAACTGTCTTATACTGGGTTATATTGGCCAGGGTTGTGGTGATTTTTCCAAGCCGGCTGGCCTGGGATTTTATGGATTTCACGCTATTTCCGGAGGCTGCGGCCTCCGGGTCCATCTGCAGGAGTTCTGAGTATCCGATTATGGCCTGAAGCGGCTGGTTGATTTCATGACAGACAGCCCCGGCCATCTCCAGAACCCCCTGAAGCCTTTCCCGCTCAAAGGTTTCCTTTTCAGCGGCCCGCCTTTCCGAGATATCCGTAAAGGTGCCGATTGTCCATGCCATGGGATTTTTGCTGTCTGTTGAATTCAGGCGGACATGCACCGGAAACCGGGTCCTGTCCTTTTTGCACATATCCATTTCATAGTCGGCCTTTCCCCTGGTGGACAGCCCTTCATAGATGGTTTTACCGGCAAACTCAAAATCTTCTTCAGCCGCATAGATGATTTTCACACTCCGGTCCTGGAAATCCTTTTTACTCTCATACCCGAACATGCGGACCATTTCGGTATTCACCCACTTGAATACCCGGTTTTCCACCAGGGCGATACCCACAGGTGAAGACTCCAGAATTTTTTCCAGAATCCGGCCCTGTTCCCTTATCTGGGTCTCAGCCTCTTTTCTTTCTATGGCCAGGGCCACATGCTGGGAAACGGAGTTTAACAGGCTCAGGTCCCCGGGATGGTAGGCGGTTTCAGATGAGTAGTCCTGGATCGCCATGGCACCGATAACCCGGTCCTTGACAATCAGGGGGGTTCCCAGCCATATCTTGCTGACAGCCCCCTTGTCCCCTCCCTGTTTACCCGCCGGCTTATCTGCCGTTTCACCCCTCTCTTTCCCGGTAAAAATCCCGGGAGACCTGGATGCGATGACCTGGCCCAGAAAAGAGGGTGTGCTGCTGAAATTTAAAATCGTTTTTGGATTTTCGTTCTTTTCGTTCACATAAAAGGGAAATGAAATCGTGTCCCGGTCTGCATCGTGAAGGGCGATGAAAAAATTATCCACCCGGAGAATTTTATTCAGCGATTTATGGATTACCCCATAGAGTTCCGTGAGGTTCCGGGTATGGGAAACCGCATTGGAAATTTCATAGAGGACTGCTATGGTTTCCTCCAAGCTGCGCTGGTTTTGGCTGTTCCCGGATTCTGTCATTCTTTGGCTGTCCCGTGTCGTATTTTCCAATAAATCGGGCGCATTATTCCACTAATGCCCTATTAAATCAAGTTCTTTTCGCGAATATTAATTGGAGGATCGCCAGATATCAACGATGGTGGTGTCACCGGGATATGAGATGGTTTTGTACCGGGTTATTTTAGAAAGCCGGTTGGTAATTTTACCGATGCGGTTTGCCTGGGATTTGATCTCTTTTAATGCTTT
>JAKSAX010000201.1 GCA_022361395.1 Desulfobacterales bacterium | reverse complement strand
TATACCCATATCTCAAAAGAGTACCTGATAAGGATGCACCAGGCCTTTCATCCGAGAAACTGAAACTTAAGCATAGAACTGTTTGAACTGCGAAAAACGCGGGAGAGATGCTGAACCGGTTTTCCCGGTCCCTGTTACCGCTCCGGGAAAGCGCATAGATGCAGGTGCATTTAAGCCTTGCAAAAAAGAAATATGATCCGGCCATGGGTTGCCGGACGCCGGTTTCGGAGAGAAATGATCCCGGCGGTTGTAAAAAATGAATTAAACAGGATTGATTAACTGCTGAATTTTATGGTAAAAGATAAATCTGGTTTATTCAGTTTAATACTTAGGCAAAGAGACATACTTTCACGTGTGCCTGCTGCCTCCTTCAATCAAAGAAAATACTTATGACATCTCAATCTGATTTAGAAAAGACCATTGCCCGTGTCACGGCACCTGCTCTTGTAACAGAGACCAGTGAAGGATTTAAAATTTCTGAGGACGCGGAAGTGTCCCTGCCCCTGGCCGCCAATCAGGCCTATCTGCCAGCGCTCACCCCGCAGACCCTGGGGGACGAAGGATTTAAAAAACGGCATGGGCTGACCTATCCGTATGTGGCCGGCGCAATGGCCAACGGTATCTCTTCTGCCGATCTTGTAAAGACCATGGCGGAAAACGGCATGGTCGGTTTTTTCGGGGCCGGCGGATTGAGTCTTGATCGTATAGAGGCTGCGATTATTGACCTGAAGGAGAGTCTTGGGGACAAGCCGTTCGGATTCAACCTGATCCATAATTTAGTCGAGCCCGGCCTTGAAATGGCAACGGTGGAACTTTACCTCAAATACGGCATAACCCTGATTTCGGCTGCCGCCTTTATGCGGATGACCCCGGCCCTTGTCTACTACCGGGTCAAAGGTATTCACCGGGACGGGGACGGCAGAATCGTCACCCCGAACCTGGTGATAGCCAAGGTCTCCAGAGTTGAGATTGCCAGACAGTTTTTTGCACCGCCGCCGGTGAAACTGATCAATCAGCTGCTTGAATCGGGAGTGATCACAGATGAAGAGGCGGAATTATCCCAGGAAATTCCCATGGCCCAGGACCTGACGGCAGAAGCTGACTCAGGCGGTCATACAGACAACAGGCCGGCCCTTGCCCTGCTGCCCACCTTGATCGCCTTAAAGAACGAATTCATGGAAAAATACAACTATCCGGAGCCCCTGTGCGTGGGACTGGGCGGCGGTATAGCCACCCCCGAATCCGCAGCTGCGGCTTTCGGAATGGGCGCAGCTTATATTCTCACCGGAACGGTAAACCAGTCCTGTGTGGAAGCCGGTATCTGCGAACCGGTCAGAAAGCTACTCTGCCAGGCGGAACAGGCAGATGTGGCCATGGCCCCTGCAGCGGACATGTTTGAGATCGGCGCAAGGGTGCAGGTGTTAAAGCGGGGTACCCTGTTTGCCGTCAGGGCGGAAAAACTCTATCAACTTTACAAAAATAACGACAGTTTTGAGCAGATCAGTGAGACCGCAAAAAAAGAGATCCAGGACAAGTTCCTTCTGACCTCTTTCGAGGCGGCATGGCAGTCTACCCGGGATTTCTTTCTTGCCCGGGGAAATGAAAAAGAAGTGGCCAGGGCCGAACAGGACCCCAAGCACAAAATGGCATTGGTGTTTCGGTCGTATCTTGGCCAGTCTTCCAGGTGGGCTATCCAGGGGATCCCGGCAAGACGGATGGATTACCAGATCTGGTGCGGTCCGGCCATTGGTGCGTTCAACCAATGGGTCCGGGGCACCTTTCTTGAGTCCCATGAAAACAGGCTTGCCGCTGCAGTGGCCCTGAATCTGCTTTTAGGCGCCTGCATCTGTACCAGGTCATCATTCTTAAGGTCACAGGGCATATCCCTGCCTGGCAATGCAGGAAATTTCACCCCAATTGAAAAAGAAAAAATCCTGGCCGCAATACAATGAGGCTAAGGGACCGCGTAAGAATCAGTTCACATTAGGTGAAGTTATTTTTGCGCGGTCCATAAGGGAATTCGAACAAAAACAGTCTCTATGTAAAAGAAATGTCAGTTCCCGTGCCAACGGATGATTTCACCGGGGTGACCCGTTATAGTCTGAGGGTAACTTTAACCTTTACAATCTGTTTACATCCATGAGACGAAAAGCGAAAAATAAAACCAGTGAACCTGTTGCCGTTATCGGCATGGGGTGTGTTTTCCCGGAATCCCGCAACCTTAAGGAGTATTGGCATCTGCTGTTCAACGGAATCGATGCCATCAAACCCATACCCGGGGAGTCACATTGGCAGCTGAAAGATTATTACGATGCTGACCCGGCCCGGCCGGACCACACCTATTGCACCCGGGGCGGATTCATACCGAAAATCGCATTTGATCCCCTGAGCTATGGTATTCCGCCAAACAATATCCAGGCCACGGATACCTCTCAGCTTCTCGGACTGGAGGTGGCGGCAATGGCATTGGCAGATGCGGGATATCCTGCCGGACACGCCTCTTTGCAGGATACAAAGGTTAACGTAATCTTAGGTGTCACCGGTACCCAGGAACTTGTAATTCCCCTGGGAGCGCGGCTCGGCCATCCCCTGTGGAAGAGAGCAATGGAAGATGCCGGTCTCGGTCAGGAAAAAACAGACGAGATTCTTGAGCGCCTGGATGCCTCATATGCCCAGTGGCAGGAGAACTCGTTTCCGGGACTTCTGGGCAACGTGGTCGCAGGAAGGATTGCCAACAGGCTGAATTTATCCGGCACAAACTCGGTTTCCGATGCTGCCTGTGCAAGTTCCCTGTCCGCCATCCATACGGCCATTATGGAACTTGAAGCCGGGCGGTGCGACATGTCCGTCACCGGCGGTGTGGATACCCTGAACGATATTTTCATGCATATGTGTTTCTCCAAAACCGGGGTACTCTCCCATACCAGCGATGCCAAGCCCTTTTCCAAAGATGCCGACGGCACCGTGCTTGGTGAAGGCATCGGCATGCTGGTCCTCAAACGCCTGTCAGATGCGGAGCGGGACAATGACAGAATATATGCCGTCATCAAAGGGGTTGGAACCTCCAGCGACGGAAAGACCTCCGCCATTTATGCACCTGAGGCCAAAGGCCAGGTAAAAGCCCTGAAAGAAGCCTATCAAAAAGGGGGAATAGATCCGTCAAGCGTGGAACTGGTAGAGGCCCACGGAACGGGAACCCGTGTCGGGGACAAGGTTGAATTTACGGCACTTAAAGACTGCTACGGCACTTCAGGCCGCAGGAACGCCACGGCAATCGGTTCGGTAAAATCCATGATCGGGCATACAAAGGCGGCGGCAGGGGCGGCAGGTATAATCAAGACGGTCCTTGCGCTCCACAACAAGGTGCTCCCGCCCACACTCAAGGCAGATCATCCGGATCCCGAGCTTGAAATAAATGATTCGGCATTTTATCTGAATCAACATTCAAAACCCTGGGTACCCAAATCCCCTGAGGCCTCCCCAAGACGTTCCGGCATATCTGCCTTTGGGTTCGGCGGCTCCAACTTCCATGCCGTTCTTGAAGAATACACCCCCCGCAAATCCCATATCTCCTGGGATGGGTCAGTACAGATTATAGCCCTCTCGGCCGGAGACAGGAAAACCCTTGGAGAAAAACTGTCAACAGTCCGGGATCAGGTATCGTCATTTGATCAACAGGATCAGGCTGAATATTTCCAGGCTGTTGCATGGCAGGCCTTTGAATCCAGGCAGACCTATTCACCCGAAGACAGGTTCAGGCTCCTGATCCTCATAACAAAAGAGAGGCTGTCAACACCGGACGGTTTTCCGGCCCTGATAAAAAAGGCTGAGAAAACCATTAAAGGCAAACCTGTTTCAAAGGCACCTGTATTTTTCGGCCAAGACAGGCCATCAGGTAAGCTGGGCTTTGTTTTCCCCGGCCAGGGAAGCCAGTACACCGGTATGGCCAGGGATCTTGTATCCACATTTCCGGAGGCCATGGATGCCCTGGGTTCAGCAAATGCAACCCTGAGTAAATCCGGAGAAAATGAGTCTGCACTGTCAGATTATATCTATCCCCTGCCCGAACATGTCCAAAAGAGAACGATTTCTGAAGAGGCCCTTCGCCAGACCCGGATCGCCCAGCCGGCCATCGGGGTCACCTCACTGGCTATGACGGAAATCCTCAGACGGTTCGGGGTCAAACCGGATTACACCTGCGGCCACAGCTTTGGTGAACTGTCAGCGCTTTATGCCGCAGGGTGGATGGATAAAGCCACCTTTCTGACGCTCGCAGCAGACAGAGGCCTTCACATGGCAAAGGCAGGCAGGCAAAGCAAAGATCCCGGCAGCATGCTGGCCGTCCAGGCACCTCTTGAAAAGATTCAAGACCTGTTAGATGAAGAAGGCTTTGACCTTGTACTGGCCAATAAAAACAGTCATGGCCAGGGTGTATTGTCAGGTGCCACCAAAGAGATAAACAAGGCACTGACGCTTTGTAAAAAGAAAAAACTAAGAGCGGTCAAGCTGCCCGTTGCAGCAGCATTCCACAGCCAACTGGTGGAAAAGGCTGCCGCACCGTTCGCCGCCTGTGTGGCCAAAAAGCGCATCTCACCAACCGGCATCGGGGTCCTTTCCAATACAACAGGCAACTTGTACCCTCAAAAGGAAAAAGAGATAAAAAGCATTCTCGGCAACCAGCTGATGCATCCGGTCAATTTTATTGACAACATCGAAACCATGCACAAAAAAGGGGTGTCCACCTTTGTTGAGGTGGGCCCAAAAGCTGTGCTTACCGGGTTGGTCAAATCGATTTTAAATGACAAACCCATCCGGACCTGTACCCTTGACGCCTCATCAGGCAATGCATCAGGGATTTATGACCTGGCAGCCGGCCTGTGTGCCATTACAGCAGAGGGATTTCACGTTGATTTAAGACATTGGGAAGATCCGGTATCCGCCCCCTCACTCAAAAAGATGAAACTGATGCTCACCGGTGCGAACCCCAAACCGGCATCCAAAAAAATTCCAAAACGCCAGGCGGAGAAAAATAACACAAACCAGCCTACCCCGGCTGTGGAACCGGGCCCGGCCACCGGATCAAACGGGCAGCAGACATCGTCAGCGCAGGAGAAATCCTTACAACGCGCACCTTCTTCTGTCGGCCCCCGGCCGGTGATTAATCATCATTCACCTGAAAAACAAAAATTTGAAAATAAAGGGTTTAACATGACACCTTCACCAAAAAACTCTCAGATAGAGACC
>JAKSAX010000291.1 GCA_022361395.1 Desulfobacterales bacterium | reverse complement strand
TGGCCTGGGTATACCTGAACCGTCCGGAGAAAAAAAATGCCATGAACCCGCCGGCGTGGAAAGAGTCTGTTGAAATATTTGAGGACCTTGACAATGATGATGAGATCCGGGTGGTTGTCATGGCAGGGGAAGGGCCCTGCTTTTCAGCCGGAATCGACCTTGTGGGCATGATGCCCGATCTTCCGGAACTGATGGACCAGGAACAGAAGGGCGGCGTTAAATGGCGGCTCCTGCCCAAAATCAAAAAACTTCAGGATGCCATGAGCTGTATTGAATGGTGTAAAAAGCCTGTGATTGCGGCAATCCACGGCCATTGCATCGGCGCCGGCCTGGATATGGCAACGGCCTGTGATATCAGGCTCTGCTCGGCAGATGCCGCATTCTGCCTTAAGGAGGCGGCCGTGGGATTTGTGGCGGATGTTGGCGTACTCCAGCGCATCCCCCTGATTGTGGGGCAGGGCCATGCCAGGGAACTGGCCTATTCCGCCAAAACCATAACAGCGGAACGTGCCAGGGAGATCCTCCTGGTCAATGAGGTGTTTGACACCAGGGAGGCCCTGTTTGAAGGGGCCCAGGCCCTTGCGGAAGAGATTGCGGCCAACTCCCCCCTGGCGGTACAGGCCTCAAAGGATGTGCTTAATTACGGAGTGGGTAAAAGCGTGGATGAGGGTCTCAGCTATGTGGCCTCCATGAGTGCCAATATCATCCCGTCCCACGATCTAATGGAAGCGGTCACCGCCTTCATGGAAAAACGGAAACCGGAATTCACCGGAAAATAATAACTCCCAGAACCGGGCAAATCATCCCGGCCCTGTTCCCGGGGCCGGGATAGTACCGGAGCCGGGGTTTTAAACCTTGAACCTGCCCAGAATATCTTTCAGGCTCCGGGCAAAATCCCGGAGTTTCCCCACACTGTCGTTCACCTCCCGGGTACTGTCATTCACAGCCATGGCATTGGTGTTTACACTGGCAATGTCCCCGGCAATACCGGATGAGGCCTGGGAGGACTCGCCGATATTGGCATTGGTTTCGTGGATGCCCTGAGCGGCTTGGGCAATATTGTTGGAAATCTCCCTGGCGGTAATGGACTGTTCTTCAATGGCAGTGGAAATGGAGGATACAATACCGTCCACCTCGTTGATCACGGTTGAGATCTGGCCGATTTCGTCCACAGTGCCCCTTGAGGACTGCTGAATTTTGGAAATCTTCCGGCTGATATCCTGGGCAGCCCGGGCAGTCTGGTCTGCCAGGTCCTTGATCTCATTGGCCACAACGGCAAACCCCTTACCGGCTTCACCGGCCCTTGCCGCTTCAATGGTGGCATTCAGGGCCAGAAGGTTGGTCTGGCCGGAAATCTCCGATATCACCTCTGTGACTTCCCCGATCTCCCTGGCATCGTCCCCCAGTTCATTTACCTTTAAGGAGGCGTGCCGGGCCGTGGTCACGGCTGACTCTGTAATGGCCTTGGCATCCCCCGTGTTTTTGGCGATCTCGTTCACCGTGGTATTCATCTCTTCCATGGCTGCAGAGACCATATCAAGGTTGGACGAGGATTGCTCGGAACTGGCCGCCACCGAGTTAAGGCGCTCACTCATTCCCCGGGCCGCATCTGCCACTGCCCCGGACCTGTCCGACATCTCCCCGGCACCGGCCTCAAGGTCGCCCGAGACTTTAGAAAGCCCGGAAGAGGTCTGGTTCAGGGTAGCTACCCCTGTGGTGATCTCCCTGAAGACCTGGGCCAGTTTCTCAACCATTTCATTAATCGCTCCAACCATGGACCCGATCTCATCGTTCCGGACGATCTTAAGGGAATGGGTGAAATCACCTTTGGCCACCGCCTGGATGAAGTCATCGGCCTGTTTAATGGGGCCTGCAATCTTTCCGGAGATAAAAAGGCCAAGCAATACAGCCACGGCAATCCCTGCAAGGGTGGCGGACCAGATCAGGGTTTCCGCCCGGCTCTTTTCCTTCCTGACCTCTGATTCCGCAGCAACGATAAGCGCCTGAATACTTTCAATGGCCTTGTCCAGCCTGGCTGTCAGTCCGTTTCCCTTTTCTATGGTGGTTTCATCTATGGTATCTAAAAGATCGTAATCATAGGGTTCGGCAGAGAGCTGGCTGTGCATCTGCTCATAGGCGATTTTAAATTTGGGCAGGAACTCTTTTTCATAGGCGGTTCCGGACTGCTTCACCACCTCCAGAAGGGCCTTGTCCTTTGCCGGTACTATGGTTTTTCCATTCAGGGTACCGCCGGAAAGGATGGCCTGTTTAAACAGGTTGAACTTCTTTATATTGGCGTCGTGATCCTTCCAGATGGCATCCAGCTCATCCGTATCCAGCGCTGCCATCAGCTTCATCACCATCATGATATCCCGGCTCAGAATCAGTTTCATGTTTATGGCGGATTCAATAAGCGGGGCGGATTCAATCACTGTTTTAAATTTTTGCTCCAGGTTTTTCATTCCTGAATAACTGATAAGGCTGACAATGGCAGTAATTGAAGCGATTACAAGAAATCCCGCCATCAGCTTTCCCCTGAGTGTTTTCAACATCTCCATAAATCCCCCGCATAAAATGAATTGCATTTATTTTTTATAAAACAGGCATATTCATACGAAGCGATGAATTGAAAGTCAAGAAGATCTCAAAAAAGTGAAAACATCAGGTCACACACTTTGCGCTGCCTTCAGCTGCCCTTGTTACTCCCGGTTTCTTTCCTCCAGCCAGGCAGTTATCCTGGGATAGATTTCCGCCCTGGCCGCCCGTCCCCGGATCAGCTGGCCATGGGTATAGTCCTTCCTGAACCCGTGTGAAACAGAACAGGTTACAAAGGATTTATCCCTACTGCCCAGATTATCGTAGAATTTCCGGCATCCGGATACAGGAGCAATATCATCCCGGCTGCCCGCCAGCATGAATACAGGAATTGTCACCGCGGCCAGGGCAGCCATATAGTCAAACCCGTCTTTCCCGGTCCATCTCCGGGACAGGTTCCAGTCAGACCACTGGGCCAGAAGTCGGGTGGGCTCCCCCTCCGTTCCCACTGAAACCATTTGTTTCGGTGTCCGGCCAAGCAAACTGGTCACCCATCTCAGCGCCAGGGCCCTGGCCTTATACTTCAGCCCCTGTGCAGCATCCGTGGCCTGGGCCCCCATGGCCACAATCCCGACAAATTTCTCCTGAAGCTCCGGGTAACGGGCAAGGTACATCAGCGGGAGATGACCGCCTCCGCTGTGGGATACCCAGTAAACCCGGCCTTTTCCCGTGGCCTCAAGAACCCTGCCCAGGGCAGCGGGCAGATCATTAAAAGCCGGGTATTCAAAGTCCTGATGCCTGCCGGAGGCACAGGCATCCCCATGGCCGCCCCACTCCAGGAGCCAGCAGTCAAAACCCGATTCTGCAAGATAGCATCCCAGCCCCCGGACCGTGTCTGCATTGGATATGGTGCCGTGGGTGATAATCAGGGGACACCCCTTTGAATCAGGCTGGTCCAGCCGGTACAGGGCGATCCGCCCCCCTTTATCCATTGGAACCATAATTTGGGTCTCTTTCAGGGCGCCACCTCCGCTGCCTGCCGAAGTTAATTTAAGAAGTATTTCCCGGATTGATACCAGTATTCCCAACCTGTGTAAATGCCGGATCCAGGGTCTGAATCAAGGTAATTATAAAAAAGCGTTTTTTTCTTAAAAATTTTCCTCACATTATCAATTAATTGCGAAAAAATTCAAAAAAACTAAGGGTTTTCCTGATTGACATATATAAATAAGAGAGAATGTCCGGTAAGCTTAATCCCCTTGCTTGATCTGCTTCAGCGTATCTTCCAGGATACTCAGCCGGTGACGGTCTTCGGGACGGGTGGACTCCTTTTTCAACTCTATGAGGGTTTCCAGGTCCAGAACATGAATGTTAAAGCCGTGGAACTCAATTTCAATGACATGGTTTATGAGATCATCATAACCAAAACCTTTTTCAATGGCCCCGAGGATATCCATCGGGCCGAACCGGGTGGAAAGCAGGATATGTCCGGTTCCTTTTAATGCCTCAAAATCAGGCGTTAATTTCATATCATCCGGTCTTCGCTGGCAGGCATCCAGGGAAATCAGGAGATCTTTTATTTTTTTCAGGTTTTCATCACTTCGTTCATGGACGATATCAAGGTCAAATGTGAAAACCGGCGCGCCATGGGCAATGGCGGCCATACCACCGATAAGGATATATTTAATACCTGATTTGCTGAGGTTTTCTATCAGCTTTTCCAGGTCCAGGGGTATTTGCTTTTTTGACACCATCTCTCAGTTCCAATACTGTTTTTATGGTTCGGATATTATAGTCCAGCCGCTCCTCAGGCGTCATTTTCAACAGCATTTTGATAAGCCCTTTATCTACAACACTCATCAGGAGTCTCCCGGTAATTCATATAAAACCAACTTTTATTTTATCCAGAGTTAAAGGATCACGCAATTTTTTTCTTTGAATAGTTTAAAGCTGTGAAAAACATAGTCCGAATCTGTGCTCCGGATATTGGCAACCAATCGCCTTTGCTGCCCATTCGGTTCAGGCGGTTGCATCATCTCCGTCTTCGGTCTATCTCACATAATATAAAATATTATTTACATTAAGTCATATCAAGTGATATAAAATAAACAATTATTTCTATTATATTGAGATTTTACCATGTTTAAAAAAGAAGAAAAAATATTGGTCAATCTGGGCCAGCGGCTGAAACAAGCCAGGCTGGAACGGGATGATTCTCAAAAGGATTTTGCATTCAGAATCGGCATCTCCATACCCACCCTTCAGAAAATGGAGAAAGGAAGCCCTCAGGTTGCCATAGGTACCTGGGTCAGGGCTATGGGAATTTTGGGCAGGCTTGAGGATATTGAGGTACTTTTAGCACCGAAAAAATCTTTGGCAGACCGGTACGCATCATATCAAAAGACCGGTACCCGGCAAAGGGCCAGTAAAAGGAAATCATAGATGCTCAAACTTGATGTAAACTTACGCTTTCCTGACGGCCGGACAATACTATGCGGGGAAATATTTACAACAGCCCCTGATGCAAGAGGAAGAATTGAGGGGTCATTCCGCTATACCAAAGATTATCTTGAGCACCCCAAAGCCTTTGCCCTGGACCCGGAACACCTTCCGCTGGGTCCCGGAGAATATTATGCAGAACGTCCCGGAGGCATCCATGGTGTGTTTGAGGATGCCCTGCCTGATGACTGGGGCAGGGCCTTATTGGCCAAAAAAGCAAACTTGTCCCGAGCAGAACAAACCATACCCGGGCTGCTCAAAGCCATAGGGGCAAACGGGCTCGGGGCATTGTCATTCAGTTCCGGTAACCCCATACCGGAAGAAGACACGTCTGCCGGCCTGCAGGATCTGGAAACCATCACGGAAGCTGCCATGAAATATGATGCAGGCCTGCCTGTGGATGACGATCGCCTCAGGCTATTGTTTTCCTGCGGCAGTTCTCCCGGGGGCGCACGGCCTAAGGCCCTGGTAAAAGACAACACCGGGACCCTATGGATCGCAAAGTTTCCAAAATTAAACGACCACTATCATGTTGAACAGATTGAAGCTGCCACACTCCACCTTGCCCGGTATGCCGGCATCCCGGTACCGGATTTTACACTTCAAAATGCAGGAAAAAGAAAAATCCTTCTGATCCGCCGTTTTGATATTTCAGCCCTGGGCGGGCGAAACCATATGATCAGCATGCAGACCCTGCTCGGAGCTGACGGATATTATCATCTCTCATATTCAGATATGTTTTCGGTACTGCGGCAACACAGTGCCCGGCCGGAGGAAAACACAAAACGTATTTATCGCCAAATGGTATTTAATTCAGCCATAGGCAATACAGATGATCACCTTAAAAATTTCAGTTTACTGCACAACGGGGAAGGTTTTTTCCTGTCCCCTGCCTATGATCTTCTGCCGGATATCCATGAAAACAGGGAGCACCGGCTCTCCTTTCCCCAGGGAGCCGGCACATTGCCGCCCGGCAGGAAAATCCTGTAAAGAATAGGAACATTGTATAGAGTGCCGCATCCGGACAGGGTAATTGATGAGGTATTGCAATCCATGGCCGGGTGGAAGGATATGTTTCTAAAATACGATGTGCCGGAAAATGATATACTGCGGCTTGAAAAGGGTATTGACCGCAGGCTGGAGGGGTTGGCCTGATCACGG
>JAKSAX010000609.1 GCA_022361395.1 Desulfobacterales bacterium | reverse complement strand
TCCGTGACAATTTCCATCGGGGTGGCCCAGCCAAGGGCCGGTTCAAGGGTCGACACATTGATTGAGGCGGCTGACAGCGCCTTATATAAGGACAAAGACCAGGGCAGGGACCGCAGCTGCACATTTGAATACTGACACCGGTGTTACCTGTTTCAGGAGGCCCGCTGCCTGGCTCCGGAGTTTTCACTTGTTTTATACTCTTCTTTCAGGGATTGGGGTAAATAATTGAGAAAAATGGCTTCCCCGGGATCCATAAACAGGTCCAGTAGATCCGGATCCAGGGATTTGCCGCGTTCCGAGATCATGATTTTGACGGCCCTGGACAATGGCATGGCCTTGCGATAGGGGCGGTTTGAGGTGATGGCGTCCCAGCAGTCTGCAATGGTGGCAATCCTGGCCTCCAGGGGGATGGCCTTTCCCCGGGTGCCGTTGGGGTAGCCGCTGCCGTCCCAGCGTTCGTGGTGGCAATAGGCAATGTTAACGGCAATGGGGGCAATCTTAAGTTTGGACAGGATATTTTTCCCGATGACCGGGTGCTTTCTGATATGAAGCAGCTCCTTATCTGACAGGCGTCCGGGTTTGTTCAGCACCTCGTCACGGATTCCGATTTTTCCCACATCATGAACCGTTGCCCCCGTGTATATATCATTTACCCGGGCCGGTGGCAGACCCAGCCGCCCGGCAAGATCCCTTGCATAATTGGCCACGCGCTCCACATGGCCGCCGGTATAGGTGTCCTTTGACTCTATGGTGGAGGCAAGCACCATGAGAAATACTTCCAGCTGTTCCCTCTTGGTCTGTTCCCGTTCCAGGGTTTGCAGGGAGATTACATTTTTCACACGGGCCTGGAGTTCCAGGTGATGAAAGGGTTTGGTCAGGAAGTCATCCGCACCTGACTGCAGGCTTTTAATACGGTCGTTCCGTTCCGACAATGAGGTGATAATAATTACCGGCGTACCGGTGGTTTGGCTTCCGGAACGGATCTTTTTCAGCAGGGTGAATCCGTCCATCTTCGGCATCATGATATCGGAAATGACGAGATCTGGCCTGACCTGAGTGATGGTTTCCCAGGCCAGCTCCCCGTTGCCGGCAAGGTATAGGGTATAATTTTTAAGGGCAGATGCCAGAAGATCCAGGATGCCGGGATTGTCCTCGGCAATAACAATCGTGCCTTCGGGCTTTTTTGCCTCAATCTTCCTGACCTGGCCTGAAACATCTTTATTACAGTCCATGAGGTTGATCTGGATAAGATCGCTGGCATCTATCTGGGCAAGGTCCTTTGCACGCCGGTCTCTTTTCCGCCTTTCCCGGTGCAGAAAGGGTTTATCAGTTTTCCTGCGGTCATTCTTCCGCCGTTCAACAACGGATTCCGGTTCCTTTTTTTCAAGGTCAGCGGGCAGGGTCAGGGTAAAGCAGGTCCACTGGTTTTCCCTGGCGTTTACCTCGATGTGGCCGTACATCCGTTCCACGGATTCTTTAACAATGGCAAGACCCAGGCCGGCCCCTTCATATGTACGGGTTTTGGAATTGTCTCCCTGCTGGAACCGGTTGAAAATGGTCTCCATCACCTCAGGGGACATGCCCACACCTGTATCCCTGACCTCGATGACTATGTTATTACCATCAGTGGACAGGGTCACGGATATTTCTCCCTGCTCAGTGAACTTGTATGCATTCCTGATCAGATTGTTGAGTATGTCCTTTAATTTTTCCCGGTCTATGTACAGGGGCGGAATAGGTGCGGAGGAGTAATAGTTCAGGTCCACATGGTTGGCTTCGATCAGCCCCCTGAAACTTGAGACGATCTGGAAGATACAGGTATCTATATTGATCCGGGTCAGGGCCAGGGTATCCATGCCGGCATCAAATTTTGAGACTTTGAGCAGCTCGTTGATCTTGTGGGTGAGGGAGAGGGTCTGCACCTTGATTTTATCGATCACAGGGGTGAGATTCTCCGGAACAACCCCGGCTTCCCCGTCCCCCATGAAATCGGTCCATCCCCGGATCAGGGTCAGCGGGGTACGCAGCTCATGGGTGATATTGGCAATAAAGTTCTTTTTTACGCTGGCTGCTTTTTCCAGATCCTTGACAGACTGGCTTAACTGGCGGGTTTTCCTGTTTACCCGTTTTTCCAGGGTCATGTTCAGAACGATAAAATGGCAGAGGATGAAGATGAATATGGCAAAGGAGATGAAAAAGCCCCCAAAGGGATAAAGATCCATTCCCAGGGACTTTACAAGTCCCGGATAATTAAGAAGGTAATCCACCCCTGACAGGGAGAAGACCATGGTGGAGAGTAAAAAGTATTTGATCCGGGTTTTTCTCACCGGTTCGGTCTCGTCCCGGTAGACCCGTATCAGTGCCCGGATAACCCGGCCGAGAAGGTAGACAACAGTCACCAGGTACAGCCGGTGAAGCACCCCGGCCTCGGGGTAGAATCCGAACCAGTACTTGTGGGGCCCCAGGATAAAAAGATCCGTTGTCCACAGGCAGGCCAGGAACCCCAGGTTAAGTCCGTAAAACACCGGGACTTCCCCGGGCACTTTTTTCAGGTACATGCAGATGGTTTCATAGCAGATGACAGGAAGAAAGATGATGCCTGAATACCCTATTTTACAGATAATGTCCGCATAGCCCGAATCCGTGCACAGGAAGAGAAATACCCAGGACAGCTGCCAGTGGACCGTCACTGTACAGAGCTTTAAAAAGTTTTTCCGTATACCGTTTTTTGACAGATAAAAGGCGGTAATCCCAAGCCCGAAGGAAATAACACCGGCAAGCAGCGGCAGAAGCGCACTGAGATAGGGCATGGCCTACTCCTTTATTTCATGGTAAAAATTCAGGGGGCCCAGGAAATTTTCCGGTATCCGGATCACTCTGCCCTTTGCACTGACCACACAGAACCGCTGGTATCCCTCTCCCAGCAGCTGGCCGGTGGCTTTGTTTTTGAAACTGATGTTCAGCTGGCAGGTGGCCGCCTTGATATCCGAGGTGGTCAGCTCCACCACCAGGGTGTCTCCGAAATAGGCATTGGAAATGAACCGGTTGTAGGTATCCACCGTTACCAGGCGGATACTCTGGCTGGCCATCAGGTCGTGGAGATCGGGTACATTGGCCAGAAGAAACTTTTCCCGGACCACCCCCTGGTATTCGATGAAGTTGGAAAAGTAGACATTGCCGAATACATTGGTGTTTTTCAGGGTCACCATGATTTCGGTGCGGAACACCCGGTCCTCACCATAGACACTCAGGGCCTGGAGCTGTTTTTCAACGTAACGGTTAAACAGGTTCTCCTTGGCCTCCTGGACTTCCAGTACTTTAAACCCCACCCCGTTACAATTCTGCCATTGAGGATCGCAGGCCATTTTTATGGTTTTAAATTCAGAGATTTTTAATTCAAGCTGAAACCGGGATGTGGGGATATCACCGTCAAGCCTGAGGAAACCGCCGGAGGTGGAGATGTTTTCAACAACACCTGTGCCGTTGTCAAGCACCGCCTTGATCTTTTTCTGAACACGGGGGGCCCTGTTCTTTTGCAATTTCGTCATTTTCGCCTCACACTTTAAATGCAGTAAGGTCAGCAAAATCCATTTCGGTCAACAGGCATCCGTTCCCTTGTTGCTTACTATTTGGCAGAATTGGAAAAAAAAGTAAAGTGTTAGAAAAAAATTCCTAAAAAAAAGAGAAATGTCAGAAGCGTATTATTGATTTTTTTATTTTAAGTATTTGATATAAAATTAAAATAGCTTTAAATGAATTCGAACCGGATTTTGCCGGTGTTTATATTTCCCTGGAGAATTCCTTAAGCCTGGCAAATTCAAACAGGATCTGATCCAAGGCGGAACGGAGCCCTTCCTTATTCTTGGTTTTACTCATCTCTTCCATCGCCGAGGCAGCGCTGGATAAATCCTGGGCCAGAAGATTGGCAGCACCGCCCTTAATGGCATGGGCATTTTCCCTGAGGATTTCAAAATCCTGCTCCGCTACTGCATTTTCCATGACCGGGAACTGGCCGGTCATTGTGGAGAGAAATTCTTTGAGCACATCCGTGAAAAATGGTTTATCATTGTCAAATTCATCCAGAACGGTTTTATAATCAAGAGGAGCGCCTTCACCAAACTGCTCTTCTTCATTTTCCGGCGGAGGCGATGCCGCTTCGGCCGGGGGGACTGCCCCGGTTTCGGAAGACGGGCACGGTTTGGGATCTTCCGGGTTATCAACATAGGATGCGATCATTTCCAGGAAGGGGGCTTTTTTCAGCGGCTTGGTCATGAAATCGTCCATATCCTCGGCCAGGCATTTTTCCCTGTAGCCTTTGATGGCATGGGCAGTCATGGCAATGATGGGGGTTCGTTTAAACAGGTGTGCCCTGTCCGGATTGGCCCTTGCCCAGGCCTCCTTTGCCCGTTTTTCAAAGGCCCGTATACGGCGGGTGGCTTCATATCCGTCCATGATGGGCATCTGGATATCCATGAGAACCAGGTTGAATAGTTTGGCCTTGAAAAGGTCCAGTGCCTGCTGCCCGTTTTTGGCCAGGCTGACCTGGTAACCCCGGCTCATGAGGTGTCTGATTGCCACCTGCTGGTTGGCGGGATAATCTTCAGCCAGGAGGATCTGAATTTTTTTCCGGCGGATATCCGATATGCTGTGCCGGGTCACCGGGGGAGAGGATGTTGTTTTAGAGGCAGTCAGCACTGCTGTAATGGCTGTTTTCAGAGCCTGCTGCTTAATGGGTTTGATCAGGTAGCCCTGGATATCAAGATCCCGGCACCTCCGGTTATCCCCGATTTTTCCGATTGAGGTAAGCAGGATAACCGGCAGGTTGGCAAGAGCGGGAATCGCCCTGACCTGCCTGACCATTTCAAATCCGTTGAGGCCGGGCATGTGGATATCTGTCAGTACCAGATGAAAGCCGGTTTCCTCTTTTAAGATGGCAATGGCATCCATGGCTGTTTCAGCTTCCCGGGGCAGGCATCCCCAGGCCCTGAGATGGGAAGAAAAGACAAACCGCGTGTTCCGGTTTGAACCGACCACCAGAATCTTTTTGCCTGCCAGAAGTCCGGGGGACGCCCGGAGGGCAGACGCATCCCGGTTTTCCCGATCCGGTTTCAGGGGCAGGGTAAACCAGAAAACCGATCCTTTCCCGGGGGTGCTGTCCAGGCCGATATCCCCGCCCATGATCTTGATCAGCTGTTTGGATATGGTGGTGCCAAGACCTGTGCCACCGTATTTCCGGGTTGTGGAACCGTCTGCCTGGGCAAAGCTTTCAAAGATATAGGCCTGCTTTTTTGGGGGGATACCGATACCGGTGTCCCTGACATTAAAGCGCAGCCACACCTGGTTCTCCTTCCGGTCAATAATATCCGCCCAGATAAAGACCTCTCCTGTTTGGGTGAATTTTATGGCATTGCCGATCAGGTTGACCAGGACCTGGCGGAGCCGGCCGGGGTCCCCTGTCAGTGCCTCTGGGGTATCCGGGGGGAGAAACGAAATAAATTCAAGCCCTTTTTTATGGGCGGTGATGGCAAAGCTGGCTGCCAGGTCCTCAAACAGAACCCTGAGATTAAAGGGGGTATTCTCCAGTTCCAGCCGGCCGGCCTCCACCTTTGAAAAATCCAGGATGGAGTTGATGATCCCCAGAAGAGAGGAGGCCTCGTTGTTAATGGTGGTGACCAGGTTGGTCTGGTAATCGTTCAGCTCGGTTTCCAGAACCAGTTCCCCCATGCCGAGGATGGCATTCATCGGGGTTCTGATTTCATGGCTCATGTTGGCCAGGAATTCACTCTTTGTATTGGCTGCCGATTCTGCATGCTGCTTGGCCAGCCGCAGGGCCTCTTCTGCCTCTTTTTGCTCCCGGATGTTGGTAATGGTCCCCTCGATGCCCATGGGTGTGTCCATGGCATCGGTAAAATATTTACTGCTTGATAATACCGGTATGGCCTCATTATCACGGGTGGAGAGGGTCAGTTCAAAATTACTCACCTGCCCCTTTGCGGCCATGGCTGCCATGAAACCTGAAAAGGCCGGGCTGTTTTTAAAAAAGAGTTCTCCGATATCCTTTCCCAGAACCTGCTCTTCGGTATCGTATCCTGTGAGCCGTAAACCGGATGAGCTGATCATGGTCAGTTTTTTGTCCATGTCGGTTCGAAAAAATACATCCTGCATGTTTTCGATCATACCCCGGTATTTTTCCTCGCTCCGGCGAAGTGCCTCTTCGGCCTCCCTTCTCTGGGTAATGTCCCTTACAACAGCCTGGAGCACATCCTTGCCGTTCAGGGTCATATGGTTGAGCAGAACATCCGCCGGAAAAGATAATCCGGTTTTGAGATTCCTGTGAATCCATTCAAACTGGTTGCTTCCCCTTTTAAAGGCTTTTGCCAGTGATTCCATGACCATCTGTTCAGAGGGCTGCCCGTTTTCCTGGAACCTGGGTGAGATATCTTCGGGGCGTATGCTGAGAAGCATTTCTTTGGTTTCACAGCCAAAGAGATCCAGGGCAGCCCGGTTGCAGTCGATGATTCCGGTTTTATCCAGCAGCAGGACCGCATCTGCGTTTGCTTCAAACAGGGTCTTGAATTTGACTTCAGTCTGTTTTCGCTCTGCCACCTCTATTTCCAGGTCAAGGGTACGCTTTTTCACCAGGGTTTCCAGCCTGTCCCTGTGCTCCCGCAACTCGGCTTCCAGGCGGTTTTGATCGGTGATGTCCCTGATATTGCTTATATAAGCGGGCTGTCCCTGGTAATCTGTCTCATCGGTCCTGACCTCCACCTCAATGACCTTGCCTGATTTCGTAATATGGGTGTACCTATTGGCTTCTCCCTTGTCTATATTTTCCTTAATCCGTTTGCGTTCATATTCAGGATGGAGATCCCCGGGGGTCATGGTAAGCAGTTCGTCAGGGCTGAAGCCGTATACCGTGAGAAAAGCCCGGTTCCAGTCCAGGATCCTGTGGGTCTCCTGTGAGACAACCAGGATCGGATCTGCAATACGGTTAAACAGCCGTTTATATTTTTTCTGGATCATCTCCCGTTCATGGGCGGTATGGTCATAATCTGCCTTGAGGATGGCGATGGCGTTGAATACGGATTTCATGGGATGGGAGTCGGGTATCTCCTTTTCCTGTATTCCCCTGGCATCCCAGTTGATACTGCCGATATAGTCCAGAATCTCCTGGGTATATTTTGACGGCTTGCCCTTTGGCGGCATCAGTTTTTCTCCGATCCGCCGGAAAAATCCTTTGGGCGCTTTTTGACCGGTGTGGATGGTGAGGGCGCGGCTGATCGCTTCATCGTAGGTTTCCAGGGCCATCATGGGGATGCCGGGCTGTCTGAGGCGGATACCGATATTGTAGATCCATTGGATGTGTTTGGGCACATTGTAGACAAAGTGGCCTATGAGTTGGGAATCCCGGGATTTTTTAAGAAGCTGGTCCGCCACTTCAATGCGGGTTTTTTTGGAGGGCAGATTTGTGATCCGGCTGTAATCGGCGATCTCGACATAGGGGCGGGCGGCAAGACCGCTGGCCTTAAGGAAACGGTCATAGACCTCAAACAGGGCCTTTGTCCCTTCAAATGAAATTTTTCCCTTTGGGTAGGCACTCAGGATGTGAAATCCCACGCGGTGAAAGGTCACCTGATACTCATCGGTAAGGGGGATATCTGTCCACTCCGGACTGCTGTAGGTGGCCACATAGGTTTTTTCGCACACGGTTTCAACAAAGGTTTCGGGCAGGTCCGGAATCCTGAATTTTATCAAGGGGAATCCTCCGTTATCCTGGTCAGCGCTTCATGGCGGTCATGCCTGCGGCCATTCCAGATTGACCGGCCGTTTGGGTGCAATGAGCCATATGCCGCATCCCGGGGTTACAGGTTCGCCTGCCGGCGGATTAACCCTGATACTGCCGTCCGGATGCCTCAGTGCAAAGCTTAAATATTCATACTTTTTATTAAGGTAGGTGTGCAGCTCCCACCAGGTCTGTCCGGGACCGATTTCAGGGATGGTCACAAAGTAGATCTCATCGTCGGCATCGTTTTTCAGCAGGATCTGTAACGGGATGTGTACCTTGTCCTGCATGGCCTGGACCATCATTTCAGCGGTCATCTGCATAATGGTTTCAAATTTTCCGGGTACTGAGGTAAAGGTATCCAGGCTCTGGCTGGACAGGCAGCGGACCGTGATTTCACAGTTCTCTTTTTTAAGCTTCAGGGCATTGATCAGGGCAAAGAGGCTGAACTCATCGTTACCCGTATGGATAATGATACGGTCGGCCTGGGCGGTATTGGCCCGGTTCAGCGCCTGGACGGTATCCGGGCTGCCTTTCACAAAGAAGAGGTTTTTCTGCTCGGGCATGGGATGCCGGGGCAGGTCGGCAAGGAGGACCATATCCTTATTGCGATAGGTTTCATCTCCCCTGATCTGTTCTGCCAGGTATTCGGTTTCCGGTGTGTGGCCCACCAGGAGGATGTGGCCTGTACCGGTATAGGGTTTTTCCCCGTGCATTTTTTGATCTCTCCTTTCAATGAGGTAGGATGCCACGTGGGTGATAAAAGCAGCGCCGAGCCCGATCCCCATGAACATGGGAAGGATCACGGCAATGATTTTACCGGCTGAAGATGCCGGGTAAAGGTCGCCGTACCCAACGGTGGTCGAGGTTACAATGCTCCACCACAAGGCCTGATCCAGGTGGGTCAGGGCTGATCCTTCAGGCTCCACTGCGGCAATGAGAATGCTGGATACAAAGAGCAGGAGCATATAGGCGGAAACAAGGGTCACACCGCGGTGCTGAAGCCCGGCCCTGATCAGGGATTTAATCAGATGAAACAAAGTGTATCCTCAATTGTTGGTTTCGGGTCTGGTTATTCATTATTTGAGTTTTCATAAATTACCCTATCCTGCGGTGATTTGCACGGAATATCTTAATGCTGCTTTTAAAACAGTCTGCAAAAATAAACCGGAATCAGGGTTTGTCTTATGGGGCGGTGGTGGGGTATGGTGGGTGAATAATCACCCATACAGATAAGGAGGGATAACGTTATGCCCTATGTAAATATTAAAATAACCCGTGAAGGGGCCACCCCGGA
This sequence comes from Desulfobacterales bacterium, assembly GCA_022361395.1. Classification (GTDB taxonomy): domain Bacteria; phylum Desulfobacterota; class Desulfobacteria; order Desulfobacterales; family Desulfobacteraceae; genus Desulfobacter. The sequence continues at coordinate 20,485 of JAKSAX010000609.1, read as the reverse complement.
ACAGAAAGCCGAGTTGATTAAAGGAGCAACCGATCTCCTGGTCCGGGTGCTGGACAAGAATCCCGCCACCACCGTTGTTGTCATTGATGAGGTTGACACGGACAATTGGGGGATCGGCGGCGAAGTCGTTACCCAACTGCGGAAAAAATAATCTGCCGGACTATTTTTCCTGCCAGACCGGAACCCGTTTTTCAAAAAAGGCTGCTACGCCTTCTTTGGCATCCTCTGTGGAGCAGAGCCGTGCAAATGCCTCGTTCATATGGGCGAACTGACCATCGTACCCCATATCTTCGGAAGCATAAAATGCTGACTTTGCGATCTGGACGGCAATGGGGCTCTTCCGGGCCAGTTCTTTTGCCCAGGCATAGGCCTGGTCCTCAAGTTCGTCCTTAGGTACGATCCGGTTGATCAATCCGAGTTCCAGGGCTTCTTCAGCTTTGATAAGGTTGCCGTAAAGCAGCAGTTCCAGGGCCTTTTTTCTTCCCACGCATCTGGCCACGGGAATGACCGGTCCCACGCAGTTAAGCCCCACATTAATGGCAGTCAGACCCATGCGGGCATTGTCCGCCGCCATGACCAGGTCGGATGCTGAAGCCAATCCCATGCCGTTGGCAGCCGCAACCCCCTGGACCTGGGCAATCACCGGTGTTTTTATCTTTGAGATGGTCACCAGGGGAGCCTCCATCTTTTCAATCCACTCCCGGTATTGGACAGTGGTTTTCCCGGCAAGCTCGTTTACATCTATGCCTGCGCAAAAGGCTCTGCCCGCTCCTTTTAATAGAACCACCCTGACCTTTGGATCCCGGTCCAGATCCAGAAGAGCCAGGTTCAGCTCCTCTGCCATCTGGCTGCTGAAGGTGTTCATGTTGTCCGGGCGGTTCAGGGTCAGTGTGCCCACGAAGTTATCATCTGTTGTCAGGATAATTGTTTCAAAATTCATGGAATCCTCCTCTATAAATCAATAACGATCCTTTTCCGATACAAAAGGGTCGCGTAAGAATTAGTTCACATTCTGTTTACAAAATACCCAATACTTTAAGGGTTTTTATAAACAGACCAGGTGAAGTTGTTTTTGCGCGATCCCAAAAACACCCTAACAGGTCAGGGGGGGAATGGAAAGAAGGTCTTTGGTTTATTTCTTCTGCCAGCGGACCCTTGTCCCCGGCCGGATTCCGTACCGGTCACAGAACCCCGCCCTGACCTCCACCACATACCTGGCCGGCCCGGAAGATCTGTATGTTTGGTCGGACATGGGCCGGGTCTGCCGGTGAATATTTATGATCCGGCTGTTTTCATCCATGAAAATTATATCCAGGGAGGCAGGGGTTCCGGTCATGATAAATGTCCGTATGGCCGTATTCTTATATATAAACAGCATGCCCTGTGAAAAATCCGGGACCGGACGATTTTTCAGGCCGCGGCCGCGCCGTATACGGGTCTCTGCAATTTCAACATCAATGGTTGTAATTGGGCTGCCGTCCTTTGAAAGCCAGGTCAGCCGCCCGTCACGGCGAAATCCGGAATCATTTCCTGAGGCCCCTGAATCCCGGGGCGTAAGGCAGAGGATAACCGCCGGAGTACAGGCTATAACAAGGATGTAGATATAAGGCCTGATCAGTTGCTTAATAAACGGAGAAAAGGCGTTGATGACCAGCATAAAAGAGCCTCATTCAGGAGCGTTGTCGTATTTTTCAGCCAGCATTTTTTTGAATACGACTTTCCGGTCGTTTTCCCTGAGGTAGCCCAGGGTGACGGGAATACCGTCCTCCATAATATCTCCTGGTTCCGGAACAAAGCCCATGCGCCGGTGAAACCCTATGGACAACCTGTTTTCCGGGGCAGTACATGACCTGACAATGGTCCGGGAATGTGTCAGGCAATGGGTATAGAAATGCCTGTAAAGTGTCTTGCCAAGCCCCTGGTTCCGGAAGCCGGGGCGGACACCGGCAAAGTGGATATACCCTTCTTCTGGATGATCCTGGGAGAGAAACCCTACCAGAAACCCGCAGAGTATTCCGTTTTTTTCTGCTATAAAGGAGGAGTTGCCAAAGTGGAGAAAAAAGAGTTTGGGCAGGGAAGACCGGAGATCCCTGCCGCCCCACCATTCAGGAATAACGGAGAGGACGGTCTTATGATCCGAAGGCAGGGCATTGCGTATGGTTATCGAGTGGGAAAGGTTCATTCTGCACATCCGTGTGTCTGCACTTTGAAAATTAAGTATGTACTTACTTGATATCTTCCGAACGCATGACAGTCAAGTGTTTTAAGCGGGGAGGATCCCCTTGCGGTGCAGGGGAGGGAATTGAAAAATACATATTTATAGTTATTGTCAAATCATACATGACATGCCAATTATTATTGACATGTTTTTCAGGGGAATAGAAAGTCAGATAGGTGGCAGATTCGATTTTGAGCGATAGATATCATTGGAGATTATGAAAACAATAGCAGTTGTGATCGCAGATGACCATCCGTTAGTTCGGCAAGCCGTTAAACATACATTCAGAAATAAAAAGGAAATACAGTTCTTAGGAGAGGCTGATAACGGTATTGAACTCTTGGGACTGATGGAAAAAAGGGTTCCTGACATTGCGATTGTAGATCTTGAAATGCCCCAGATGAACGGTTATGACACCATTTATGAGTTGCACACCTTATACCCTGACATTAAAATCATCGCTTTCAGCGGATTTCTAAATGCCGCCAATCAAAAGCGTGCCATTGAAATGGGGGCATGCGCCACCATCAGCAAGACCGAGACAAGCGGGGATTTCATTAAGGCACTTGAGGCGGTTATCCAGGGGGAAAATTATCATACGGATGTCTCTTCCTCCTACTATGCCGACCCACCGGGAGAAAAAAAAGACGTGGTGTTGACCCTCCGCGAAAAACAGGTGTTAAGCCTGGTTGTACAGGGTAAGACCAGTAAACAGATCGGAGAAGCATATAATATCTCACAGTGGACCGTGGATAAACACCGCTCAAATATCAGGACAAAATTAGGGCATAAGAGTCTGGCTGAAACCGTTCGGTATGCCATCGAAAGAGGGTATATCGATTCAGAGAAAGAATGATTTTTTGGATTGCCTGAATTCCCAAAAGATACTGATTATTGATGATGAAGTCCCTATTTTAAAGCTTCTGTCAAATATTTTGACAAGGCAGGGACATACGGTGGACACTGCCGAAAACGGGAAAGATGGGGTTCAGAAGATTCTGGCCAATGCATATAACCTCATCATAACCGACATCATAATGCCCGGAAAATCCGGGTGCCATGTTCTGGATGAAGTCAGGAAAGCAAAGGGGCGCTCCCTGCCGGTGGTGGGCATGTCAGGAACCCCGTGGCTGATTGATGACAACCTGTTTGATGCGGTCCTCACCAAACCATTTACCCGTGAACAGCTGTTTGAGGTGATCAAAAATGTCGCGGTCTCTTTTTAGGATGCGTTGTAGAATTCAGCCGGAAGTCAGTGCGTCCCAATCCATTTGACGCCTTTGGAATTGTATCGTAGAATTTCTTTAATGTTACGTATTGTAAATTTGCCGATCAAAACTGCGAAAAAAATGGAGAAAGGTCTGTGACACCGGCTGGTCATGCTTCTGTTGCCTATCTGGCAGGAACGTTCTTGAAAAGACTTCCTCTTTCAGCAATCCTGCTGGGCGGAGTGCTTCCGGATATAGATTTTATTCTTCTGTTTTGGGAGGGGTTTAACGCTGTTCATAGGGTCTGGACCCACAATTTGTTATTTATCATCCTTATGGGTGTTATTGTCAGCTCCAGGGCCGGCGCCGGAAGGCGGATGATTTTTTTTATGGGCATGACCGTGGGCGGATTACTGCACCTGATTGTGGATGCCTGCCTTGACAATAATCCGGGTAACGGCATCGGCATCCCTTTTTTCTGGCCGTTTCTGGATACTTTTTTTTCACCGGTAAATCTATCCTTATCAAATACAGGTTCGGCAGGCTGGGAACAGCCATTGGAAATGGCCCGGCATGCTGTGGGCGGGTTGTTGGTTGAACTTCCTTTTTTTCTGGTCTGTGCATGGGTCTTTTTTCGAAAAAAGGCCCGCAGGGAGAATAATTAGTCCAGCAGCCATGATTCATGGTTGTACAATGAGAGCAGCACCGGAAAGAGCAGGGTGTTTATCTCTTCCCGGTCTGTTTCCAGCATCCCTTTGCCAAATACCATCTGGCGCCGGAAGACCTCAGGGGTCAGGAAGCGGGTGGGAACCCGGATGTCCAGGGTTTCGATTTTTGCCTTCAGTTTGGTCCGGCTGAGATTCGGGTGAACTGCCAGATACCATCCCCAGTCTCCGAAAGAGGGGACATTCTCGTGATAGGGGAAAGTGGAGAAACCGGCAGATTCAAGGGTCCGGCCGATGCAAAGATAACTCTCCCTGGCCAGGTAGGGAGATGTGGCCTGTACCGCCATGATACCCTTGCCTGACAGGTGCCGTCTGGCTTTTATGTAAAATTCCCTGGAGTAGAGTTTTGTCAGCTCCGGTGTGGAGGGATCAGGCATGTCTACGATAATCACATCCCAGAAGCCCTTTATCCTGCCCAGGAATTTATCCGCATCCACATTCATGACCCGGACTTCTGCCAGGTGGCCGGGTTCGGATTTTTGGTCCGGACGCCGGGTATCAGGGGGCTGACGGTAAATTTGACGGGCCGGGCCGGGGGTAATCCCGTTGGCAGTAATGGTGGAGACCCTGGCATCTGAAAATGCATTGTCATTCATCCGGGTGAGCAGGGGGTGTGAGGCGGCCAGCAGGGTCATGGCCGGGTCCAGGTCCACCAGAGTGATCTCCTTTACATCCTGATATTTCAGCACTTCCCGGAGGGCAGCACCATCTCCCCCGCCTAAAATCAATACCCGGTTTCTGGCCGGAGCCAGGGTCATGGCCGGGTGGACCAGGGACTCATGGTATCTGTCCTCATCAGTGCTGCAGAGCTGGAGGTTGCCGTTCAGAAAGAGACGGGTTTCCTCCAGCGGGGCGTAATGGGTGATGACGATGTGCTGGTATTGGCTTGACCTGGCGTAAACAATCGGGTCTTCGTACAGGGGCTGTTCGTTTTTGACCTGCCAGTCCCTGTTGTTGGCGTACCCGTAAACCACGGCACAGAAGGTACCGCTCATTATCAGTCCCAGTATCAGGCTCTTTGGTATCAGTTTTTTCCGGGTAAAATAAATAAAGGTGACCAGGGCCAGGAAAAAATTCATTCCGGCCGTGAGAAAGGCCGCCTCTGTTATCGGAAAAAACCTGAGCAGGATAAAGACATAGATAAGGGCGCCTGCCAGGCTGCCGATGTAATCGGCAGACAGGATATTCCCCAGGTTTGTGGACAGCTCCTTTGAAAAGTCATTGTTGATCCTGATGATCACCGGGATTTCAAGGCCGATGAGGATACCGATAAGCGAGACAAAAAAGTAGAGCACCAGGCTGTAGTGGGCGGTATAGCCGTAGGACAGGTAGGTCAGGGTGGGGGAGAATCCCCCTGCCAGGGCCAGGGCGATTTCAATGATGATAAAGGCATAGATCAGCCCGGCTTTGGGTATCCGGGACTGGATCAGGCTGCCGAATCCCATCCAGAACATCATCAGCCCGATCACCATGGCCCATTGTTCAAAGGCATTGCCCAGGATCATGGACGCCAGGCTGGCCTGGATATACTCAAGGATGATGCCGCAGGCCCCGGATGCGAACATGCAGGCGCAGAGCAGGGCCGAGGCAAAGTTAATCCCTCCGAAGGGTCGTGATGACCGGCTCATTAAGATCTAAATGGCATAGGCAATGATAATGGCCAGTGCGGCAATGGCGCTTTCCACAACCACAAGGGCCGCCACATTCCGGTCCACTTTGATTTCAGTGGCCAGGTTGGTGGTGGGCAGAAGCACCCGGTCCATGACACTTCTGAATACCAGCAGCAGTACCATCCCGAATGCGGTGTAAATTGCAAACCCGGCAATATCCGTTCCCCACCCGGTAAAGGGGCCTGACAGGCTGGACATGAGAAGGATGCCGAGGGCAATGAGAATGCCACCCAGGCCGATACCGGCGGCCAGGTTGTTCTTTTTGATCTCTTCTCTCACATTAAAGGGGGTGATCAGTTCGTAGACAAATCCGAATGCCAGCAGCACCACCTGACCGAGGACAAAGAAGAGGACAGCTGAGACCAGGGACTGGAAAAAGGTGCCGCCTCCGCCGGACAGGCTGCCGTTGAGTATAAAGCCTGTGGCAATGTACATGCCGGCCTCCACCATGCCGAGGGCGGTGTTGCCCGTAACGGTTCTTCCGTCGGGCAGGGTAAACTCCTTGATACATTCCGCATCATTGTCCAGGTGTCCCATCATGATAAAGTCATTGATGAACCTTGAGGAAAAGAGAAACCCCGTGATGATAAGGCCGTCCACCGCCAGCTGGATCAGATCCAGCCAGAATCCTGAAGAGGAGCCGGACAGGGCGCCTGCCATGGCTATGGCAATACCCAGATAGAGGCCGGCGCGGCGCAGTCCCACGGCCACATTGCCGTCGTCAATATGACGGTCATCATCAAAATCCCGGGTCCGCCAGTCATCCAGCTGCTTGGCCAGAAAGATAAAGAAAACGCCTACCAGGGCAAAGCAGAAACCCTGACTCAGGGATGTAAGTATCGGAATAATATTCATTATAGATCTCCTTGGAAGTTATTTGCCTTTTCCCTTGGGACCGCCGCCCCGAAGTGATGAACCGCCGCCCCGCACCGAGGCCGGTACGGATTTGAGCCCCCCTGTCCTGGCAAAGGTGGAATTCTGGTATTGGGGTGACCGTTTTATTTTTGTTCCCCGGGTGCCATAGGTATAGGCACCGGTTTTTGTCTTACCGTAATAGGGTTTTTTATACCTGTAACCGGTGTTCCACCGGTTCCAGGACCCGTAGTAGTAATAAGACGGCGGGAAAAAGAAAAGACTGGAAAAGAATGCATACCGGCCATACCAGGCCCAGAAGCTGTCTCCGTTCTCATCTTTTTTCCACTCCCCGTACTCCGGGTTGCCCACATAGGCCATGCCCGGCGGGGCAGCCTGGGGATCAGGCTCAAAGACCCCGTACGGCTTGGACAGGATGGCCATGCCCAGGTTGTTGATATTCTGATCAAAGAAGGAGGGGTTAACCTTTATCCAGTCTGTTTCTTCGGTCTCTCCGTTGTTTTCCATGAGGTATTTATGGAAATAGGCTTCCCTTGTATCTTCTATCCAGAAGGTGGCTGCATTGTGATTTCTGCTTGGCCAGTTCTCAGTGGGGTTAATGGAGAGGGCCTGCCAGAGATTGCCGATGTTGTTTTTAAAGGAGACCCCACCGTAACCCGGGGTCAGATCTGCAATGCTTTCAAGGTTTATTCCGGTGATTTCCCGGTAAGTGGCCGGGGTGACAAACCGCTCAAAGCTTACAATTCCGGGATCATAGTAGTCGATCCTGTCATCCCAGGATTCACGTTTTACAATAACATAGTGATCCACCTTCATGTCCTGGAGTACCTTAGTATAGCTCTGATATAGAAGATCAAGGTCCTTTTCAAGTGCCGGACCGTCTGCGGAAAATGCCTTCCGGTTCCGGGCAATTGTGTCTGCGGCCGTGATAAAGGCGGCATAGTTTGCCTGGCCTGAATTTTTGTGGGCAGTATACTCCTGTTCAACCACAGCAAGGTTGGCGGTGGTATTCCGGCTCAGTTTTGCCAGCGGGGCTACCCTGGCATTGATCTTGGACGCAGAGTCCGGGAATTTTTCCAGGGCCTCTGCCACAGGGCCTGCCTCAAGGGTCCGGATGCCGGTGAGTATTGTTTTTGCAGCAGCCCCTGCCCGGGTATGGATTTCCCGGGTATCCTCCATGGCTGTCCGGATTCTGTCCATGCGGTCAAAAGGCGCCTGTGCCTTTTGCCTGGCTTCCTGGACTACCTTTGTGATCCGGCTGATTTTCTTGGCGACCGCAACGGCCTTATCCGGATTGTTCTCCTTTAATAAGGGGACGAGTTCCGTATCATAAATTTCCTGTCCCCGGGAAAGGATGCTCCCGGCCTGGTCAAAGGCCTGGGCCCAGTTTTCCTTTTCAGCATAACCGGCCATAGGGGCGAATCCGCCAGATGAGGCCAGGCTGTTGAACTTGTCCCGCTGATCCCGGATATGTTTATCCGTTTTTTCAATGTTTTCGGCAACAGCCCTGGCTTTGTCCTTTATGGCGTCAGGCAGGCCGCCGCCACAGCCGGACAGCCCGGTCAGGGCCAGCCCTATCAGGCCAACTATCGCAAGAATCTGTACCAGGCGGGGGATACGGGTGCAAATCCGCTGGAATACGCCGCCGCGAATCCGCTGGAATACGCGGTAGCTATTCATCGGTCTGGGTTTCTTTTTCTTCCTTGTTTTCATCCCGGGGCGCTCCTTTGCTCATTATGGTTATTTCTCCAGGAACAATAGGTTTGGAAATATAGATTCGGTAGTCATCCTTTTTTGATCCTGTCCACTCTTCAATGGTGATGGACATGGTGGCGGACTCGTTTTCAAACTCATACATGTAAACCGGTTCGTCCTTGTCGCCCCGTTTATAGACCGCAGCCCAGTCGTCATCATAGTGGAATTTCTCCCCGGCATAGACAATGGTGTCTTCATCCGCCACAATCTGATCCAGGTCATCTTCATCCACAGGCTGGCCCTCTTCGTCGGTGAGCCGTTTGAAGTTGGTCTGATTCAGGGTAATGGAAACCTCCAGTTCATCATCGTACTCCCACTCAAAATGGCCGGTGTGTCCTGTTTCAAGGCACATGCATGTCAGTTCGGTTACGGTATAGTCCCGGGGAGTGGAAAAATCTTCGGACATCTCCTGGTACTGGTTTTTTTCCTTAACATAATAGGTATCGTCAAAGCAGGTAAAGAAACCGCCCTCTTCCACATCCATGATTGTCAGCTCAAGCTGTTCCTCTTCGGAGACCAGCTGCTTCTGATCCAGGGTCCGGATCAGAAGGAATCTCTGGTCAAAGGATTTTTTATCAGCCGTATTAATCATATATCCTCTCTTTTACTGGCAGCGGGTTAATCCTGGCGGCGGGCGGTCAGGGCATCTGTCCTGGCGCGGAACCTGTCGTTCATCTCCCCGAGGGCCGTGGAGCTCTGGGAGGCGATACTGATGGTCTCTTTGGAAATCAAGGCATAGGTGTCAAAAGCCTGTTCATAGGTGTTGCAGGCCTCTTCCAGGGCCTGGATGTTAACGGTCATACTCTGGCTCATTTTGGCCCCTTTAACCGCAGCATCCCCGATAACTTTGGCTGTATCCTTCATTGTCTCCGCAGCAGCCTGCTGGACCATATCCAGGTTTTTCAGGGTTTCCATCTGCTGTTCCGCCGCCACCCTGACGGCCAGGGCATTTTTAACGGCAGTGGACAGGATCATATCTGTTCTCTGGACAAGGCGCTGGACCAGGTGGGAGTTTCTTACCATCATCTCCCCGCCGAACCGTGTCTGAAGATTGGAGTTGTCAATGGTCTGGAGGTCCACTACTGCCATGGCCAGATCTGAGGTCAGGGTGGTCAGTGCCTCCTTGATTCTGGGATCCTGAACCGTTTCAATATGGGCCATAAGCTTTTCCCAGATAAGCTGGCCCAGATATATCTTTTCCTGGAGTTTGGGCTGGATTTCCTTGAGTGCGTCGCAGATCTGGGAGAGTTCTGCCGCGTCAAGGGCCACCTGGTCGGCATCGGTGCGCAGGTGGTTGCGGATCCCGTCAATGGTTGAGTTGACCGTTTCCCTGCGCTCTGCAATGATTTTCAGGATTTCATCCCCTTTGGGAAGCCGGTTTACCGTCCGGGTGAACAGGCCCATCATTTTTTTGGGCAGCGGCATTTCAGTCTGTGCCACCATGGTCGGGTTGACCTTGTCCAGTTCCGTTTTGATGGCCAGGATATTTTTGCCCACCGGCGACCGGTCGTCATTGGCCACATTTTTAAGGACAGAGCCCATTTTCCGGTCATAGAGGGAGACCTGGGTCTGGGTCTCTTCCATGATCTCCCGGCCAAGGGAAAATACAAAGTTTCCCAGCTGCCAGTCCGAGGGTTCGGCCTTTACTTTTTCCACAAAAGCCTCAGCCTCTTTTTCAAGGGTCCGGATATCTTCCACTGCCAGATGCTTTGGCTGGACCGGAACCAGTTCCGAGGGGGCCTGGACAGGGGTGAGTGCCCCCTGACCGCCTGCATCGGTTACTTCAGCCAGAACAGGGGCCTTGGACTGCTGGGCAACATTTGCCAGTTCCTGGGATAGGGACGTCATAATTATTCTCCTTTATGAAAATTTGCCCGCAAGGAAATGGGCCATGGTTTTGAATTCAGCGGTTTCATTTTTTTCCACAATCTCTCTGGAACGGTGGCATACCTCATGGAGACTCTGTATGGTTTCCTTAAAAACGGGTAGTTGGGCCTCACGGCTTTCAGCGGAAAGGTCAAGGTATTCCTTTACGGATTTATAAAGATGGGTATTGCCTATTTTCTTGATTTCATAGGTCAGGGTTTCGCCTGAGTACCGTTCCATCATGGCCGGAATCACGGCTTTCAGATCATCAATGATTGATTCGATCTGGAGAATCAGGGTCCGGGACAGGTGGCGGTCTTTTCGGACCATGAGGTTGAGCTTGAGAAGGACATCCAGGATTTTGGTGTACTCCACTTCCGGGGTGTCGCCGGGCGGCGGCTGGGGGGGCTGGACAGGGGACTCTGCAGTTTTGAAGCCTTTTTTTCTCAAATGCTTCATAAGAAGGCCAAAGCCGATCACCGAGGCCAGAAAAACGGTCACGATAATGATAGTGGTCATGGTGTTGCATCCTTAATTTTTTGAAAGCCGGTTTATCAACAGCAGTAAAGGTAATCCTATGAAGAATAATGCAGGCATTTTCCGTTTACAAGGGCATATTTTTGTTAATTTTAGGGATCGCGCAAAAATAAGTTCACCTGGTCTGTTTATAAAAACCCCTAAAACATTGGGTATTTTGCAAACGGAATGTGAACTAATTCTTACGCGATCCCTATAGTAATAGATCTGTAATAAAGGGTGTAAAAACCAAGTATGCATTGTAAGCACCTTGACTTTAAGCCCTTAATGTTTACTTCATATAGCCAAGTTATACAGGGAATAACGCAATCAAATAAAAATATCAGGAGAGAATAATGATTAGACCGGGAACAAAATTAAACATGGTATTTGTTCTGCTCTGCGCCGTAATCATTGTATCCGGATGTTCACCCAGCAGATCGGGAAACGTATATACCAGTGACCAGGCCATGAGGGCACATACCATTGTTGAAGGTACGGTGGAATCCGTTAAACTGGTGACCATAGAAGCGGGTGAGAAGCCTGTGGCAGGCACCGTTATCGGCGGTGTGGCCGGCGGTGTGCTGGGATCAACCATCGGCAGCGGTTCCGGCAGTAAGGTGGGGGCTGTTGTGGGTTCTCTGGCCGGGGCTGCCGCAGGGGCGGCTGCTGAAAAAAATATGGGTACAAGGCAGGGGATAGAGATTGTTGTGGATCAGGACAACGGCCAGAAAATAGTTGTGGTCCAGGAGGCGGATGTACAGCTTTCACCGGGAGACCGGGTAAGGGTGCTGACCTCGCCTGACGGCACGGTCCGGGTATCAAAATAAAATCAGCTTTTAATTACCTTTGGGATCCCGCAAAAATAAGTTCACCTGGTCTGTTTATAAAACCCCTTAAAGCATTGGGTGTTTTGCAAACAGAATGTGAACTGATTCTTACGCGATCCCTTTGCAGGGCTAAAATAAGTTAACAGGGATTTGGACCCTGTTTTCACGCTTTGCCGGAGGTATTCATTCAGGGAAAATATCCCCGGCGCATCGGCTTGGGGACATGCAGGAGATTATGAAAAAAAACAGTGCAGTAAATGAGAAATTAAGAAATGTAGCCATCATTGCCCATGTTGACCATGGGAAAACAACCCTGGTGGATGCCATGTTCAAGCAAAGCGGTCTTTTCCGGGAGGGCCAGGAGGTGGATGACCGTCTCATGGACAATATGGACCTGGAACGGGAAAGGGGGATCACCATCTCCGCAAAGAATTGCTCCGTGACCTGTAAGGGCGTAAAGATCAATATCATCGATACCCCCGGCCATGCCGATTTCGGTGGAGAGGTGGAACGGGCCCTGTCCATGGCGGATTCAGCCATTCTTCTGGTGGATGCCTCCGAAGGCCCCCTGCCCCAGACCCGCTTTGTTCTGAAAAAGACCTTTGAGGCCAACCTGCCCGTCCTAGTGATCATCAATAAAATCGACAGAAAAGATGCCCGGCCGGATGAAGTCCTGGACATGGTTTATGACCTCTTTATTGACCTGGAAGCCCCGGAGGAACAACTGGACTTTACCTATCTTTATGCCATCGGCAGGGACGGCATCGTAAAGCGGGAGCTGGAAGAAGAGGTGGACAACCTCAAGGTGCTCTTTGACATCATTATCGACGAGATGCCCCCGCCCTCCTATGATCCGGATGCCCCCTTCCAGATGCTGGTTTCCGACCTTGGATATTCGGATTACCTGGGCCGTCTTGCCATCGGCAAGGTCTTCAACGGTTCCGCCGCCTCCAACGCCAGCCTGGTCTGCCTGGACGAGGCTGGCAAACAGAATGCGCTGAAAGTATCGAAACTGCAGTCCTATGACGGGTTGAGCCTTGGGCCGGTTGAGAATGCGGATACCGGGGATATTGTGGTCCTGTCCGGTATTGAAGATGTTAAAATCGGGGACACCATCTGCACCAGGGAGGCCCCCCTTGCCCTTCCCAGGATTACGGTGGACGAACCCACGGTATTCATGCGGTTTGCCACCAACACCTCTCCCTTTGCCGGAAAGGAAGGCAAGAATGTCCAGTCCAGGAAGATCCGCGAACGATTGCTGAAGGAGACCCTTCTCAATGTGGCCATTGAGGTGGAGGAGAGTACCACGGATGACAGCTTTGTGGTCAAGGGCAGGGGAGAGCTTCAGCTGGCCATCCTCATCGAAACCATGCGCCGGGAGGACTTTGAGGTCTGTGTGGGACGCCCCCGGGTGATCTACAGGGAAGAAAACGGCCAGACACTTGAGCCCATAGAGCATCTTTTTGTGGATTGTGACGAAAATTTCATGGGTGTGGTCACGGAAAAACTCTCCATCCGCAAAGGCAAGATGACCAACCTGGTCAATAACGGGAAGGGCCGTGTCCGGATCGAATTTTCCATTCCGTCAAGATCCCTGATCGGGTACAGGGATGAATTCATGACCGATACCCGCGGCACGGGAATCATGAATTCCTATCTCTCCGGATACGAGCCCCACAGAGGGGAATTCCCCCTGCGCTACACCGGCTCCATTGTCTGTGACCGCCAGGGCAAGGCCGTTCCCTATGCCCTGTTTAACCTGGAACCCCGGGGCCAGCTTTTTATCACACCCGGAACCCCGGTTTACGAAGGAATGGTTGTGGGTGAGCATAACCGCCACTCGGACATTGACGTCAATCCCTGCAAGGAAAAGAAACTGACCAACATGAGAGCCTCAGGTAAGGATGACGCCACCACCTGCTCTCCTGTCAAGCCCATGACCCTTGAGCAGGCCATCCATTTTATCCGGGATGATGAAATGGTGGAGGTTACTCCGGAATCCATCCGTATCAGGAAGGCGGAGCTTAACGCAGGCAAACGGCATATTATTGCCGGAAAGCTGAAGAAGAAAGAGAAAAAATAGCCTGTTTTAAAAATTGTCACCCCTCACCGGGTTGGAATCCGGTGAGGGGTGTTTTTCTTATCCTGCCTTGCGTCTGATGGTCATTTTATCATCGGCTGATGTCCCTGGCATGGGGGAAAGTTCCTCATTCCCGGCCAGTTTTTCCTTTAAAAAGGGAACATAGGCCATATCGGTCTTCATGATATGGTTTTTCAGCCAGTCCTTGAGAAAGTCCATGAGGTCCATGGTGACCCCGGCTTTTCCTGCTTTAAAATCCTTTCCAAATGCAGAAACCTCCGCCACCAGATCCTGGTGGATTTTTTTATGGGCAATGGTGTCTTCGTAACCGAACTTATCAAACAGCTTCTCTTCAAAGCCAAAGTGAAACACGGTGTATTCGGTGAGTTCCTTGAGGATATTACCCACTTCAGCTGCACCTTTCTGGCGCCGCATGGCCTTGTGGAGAAGGTTGACCAAACGGACCAGTTCCCTGTGCTGATCGTCAATGTCGGTAATGGAGGTGGTCAGTTTCGGGCCCCAGGTTATGATATCCGGAATGTAACGGTCGCTATCCCCGGTTTTTGCCTCTGCCTCTCCGTCCGGCCGGGAGACTTTAAACAGGGCGATCATCTTTCTCAGGCTCATTGACAGGGCATCCAGATCCTTTGCCCCGTGAGTAAGGTGACCTGCCTGTTCAGACATCTGAGCGGCAACACCGTCCACCTGGGCTATGTCCTGGGCAATTTCAGATGCCACCGTGGAACTCTGCGCGACATTTTCATTGACTTCGGAAATGCCGATGGAGGCCTGTTCTATGTTATCGGCCACCTCCGTGGCTGTCCGGGACTGCTCTTCAACGCTTACTGCGATGTCATGAACAATATCGTCTACGTTGGAAATCACCTGGGAAATATTGCCCACCTCATCCACGGTCTCCCTTGTGGACAGCTGGATACCGTCTATTTTTTCCCGGATGCTCTGGGTGGCGTCAGCAGTCTGGGATGCCAGGTTTTTGATTTCATCGGCCACAACGGCAAACCCTTTTCCGGCCTGTCCTGCCCTTGCCGCCTCAATGGTGGCATTTAGTGCCAGGAGATTGGTCTGCTCGGCAATTTCGGTAATGATCTGGGTGACGTGGGTAATCTCCCTGGCTGCTTCTCCGAGCTGGCCCATCTTCTCTTTTGCCTTGTCTACCTGCTGCTTTGCAGAGTTTGAAATTTTACCGGCATCATCGCAGTTTTTGGCAACCTTTGAGATATTGGACTGCATCTGCCCGGCTGCTTCCGCCACCATGGCGATATTCGTGGATGCTTCCTCACTGGCTGCGGCCACTGTGTGCATACTGGTGTTCATCTCTTCGGCTGCCGCTGCCACAGAGTTGGACCGGGTGTAGAGGTCCGAGGATTCTTCGTCCATCTGTTCGGAGGCTGCCGTGACTTCAGAAGAGGCTGCGGTAATGGTCTCCGTTTTACTACCGACGTTCCGGATGATCCCGTCCAGATTGGCCACAAAGGCATCAAACTTTCCGGACAGGCGGCCGATTTCGTCCTCACGGTCCGCGGAAAGCCTTATGGTCAGATCTTTTTCCTCTCCATGGGTGGTGCGCTCAAGTCCGTCCGACAGATCTCTTACAGGCTTGAAAAAGAGAAAGTGAAAAAGCAGGCCGGCAGCTGCCATGACAGCGGCAATGCAGGCCAGGGCAACCGGGGTGAATGTCGATATTGTTTTTGATGCCAGGGTTTGGGGCAATGATGAAATCTTTGCCTGGATACGGTCCAGCTCAGATGCCGTACCCTTGTCAAGGCCGGTTCTGTCTATGGCTGCAATCTGCCTGGACAGGTCCCCGGTAATCCGCGTTGTATCAGTTTTCTGGAAATGGGTCAGGGACATGGCCAGAATCAGGAATGCAAGGCAGATGATGCTTAGAAAAGATACAGCCAGTTTTGCGCTCAGGCTTTTTTTGAATATTGTCATGTGCGGTGATCTCCTTTTTCGCAGGTCAACGTATGTTCAACCGGAACCAGGTATCTATATCAGCTTTTCAGGGAAAATGGTATTCGCGGGTAGCATTTTTTATGGGATCGTCATAATTGCCTGTCCCTTCTTTTCTGCGGGATTTTGTTGTTCATTCCGGATCGGCGGGTTGACGCCGTTCAGCAGGTTCGGTTGAGGACATATGGTAGCGGACCGGGGGAAGGTGATACTGCCGGGGCTGTTTTTGCGGATTGATTTTGTAGAGTAAACTGTTGAGACCCGCTGCGTATTGCAGAGGGGGAGCCCCCTCTGCAATACGTATAGTCAGGCTTGTGAAGTTATTTTTGCGCGACTCCTTACGGTTCTATTAGATCCCGAAATCCTTTCCGTAATTTTCTATAACAAAGTCTATATCTTTATCACCGCGGCCGGAGAGATTCACCAGGATGGTTTTTCCCTTGCCTGCCTCTTTGGCCAGTTTTACGGCATAGGCCATGGCATGGGCGCTTTCAATGGCCGGGATGATACCGTCGGTGCGGGAGAGTTCGAAAAAGGCGTTGATGGCCTCATCATCGGATGCCGTTACATAGTTGACCCGTCCAAGGTCCTTGAGGAGACTGTGCTGGGGACCGACACCGGGATAATCCAGTCCGGATGCCACAGAGTAGACGGGCAGGGGATCTCCGTTGTCATCCTGAAGCAGGTATGAAGAGAAGCCGTGGAGCACACCGGGCTTGCCCAGGGTCAGGGTGGCGGCGTGGTCCCCGTCCTTGAATCCCCGTCCTGAAGGCTCTACACCGTAGATAGAGACATCCTTGTCGTTAAGGAAGGCGGAAAAGAGGCCCATGGCATTGGACCCGCCGCCCACGCAGGCAACCAGGTTGTCCGGCAGTTTACCGGTCATGGCCTGGAACTGTTCCCGGGCCTCAATACCCACGATCTGCTGGAAGTCCCTCACCATCATGGGAAAGGGATGGGGGCCGACAACAGAGCCGATGGCATAGAGCTGGGATACAGGATCTTCAAGATAGGCTTCAAAGGCCGCATCAACTGCATCCTTAAGGGTCTGGGTGCCGCGCTTTACCGGGACCACGGTTGCCCCAAGGATCTTCATTCTCACCACATTGGGATGTTCTTTTTTAATGTCAACAACACCCATGTAGATATCGCATTCCAGCCCTACCAGGGTGGCTGCCGTGGCCAGGGCCACGCCGTGCTGGCCGGCACCGGTTTCGGCAATGAGTTTTTTCTTGCCCATTCGCTTGGCCAGAAGGGCCTCGCCAAGACAGTGGTTTATCTTGTGGGCGCCGGTGTGGTTCAGGTCTTCCCGCTTCAGGTAGATGTCGGCACCGCCCACTTTTTCTGACAGGTTTTTGCAATGGAACACCGGAGACGGCCGGCCGGTGAAATGTTGGTTCAAGGCTGCCAGTTCTTCAAGGAAGGACGGATCATTTTTGATGTTTTCATAGCTCTGGGTGATCTCATCCAGAACCGCCTGGAGCTGTTCCGGCACATAGGATCCGCCGTATTCGCCAAACCGTCCCTCCTTGTCGGGAAGGGGGGTGTTTTCAAGGGATGTTGTGGTTTCCGTCATGATGATTCTCCTTATTTTGATCTCATTTGTTTCTAAAGATAGAAACATATAAACCCAAAGAATCTAAATTGCAATGACTTTTTACGGGAAGTCTTAAAAATATGTTCTGAAAAGAAACAGGGCCGGGCAATTTTCTCAATCAAGCTGATGAGCAAAGCGGCATCTGCTTTGCAGTCACGGCAGTTGAAAGGCGAATCGGAACGGAATCCTGAGAAGAACTGCTGTAAAATAGAAAAAAGGCCGGCCATGGAAAAGATCCACAACCGGCCTGGCTGTTTTCAGTGAACTTTTAAGAGTAACGGGATCAACTATTTATGATTTTAAAATCAGATCCCTTTGGATGATCTGCCGCAAACCGGCTCAGGCGGTCTTCCAGCTCCGGAAACCGCTCTTTACCGGTCAGGGAGACACAGGCCCGGAGTCCCTCGTGACGGTCACTTCCCGTTGTGGTCAGGGAGATGGCTGATATGCCGTAGTAGAGAAGCTCTTCCACAAGCTCTTCACCGGTAAATCCCTCATAGGCTATGGTGAAGTAGAAGCCGTCGGCAATCTTCTGGTCCTCATCCATGTCGTAGACGATGTGAAAACCGTTGTCCGTGAAGGATTTTTTCATGGCCCCGGCACGGTCCCCGTATTCCGTTACTGCTTCCACAAAGTTGTACTCTCCGGCATTCACTGCCTTGAGCAGGCCTGCCAATCCGTATTGATTGGAATGGGAAACCCCTGAACTTAAGGCATACATGGCGCCGAAAATATAAGCGTATCCGAAGTTGTTGGTGCCGAACCACTGCTTAAGGTTGTCCCCGTCGGAGTTGAACAATTTATCCGGTATAGCGGTCATGCCGATGCGCTGACCGGCCAGGGAAAAGGATTTGGAACTGGAGATGAGCAGGATATAGTTTTCCGTATACTTGGCCACCGTGGGGATGAAGGGGGCAACCCCGGGGGCGGAGTAGTCCTGTCTGAAATCCATGCCGAAATAGGCGAGGTCTTCCAGTACGATGCAATCGTATTTTGTGGCCAGCTCCCCGATGATCTGCAGTTCCTGTTCGGTAAAGCAGATCCAGGCCGGATTGTTGGGATTGGAGTACATCAGGGCTGCCACATCCCCTTTTTCCAGGTAGGACTCAAGTTTACCCCGAAGCTTTTCCCCCCGGAATTCATAAACGTCAAAGTTCTCAAAGGGCGCCCCAAGTACCATTGCCTGGTTTTTGTTTACGGGAAATCCCGGGTCGATGAAGAGCAGTTTGTCCTTCCCCTTCATCCGGCGGGTGGTGCACATCATGGCCATGTAGCAGCCCTGCATTGAGCCCACAGTGGGGAAGCAGGAGACAGGGTTGATATCCTTGTCCATATAGTTTTTCACAAAGGCTGAGATCTCCTGTTTCAGCTCCGGGATGCCGTCAAAGGGGGGATACTTGGAGCCCACCCCTTTTTTCAGGGCCTCGATTTCCGCGTTAACAGCGATTTCAGGGGGCTCAAGACCGGGGACGCCCATCTCCATACGGATAAAGCGGTCACCGGTTGCCGTTTCAATATTGTTCACAATGCGGTTCAGTTCACGGATGGATGCCAGGCCCACAGAGGGCAGGCCCATGGCATCAATCTCTTTTTTTACCGTGGTCATGTCTATCGGGGTTGATGGTGTTGTCATGTCATGTCCTCCTGAAAAAGGGTTGGAATTTGATCAATTATTTAATCAGAAGATAGTAGGAGGAAAAAGGGAAATTTACAAGATTTATCTTAAGGTAAATCCGGGAAAATTACGGGATGGTTTAATTCATCCGGAATAAAGGTCTGACAATTCAGCAGCCCTACCTCCGGAGTTCACGGGCCTGGCGGTTTAGGAATTCATCCTCAAGCTTGCAGAACCGCTGCTTCATGACCACAACATGAGTGTACATCTGCTCATAGGCCTGCTGGTGGTCCCTGGCTGAGATGGCATCAAAGAGGGCGCTGTGCATATCCTTGTCGTGGAGATAGGTGGTATGGTCGTCCAATACTTCAAGAAACTGCTGGAGAAATGCCATCATGGACCGCATGAGAAAGGAGAAGAACGGGTTTCCGCTCAGTTCGCAGATCTTATTGTGGAATTCCACATCAAAGTTGATCCGCTCCCGCACGCTATTTGCGGTCCGGCCATTGTGAACAAACTCGCCCAGCTGTTCCAGCTGGGGGGCGGTTGCTTCCAGGGCTGCCATTCTGGCTGCTTCAGGTTCGATCAATATCCTGACATCGCAGAGGTGCTTGATGGACATGGAGCGCATGGTAATGAGATCTGCCAGCAGGGTGGATATACCCTGGGACTGAAGAAGGTTGCACACAAAGGTGCCGCCGCTGCTTCCCCGCCGGGCCTCCAGGTATCCCTGGGCCTTGAGAACCCCCAGGGCCTCCCGAACCAGGGCCCGCCCCACACCAAACTCCTTGGCAAGCAGTTCCTCCCTGGGAAGGGAATCCCCGGGCCGGTAGTGCTGGAGAAGGATATCCCGCTTGATCCGGGTGATGATGTCGTCAAATTTCAGTGAAACGGATTTTGCCATGGCTCCCTTTACCATTGAAAAATCCGGTGTGACAAGTGTTTTTTAGAATTTGACAATTTCAGGTCTGCTCTGATATTAAAGTCCGGCTTTTGAAAAAGTAGTTGATATGAACAACTAAATTAGCCCTGGTGTTGACAGTGCTCCGGCTGGAGACAGATGGCAGGTAAACGGATTCAAAAAAGGTGTTTGCTTTAGATGACGGACAGAAGTACCCATATACATATATGCTTTTCCCGGGGATGGCTTGTGGCGGGAACAGCCTCCATGCTGGGCCTGGTTTTCGGAATTCTTTACGTGTGGAGTGTCATCAAGTCAGGTATTCCCGATGCCTGGGAGTGGACCCATGCAGACAAGGCGCTTCCCTATTCTGTCATGGCAGTGACCTTTTCCGTCATCATGATGCCGGCAGGCATGCTCCAGGACCGGTACGGTCCCAAACCCGTCATTATGCTGGGCGGATTCCTGGCCGGTCTCGGATGTGTGGCGGCCGGAATTGGCGGATCTGCGTTGGCAGCCCATGGGGCAGGGTTTGGGTTTTTGACGGGCGCCGGTGTGGGGTTCGGATATTCCGCCTTGACCCCGGCAGCCATTAAATGGTTTCCGGAGGAAAAGACAGGGCTGGTTGCAGGTATAGTGGTGGCGGGTTCCGGACTT
>JAKSAX010000436.1 GCA_022361395.1 Desulfobacterales bacterium | reverse complement strand
TTATGCCACGGAAGTACTGGTGCCTGTGGCCCTTGAAGTAATGCCCCTTCACGGCCTGTCAGAGTTTATTAAAAGCCTGGGCGCCATCCAGAAATACCGGCAGGAGATCCAGCTCAAATATATCGTGCCCACCTTTCTGGATGCCAGGATCAAGGGCCCGCAGAACCTTTATGACCAGTTGAAAAAATTATACCCCAATCACCTGTGTACCCCGATTCGGTATAACGAAAGCCTCTCCGAAGCACCGTCCTACGGGAAAACCATTTTTGAATATGCGCCGGGTGCCAATGTGTCCGAAGATTACAGGGCTTTGGTGAGAAAAGTCTCAATGGATCAGACAGCCCTGGGGTAAGTGCAGTTTTCAATTTTTTAAGGTTTCAGACAAGTATGCGTTACCCGGATTTTGCCTTCGATTGCCTGTACAAAAGTAAGTTATTGGAATCATTGAATCTGAAAAGTTATATGTCTTGAGCCTGCATACAGCCCTTGTCTAAATTTTTAATCTGTGCAAGTATGAGGCGGTATATCTACAGTCACCGCATTGCACAGGAATGAAGCCATGGGCCTGAGATCGCGAATCATTACCGTTGTTGTTGTAGCCTGCAGTATTATCAGTCTGTTCCTCTGTTTCTATATCACCGAGCAGGTCAGAAAACTGGAGCTGGCCAGCTTGAGAACCAAAATCGATAAAGCCGCATATGTCATGCGCCTGGTCAATACCCGCCCCCTCTACAATGTTGATCTGGAAACCCTGAAGGTCAACATGGAGACTTTTTTTGATGACGAGAATATGAAAAGCATTGCCATTCTCGAATCGGATATCGATATCAACATCCATCTGAAGCGGGAGTTCGATCCCGGCGGAATGGATATACACAAGAATTTTTATATCTATTACAACGGATTGAAGCTGGGAAAAATATCCGTTGTCTATTCCACCAGCCTGATTGAGAAAAAACTGTCCGGGTTCAGGACAAAGATGCTGTGGTTCACCTTTTCAGTGATCCTGGTACTGGCCATTGTCCTTGTGTTCCTGATAAACACCCTGATGAAGCCGGTGACCAACCTGGCAGAGGTGGCCTCTGAAATCGCCTCTGGAAACCTTGAAAAGGAGATCGAGGAAAACGGGGTGGGGGAAGTGGGGATATTGTCCAGGAACTTTGCCATTATGCGGGATGCCATTAAGGATAAAATAGAAGACCTGGCCTTGACCAATAAAAACCTTGAAGGCGAAATCCGGCAGAAAATCCTGAAGGAAAAGCAGATTCTCCACCAGAGCATGGTCATCTCATCGGTGAATACCTTTTTTCAGAAATCCATGCTGGCCGCATCGTACAGGGAGATTGCTGAGTTGTTCATCCCCATTGCCCAGGCTGTGGTGCCAAGCCGGTACTGCTTTGTGAGCGAAATAGAAGAGGACGGCAATACCATGGAGATCCTGGCCATTTCCAAGCAGGCCAGGCAGGACTGCGGGCTGGACGACAGCCTGCCTGCAATCAAAACCCTGGGAAACTGCACCAGCGGCCTGCGGGCCCGGATACTTAAAGAGAAGCATAGTGTCCGGGTTAACGATCCTGTCGGCCACCCTGATTTTTTAAACATGCCTGAAGATCATATCCCGGTTGATTCATTCATGGGGGTTCCCATGGTTCTCGGATCCGATGTCCTGGGTATGGTGGCTTTTGCCGGAAAAAAAGACGGATTCACCAAAGGGGATCAGGATGCCGCCCAGATGCTGGCCGTGGCCCTGGTGGAAGCCCTGAGCCTCAAAAAGCAGGAAGACGAGAAAAAACGGCTGGAAGAGATGATTGTCCAGTCTGAAAAGATGGTTTCCCTGGGCGGACTTGCCGCAGGCATGGCCCATGAGATTAACAATCCCCTGGCAGGTATCCTCCAGAACACCCAGGTTATCAGAAACCGGATCCAGAGTCAGATACCGGCAAACCTTAAGACCGCCAGGGAACTGGATCTTGATTTTGACGCCCTGAATACCTACATGGACCGCCGTGATATTCATAAGATGCTGGATTCGGTCATGGATGCGGGGAAGCGTGCGGCAGCCATTGTTTCCAACATGCTCTCCTTTTCCCGGAAATCCGCCTCCGGCTTTGTGCCCGAGGATGTTTCACTGCTTCTTGATCAGACCCTGGAACTGGCGGCCAGCGATTACAACCTGAAAAAGAAATTCGACTTTAAGCAGATTCTCGTAGAGCGGGAGTACGATCCGGATCTGCCCAGAACCAATTGCAAATCCAGCGAAATCCAGCAGGTTTTCTTTAATATCCTGTCCAACGGCGCCCAGGCCATGATCGGGAATGACACAGATGTTGAGCCCAAGTTCCTCATGCGCACATTCAGGGAAAAAGACCAGGTCTGCGTTGAAATAAGTGACAATGGCACCGGTATGCCGGAGGATGTCAGAAAACGGGTTTTTGAGCCCTTTTTCACCACCAAGGCTGTCGGGGAAGGCACGGGCCTCGGCCTTGCCGTCTCCTATTTCATCATCACTGAAAATCACAAGGGCCAGATCGAGGTGGAATCAAAGGTGGGCCAGGGGACCTGTTTCCGGATTCGATTGCCTTTGGATATATAAAAAGGGCTGCCTGCTGAGCAGGGTCTTACCGGATTAAAAGCGCATGACTTGCACGACCTTGCCGGACCGATTCTGCCTCTTATTTATGCCAGCCAGTCCATTTCAACGACAGAACTGACAGATCCGTTCTCGTTCAATGCAATACCGGATTTTTTGATGCGGGCCTGTACATTGTTTTCTTCATCCAGCATATCAATGGGGGTGTTGGCGCTGGCAAGGTAAATGGCGCCGATACCTGCATCTTTGATTTTGGTCAGCTGCATCTGGCCGGTTCCGTCATTTTCCCAGAAGGAGAGTTCGTCAAATATATCATCATTTTCATCGATCCAGAAATTCTCATCCTGGTCGTACTTTAAGAGTTCAAGAAATCCGTTCCCGGTTCCCGGTCCGAACAATTCCAGGCCGTTGTTGATCACCCCGTCGTTATTCTTGTCCAGGCACAGAAAACCGCTGCCCTGGCTGAGCATCAGGATATCTTCAGTATCCCCGTCCCCATCAAGGTCAAATCGGAATTTTGCTTCGGACAGCTGTGGGATCTCACCGTCGAGGTTGATGACCAGGGGATCTATAAAGACGTACCCCTCCTCCTTTTGAACAAATAACTCTTCCTGAAACACCTCTTTTTCAAAGTTGAGTGCAAGGGAGAAGTTGACGGATTCCCCGTCAGTGGTATTCACAATGCCGCTGGCCATAAAGTTGACGTTCTCTTTTTCATGACGGGAGAGGCTGATCTCTTCTTCATATTCATAGGTATACCCGCCTCTTTCAAGACTGCTGCCCTGTTCTGAAGCCAGGTTGGCCCAATCTATCCTGGTATTTTTAAAATCCGTTGCATGGGGGTCTTCTCCGGTTTCCCGGCTGCAGGACAGGGCGGATAAGGCTTCACCGATTTTTTCGATGAGGTGCTTCATCCTCTCGATATCCTGCAATAAGGCGTCAGGATTTTCATAAACCGGGGAGTCCGTCATCAGGTTTTTCGCCACTGCCATGGCGTTTTCCTCAAATTCAGCTTCCATGTCTGCTATCCCATTTTCAAGGGGCTGTTGTCTCTCAACCCGGGCATCGGATGTGTTAACCAGGTCTGCATCTTCGGCCGTGAGTGGGATACAAATTTCGTTGAGTAACGGCGCAAACTGCCCGTGGGCCATCATGGTGTCCATTCTTTTTAAATGCGCCGTCCAGCTTTCCGGGTCAATCCCGTTTTTAAATTCCAGATCGGAAATTCTTTGATTGAAATAGTTATATGCCCGGAAAAGCGCCTTTCCGTCACCGGAAATATACAGGTCTTTACTTGAACTGTCCTGGGATGAGGTATCAATTGTCCGGCTCTCCTGCCAGGTATATTGCCGGGATGTTTCCTGTTTGTATTCAGATTCGGTTTTTGAAGCGGTCTGGGGCAGCTGGTCATCATAAAGACTTGAAAACGTCAGTCCTGTCTTTTTTTCCATTTGAAGTGTTTCAGAGTATTGGCCACTGGCGGACAGGTTTATTTGGGACGTATCGATTTTCAAAGGAAGACCTCCTTTTTAGGGCGGCCTTTCATCCTCCTGAATCAGAGCCGGAATAAATGAGCACGGTTGTTTCCGGAAACCGTGGGAAAAGCGAACGGATTCGCAACTATATTAATGATAGAAGCAAAATTTATGCCTGTTTTCACTGCCTTGATTTTAAAGGCTTTTTTGACATCATGAGCCGCGGGCAGGTAATTATTGCCGCTTTTACCCTGTTTCTGACCCTGCTGTTTACCCGCATTGTCAACTGAACAACCCGGGCCCGGAAGGAGTCCGGGCCCGGGTCAGGTTCTACAGGTTACAGATTTCCTGGCCGTTTATTACTTTTATGTCCTGCTGTGCAAGGATATCCCTGGCTTTGTCGATATCGTCGAACCGGAATATCATGATGGCATTCTTGCACTGGGGATTGGCAAAGGCATACATGTACTCCACGTTGACGTCCTGTTCGCTTAAGGGGTCCAGCACCCTGTTCAGGCCGCCGGGTTCATCACTGACTTCCACGGCAAGGACCTGGGTTTTACCCACGGTGAACCCCTCTTTTTTCAGGGCTGCCGTGGCCTTGTCATTATCGTTGACAATGAGGCGCAGTACGCCGAAATCAGTGGTGTCTGCCAGGGACAGGGCCCGGATATTGACCTGGGCATCCCTGAGAATCGCAGTGACTTCAGCCAGACGGCCTTCCTTATTCTCTATA
>JAKSAX010000330.1 GCA_022361395.1 Desulfobacterales bacterium | reverse complement strand
TTTCAGCAGACCATTGCCTAAGAAAAACTTTCCGGCCAGACAAGGACCGGGGAACGTCTGGTTTCGGACGAGCAGCTCATGGAGTGTTTCGGTGCCTTTATTGCCGTGGGCAATTATTTTTCCCCGAAAAATCCGGACGCCCCCTTTGTGATCGAAGAACTGGAGGTAAACCCCTTTGCCCTTGTGGACTATGAGATGGTTCCCCTGGACGGTCTCTGTAAATTTTCCAGGCCGTTCCGGCCCGCAGTGCCCAGGGGAATCGACCGCATCGGCAACCTGCTGCATCCTGAGAGCATAGGGATTATCGGGGTCAGCGCTTCCAAGATGAACTTCGGCAGGAATATCCTCAACAATGTGGTCAGGGCCGGATTCCCAAAGGACAGGATTACGCTCGTCTCCCCCAAGGCAGATGAGATAGACGGGGTGGCCTGTGTTAAGGATATAACGGGGATCGACGGGGTTGACCTGTTTGTGGTGGCGGTGGGGGCGGGGCATGTGCCGGCACTCATTGACGAGATCATCGACAACAACCGGGCCAGGAGTGTTCTCCTGATTCCCGGGGGGCTGGGAGAAAAGGAAGGAACTGAAAAACGGGCAAAGGCGGTGATGGAAAAAATTCATTCAGCCCACTCCCGGGACGGCGGCAGCCCTGTCTTTCTGGGGGGGAACTGCCTGGGCATGATCAGCCGGGCAGGGAAGCTGGATACCTTTTTCACCCCGGATGCCTGTTCTCCCAAACGGATGGAAAAGGCAGCCGCCCCGGTTGCCCTGGTCAGCCAGAGCGGCGCTTTTGCCCTGGTCAGAATGAGCGGGGTCGTGGCAGGGGACCCTGCCTACAACATCACCGTGGGCAACCAGGTCGACCTGACCATCGGGGATTTTATCACCTGGCTGGCCGATGCCGATGATGTGGGGATTATCTGCATCTATGCCGAAGGGTTCCAGGATATGGACGGGCTCCATGCCTGCCGCGGTATCCGCCGTGCCGTGGAAAACGGAAAAGAGGTGATTGTCTATAAGGCCGGCCGGACCCCGGAGGGCAAAAAGGCCACCTCGGGCCATACCGCATCCGTTGCCGGGGATTATATGGTCTGCACCTCCTGCCTGAGCCAGGCAGGCGCGCTGGTAACCGACTCCCTGGAAGAATTTGACGGCCTGATGAATCTTTCGGCCTATCTTCATGAAAAGCAGATCACGGGGTTCAGGGTCGGTGCATTGAGCCCTGCAGGGTTTGAAACCGTGGGGGTGGCGGATTCCCTTCAGTCAAGGGACTCCTGCCTGGATCTGCCCGAGTTCGGGCCTGAAACGGAAAAGGTGATTGCAAGGCTGTTTGACCATGTGCATCTCACCGATATCATGGATATTAAAAATCCCCTGGATCTCACCCCTGCGGCAACGGATCCTGTATACACCGGTGCCATAGAAGCCATGCTTGACGATGAGGTTATTGATGCCGTGGTGACCTCTGTGGGCTCCCTTGCTCCCGCCACCTGGGATACCCCGGCCCCAGATGATGAGCAGGGGTTTACCACATCTTCCAAAAGCATCACCAATACCCTGCCGGATATCATCAGGGGCAGTGACAAACCCGTGGTGGTATTCAACGATGTGGGCCAGGCCCACGAGGCCATCAACAACCGGTTCCGGGACCAGGGAATACCCGTATTCCGGTCCTGCAACCAGGCCATGAGCCTTCTGGCACGGTATACGGCCTACAGGTTCCGGCTGGCGGTTTGCAGGCAGGCTGAGAATCAGGAAAACGATTAAGTCTGACTTTTAAGAGGATTCAGACCGGAATATGATGTGTAAATTCCGATTCCCTTTAAGGTCTGTCACAGTGAGAACCCCTTAACGGCTTCTTGACACAGGTCTTTTCACGATGGTATTAAAAGTCTGACTTTTAAACCGGATAAATCTTGTCAGCCATATGGAGGACGGCATGGATGTACCCATAGATTATAAGGGAATCACAGAGATATTCACCCGGGCATGGGACCAGGGCCGGGATTTTCTGTTTGAATATGAGGTGTATGAGCTTCTGGCCCGGTCCGGGTCGGAAACCCCGCCGAAGTCCAATCTCATCGCCAGGGGGGCCAGGTGTTCGGATGAAGAACTGACTGCGCTTCCAGGGGATAAAGCCGTGTTGAAAATCGTTTCCCCCTATATCATCCATAAAACCGAGGTCGGTGGGGTCCGGGTGGTGGACAAGGAGCCCAACCTTATCCGTTCCGCAGTCCGGCGGATGATGTATGAGGTGCCTGAAGCCTATGCTGCGCGGATGGGACTGCATCCGGACAGTGTACCGGACCACTATAAGGGGCTTTCAGGGGATGCGCTGCTGGCCGCTGTATCCGGGGATGTGCAGGGGATCCTCCAGGTGCAGTTCATGCCGCCGGATTCTTCGGCATTCGGCAACGAACTGATCGTGGGGCTCCGTCATACCCGGGAGTTCGGCTCCATCCTCTCCGCAGGCCTCGGGGGAACGGATACGGAACTCTACGCCAGGCGCTTCAGAAAGGGGCAGGCCATTGTGGCCTCATCCACGGCCATGGGGGACGGGGAGAGTTTTTTCCAGCTCTACCGTCAGACCATATCCTATCGCAAGCTGGCCGGATTAACCAGGGGGCAACGCCGTATCGTAACGGATGAGCAATTGGTGGAATGTTTTGAATCCTTTATCCGCATGGGTAATTACTTTGCCCAGGAAAATCCGGATGCGCCCTTTGTTATTGAGGAACTTGAGATCAATCCCTTTGCCTTTACCGATTATCTCATGGTGCCCCTTGACGGGATGTGCAGGTTTGCCAAAAGGAAACCTGTTCCGGCTAAACGGCCGGTGGCCAAAATTCACAACCTGATTCATCCCAAACGTATCGGTATTATAGGCGTTTCCGCAACCCGGAAGAATTTTGGCAGGATCATCCTGGACAATATTCTGGCCGAAGGGTTTGATCCCGGCGGTGTGGTGATTTTTAAAGAAGGACAGGACGAGCTTGACGGCATTGCCTGCCTGCCGGATCTTTCTGCCCTGTCCAAGGACGGGAAACTGGACCTCTTTATCGTGGCCGTGGGCGCGGCCCAGTTACCGGACCTGGTGGAAGAGATCATTCAAAGGGATGCGGCACACAGTGTGATGCTCATTGCCGGGGGCATGGGGGAAACCCATGACAGCCATGAACGGGCCGGACAGGTGATGGCCATGATAGACAAGGTGCATGCAGGGCCGGGCGGCCCTGTGTTTCTCGGTGCCAACTGCATGGGGGTGATTTCCAGGCCCGGGCAGTACGACACCTGGTTTATCCCGGAGGAAAAACTGCCCAAGTCCAGGGGCAATGTGGTGTGCAGGGCGGCATTGATCAGCCAGAGCGGGGCATTCATGCTTCACCGCAGTAATCAGTGCCCCCAATTGTCCCCGGCTTACATGATTTCCATGGGCAACCAGACCGATCTTACCCTCGGGGACATGGTGGCCTACTTCAAGGACTCGGACCAGGTGGATGTTATTGCAGTCTATGCCGAAGGGTTTAATGACCTGGACGGCCTTGCATTCTGCCGGGCGGTCCGCGGGGCTGTCCTGGCCGGAAAAGAGGTGGTTTTTTACAAGGCCGGGCGTACGGCAGAGGGAAAGGCCGCCACTTCAAGCCATACCGCCTCCCTGGCCGGGGATTACATGGTATGCGAAAGCTGCGTTTCGCAGGCCGGGGCCATAGTGGCCAGGAATTTTGTCGAGTTCCAGGAACTCATGCTCTTGTCTGAAACCCTTAGCCTGAAAGAGGTCCAGGGCAACCGCCTGGCAGCGGTGAGCGGTGCCGGGTTTGAGGCCGTGGGCATGGCCGACTCAATCCAGTCCGACGATTTTTCCATGGAACTCGCCCGGTTCAGCGGTAAAACCAGGGCAGCCGTAAAGCAGGTGTTGACGGCCAAAGGGCTGGACAAACTTGTTACCCTGTCCAATCCCCTGGACATCAATCCCTCGGCAGATGATGAGGCCCACGGGGAGATCGCCCGGATTCTGAGTGAGGATGCGGGTGTGGATGCCGTTGTCATGAGCCTGGACCCTATGTCCCCTGCCATGAAGACACTTGAAACCAGTTCGAATAAAAGGTTTCTCATGGATGCACCGGATTCCATCCTGCACCGGATGATTGCCCTTGGGGAAGAGACAAAAACACCGGTTGTGGCCGTGGTGGACGGCGGGCGGCTGTACGATCCGCTTCGGGATGCCCTTATGGCAGGCGGAGTGCCCGTATTTTCAGTCTGCGACAGGGCCATTGCCGCCCTGTCCATTTATATCCAGGGCCGGCTGAGGGCCGATGCCATCCGTTTTAATGAAGGGTTAACCAGAAAAGGACCTGCAAATGCCTGATCCACAGATTGTATATGTCAAAAATCCCCCGGTGGCGCTGTACAAGGTTTTGAAATTCGAAAACCTGGCTGCCAGCGGGGGGGAGGCAAAGTATATGATTGCCGACGGCCTGGTCCGGGTCAACGGTAAGGTTGAAACCCGGAAGCGTAAAAAGATCTATCCGGGGGATACCATTGAACTTGATGATATCTGCCTGAAGATTGAACCGGATGAATAAGGGCCGGCACCGTGATGGTGTTTTTATGAGATGCATATGTTTCAGATGAGGAAATAAGATGCAGGATATACGGATCGGGTTCAGAGAGAGTATTTTAGGTAATGACAAAGAGTGCCTGGTGCATTGTGCGGATAACCTGGCCCAGTTTACACGGGCGGTTGGGCATATTTCTTCAAAATCCGACCGGAGCCTGGCCTGTGCAGCCGAAGATGACATTGTGGTGCTTGACCACCCCCTTGACACTGAATATCAGGCCTGGCTGAGGTCTCTTTCCCTGGGAACGGATCATGTGGTGGTTTATGAATCCCATCCGGCCGGAAAAACGGTGTCGGAACTGATCGTAAATGATCCTGCACCTGTGCTGGCCATGATTAAAGAGACGGGGAAACAGCCGGTTTACCTGCCCTGGTACTCCGGACCTTGGGAAAACAAGGCTGCCGGGGTCATCGGCGCAGACCTTTTCGGCGCCAGCGCCTCCCTGACAGTGCAATATAATGAAAAATCCCTCTTCAAACAACTCTGCAGGGAGCTTGGCATCCCGGTGGTTGAAGATACCTGCTTCAGGATGGGATCTGGTTCACATCAGAATTTAGAAACACTTCAAGGCATAGTGGCGGGCTATCTCTCGGACCATCCGCGGGTTCTGGCCAGGGCAGCCATGGACAATACAGGGGTGTCCATGGCCTATGTCACGGATGGAGCCGACCTGGAGGCGCTTTACGGGAAGTGGCGGGAACTGGGCATAGACAAACTTATTATCGAGCCGTTTTTAACCGTCCGCCACTCTCCCTGCGGCCAATGGATCGTCACCAGGGAGAAGGAGATTGTCGATACCGGTATGGTCAACCAGATGCTGTCAGATCTCTGGCACCAGGGCAGTATTAAAACCGATACCATACCTGAGTTTGACTGGGAGCCTGTTCAGTCCGTCACCCTTAAGCTTGCGCAACACATGGCGGCGTCAGGGTATATCGGTTTTGTGGGAATCGATTTTATTGAAACGGATTCCGGTGTATTTCCCGTGGAAAACAATGCCCGGCTGAACGGTTCGTCCTACGTAAAGCTTATTGTTGAACGGATCGAAGCCTTAAGCGGACCTGTCAGCTGTTGGAAATCCCTGAAGGCCAAAACATCACCCTGCTCCTTTCAGCAGTTCATCCGGAAAACAGAGGCTGTTTTATATGACGGTAAAAAATCCCGGGGATATTTTCCGTATAATTGTGAAAAGCTTGGCAAAACAGGTGATTTCGCCCTTATTCTCATGGGCCCTGACCTGGAGGCGATTGCAGATCTTGAGGGCGAAATAAACCGCCTTGGAGTGTTTTAAAGTATGAAACCGAGGAGAAGGGTTATTACCAGGCAGTAAATACCCAGGACCGGAAACCAGCGGCTCCCGAATTTAGGCGTTTTTACCGGGACCAGGTTCATTATGCCGAGTCCGATAAACAGGGTTGCCAGGACAAGGGTAAAGACCGGCCTGGAGAATTCTTCCCTGAACAGAAAAACCAGGGCAATGACCAGTATGTTGTTATCCAGGGCCAGGCCTGCGTAACTGCCGTCGTCGCCGAGGCCGAAGATATTGAACCAACTCAGCCGGACCGCTGCAGCGGCAAGAACGATAAATGCCGGTACCAGCCAGAAGGGGTGATAATTTCCGTGGCTTAAAAGGAAAACCGCGGGGCAGGCCCCGAAACTGATGATATCGATCAGGGAGTCCAGCTGGGCTCCGTATGCCCTGTGCTGATCTGTGCGCCCCTTCAGTTTTCTGGCGACTATACCGTCTGTCCAGTCAAAGAAGACAGCCCATACCATTGCAATAACCGCCAGGTCAAACCTGGCTGTCATGCTGGCATAGAGGCTGATCAAGGCAAAAAAAAGGCCGGTCAGGGAGCAGATGTTGGGCAGGTCACGGACAAAGGAGAGCATCGTGGGCGGTGAGGTTGTCATGGAGCCTCCGGGGACGGGTTAAGGGTGGCGGCAAAGGCCTCAATAAATCTCTTGTTTTCTTCAGGTGTCCGGCTTGCGATACGCAGGTACCTGTCCCCTTCTGCCATATTCTTACCGCTGCAGTCCTTGACCAGAATCCGGTGTTTTAAAAATAGATCCTTGACTATATGACCGGCCGGGGGCGCGGCTTCCGGCAGCCGGCAGAAGATAAAATTGGCATCGGGCCGGTATACATTCAGGCCCGGGATCAGGGAAAGATCGTTAAAGAAACTGTCCCGGTCATTGATAACCTGATCGCAGCTGGCGTTAAACTCTTCCTTAAATCCGGGAAGCAGGCGCAGGAACTCTTCTGCAAATCCGTTGATGTTCCAGATGTGAACCCCCTGGCGGAGTTTTTTAAGAAAACCGGTTTCCCGGGTGGCCAGGTAGCCGAGCCGGAGCCCGCAGATACCATAGCACTTGCTCATGCTTTTGATTACAGACAGGTTGGGGTGGCGGTCCAATTGGCTTTCCATGGATTTGCCGCCACCGGAGAAATCAATAAAGGATTCGTCCAGGATGAGCCGGATATTGGCGGTGAGAAAACGGTCTGCCATCCACTGGATCTGCTCAGGGGGAACGGCCAGTGAGGTCGGGTTGTTTGGGGATACAATCACGGCAGTATCAGCGCCGGTTGAAACCGCTTCCCGTACGAACCGTTCGGGATCCAGGTGAAAACTTACGGGATCAAGTGGAAAACCGGCAGCCCTGCCCGGGGGAGCGGCGTTGATATATTCGTTGAATGAAGGAACCGGAATGATCAGTCTGCCGGCAATATTCCTGCATATGATTTTTATCAGTTCCGCAGCCCCGTTGCCCACCACGAGATAATCGGCGGGAAGCCCGTTTATATGTCCGGCCAGGCCTGCCAGATCTGCCTGGGCTACAGGGTAGTTTTGTACCAGGTTTACCAGTTCGTTTTTGAGATGACTGATGAGGCGTGAAGGCGGAAAGTACAGGTTGTACAGATATGCATGATCTGTAAACTCATGCCTGTGATACCCGCCGTGCTGGGTTTTAATATATTCAAACAGTTTTTTTCGTCCGGTGCCTTCCATTGTATTCCTTAATCTTCTGATAAACTGGGCTGTGTGCAATGGCACTCTTCTGTATCCGGCTCGAATTCCCAGGGTGTTGCCATACCTGTTTCAGGGGCGCCGGTAAACAGTTTTTCTGCCTCGGCCAGGTCCTGGATGGTGTCGATTTCGTACCAGGTGAAGTTGTCAAAAAAAACCGGTGTGAATTCGAGCTTTTTCCTGGCAACCAGTGTCTTGAAGACAGATTCATAGTAGTCCTGGGTATTTCCGCTGCGGACAGCAATATCCAGTTCCTGTCTGACAACCTGCCAGGAGTGCTCAGATAAGCTGTAAATATTCACGGTTTTATAAAAGGGGGTGTCCGGACCTGCTTCATGGATATCAAGAAAGCGGTTCACCCGGTTTTTATGGTCAAGGGTAACCACTGTGCCGTTCATCCAGGGTTTCATGCCGGCAATGGCGATGCGGTCAGGTTCCTGAAGGGCCGCCAGGCAACCCGGATCAAATATCAGGTCGCTTTCAATCAGAAGAAAGGGGGCTGTTACGGCCTCTCTGGCCATCCACAGAGAGCAGATATTGTTGGTGGTCCTGTACTGGTCTGCATAGATATAGGAAATTTCCAGATCCCCTGCATAGGATTCCAGAAAGGATTTTATGCATTGGTCCAGATGACCTGTGACCACGATCAGTTTTTTGAATCCGTTCAGAACAAGGCTGTCGGCCATACGCTCCAGTATGGGGACTCCGTTTACCCGGGTCAGGCATTTAGGGAAATCGCGGGTCAGGGGATTCAGCCGGGTCCCCATACCCGCAGCCAGCAGAAGGGCCGTGGTGATACGTTGATCAGAAAATGACAAATTAAACCCCCTTGTTAAAGATGTGGGATTAGATTATTAGTTTTCCTTTTTAAGATAATGGATTAAATCCCGGATCAAGCCGGGAAGGTTATTGAGGTTCTTTTTAATACGCGTGATATCGAAAACCGCAGAACTCTCCAGCAGGTCCTGGCTGAATGCAACCAGGGGTTGCAGATTATGTTTTTCTGCCGTATTCAGCAACTGCTCCCCGTATTCGGTGACCCGGCTGATCACCAGTGAGTCGTCAAAAGCATGGCAGCGGGGAAGAAATTCAGTCTCCAGAAGATGGGCCAGGGATTCCGGATTAATGACCTCTTCCAGGCGAAGGTTGTCCAGGAAGTCCATCGGCCGGGGTAGCGGCTCCTGTTCAGCTTCACAGGTGTCAAGAAACCGCGACAACTGTGCCAGAAGCGCATCAAGTTCCACCGGTTTTCCCAGATAGCCGTCATATCCCATGGGAGCCGAAGGGTTACCGGGCAGAGAGACCAGGTCGCCGGTAAGTGCGAGAACAGGGATATCCTTTGTGGCTGGATCCGATTTTAGGATTGCGGTGGCCTTGTTTCCATCCAGGACCGGCATCCGGATATCCATAATGATAATGTTGGGCTGTTCCTTTTTTGCCATGGCGATTGCCTGTTTACCGTTTTCTGCCTCAATCACGTCCAGGTTTAATTTGATAAGCAGTTCGCTGAGCATATAGCGGTTAAAGGTTTCATCATCAACCACAAGCACCAGTCCGCGTTTGAAAACAACATCCCGGCCAATGGCCCGAGGCGCCTCTGCCGTTTCTGTACCGGAAACCACAACATTCTTTAAGCAGATTTCAAATCGGCTGCCCTGTCCCACGGTGCTGTTGACACTTATCTTTCCGTTCATGGCCTGGACAAGACGTTTGCAGATCGTCAGCCCCAGCCCGGTGCCGCCGTGGTTTTTCTTAAGATGGCCGTCCACCTGTCTGAAAGAGTCAAATATGACATCCAGGTGGGTCCGGTCTATTCCCGGTCCGGTGTCTGTGACTGACAGGATGAGGTCAAATTGTTCATCTGATTTTCCCGGCTTGGTTTTTGCCGCCAGCCGGATGTGGCCCTTTTTAGTGAATTTGATGGCATTACCCACCAGGTTCAGGAGGATTTGCCGGATACGGCTTTCATCCAGTTCCAGGCGCTGGGGCATTCCCTGTTCCAGGTTCATGATGAAATTCAGGTTTTTTTCTGTGATTTTACCCTTGAAGATCTGTTCAATTTCTGTGAAAAGATCCGGTATGCTCACCGGCCCGTAGCTCAGTTCCATCCTGCCCGCCTCGATTTTGGACAGGTCCAGGATATCATTGATAAGGGTGAGCAGGCTTTTACCGGATATTTTGATGGCATCGGTATAAGCCCTGTGTTTGGGATCTGTCATGTCTTTGGCAAGAAGTTCACTAAAACCGAGCAGGGCGTTTAACGGGGTTCTTATTTCGTGGCTCATGTTGGCCAGGAATTCGGATTTCGCCCTGTTGGCTGCCTCTGCCGCCTTTCTTTCCCTCTGGGCGGTTTCCATTTCCCTTCGCTGGGTAATATCCACCACAAACCCTTCAAAGTAGGTTTTCCCGGTTGTGCCGTTGATCAGCCGCCTGGCTGAGATGGAGCACCAGAAAGGGGTTCTGTCGATCCGGAATAACCGGGTTTCATATCCGATCACCTCGTCCTGGGATTCCAGGTAATTTTCAAGGATTGATTTGGTTTCGCCCGGCACCAGGATGAGGGAGAAAATTTCTCTGTTGAGAATCTGGTCGACGCTGGCATAGCCCAGAATACTTGCCAGGGCCGGATTGGCATTCATGATATACCCCTGATCCGATACCTGGAAAATCCCTTCAACCGCATTCTCGAATATGCCCCTGTACTTTTCTTTGGCCTGTTTCAAATCAGCGGTCCGTTTTTCAACACGCAGCTCCAGTTCATCCCTGGCTTTTTCCAAAAGCTTGTTTTGTTCTTTTATTTTTAAATCTGACAGCTCAAGGTTTTCAGCCATCTTATTGAGTGCCCGGCCGATTTCACCTACTTCGTCCTCCGGCATCTTGATTTCCAGACGGAAGTCCAGATGCCCCTTACCCATCCATTTGAGGCCGTACACCACTTCGCGGATGGGTTTGGACAGGGATTCGGTGAGCATGAAAAGAACAATGGCTAAAATGATCACAATTGCAGCCGTCACCATGAAGTTGACCTGTTTCAGGCTGTTGACCGAAGAGAAAACTTCATCTTTAAAGGCACAGACTGCAATGGTCCAGTCCAGTTTTCCCAGTTTTTTATAAGAGGCAAAGATCGGCTGGCTGTTCAGTTCGTACTCAATAACCCCTGACCCCTTTTTCTGCATCTCCCTGCCAAACCTGAATTCCGTGATCTGCCTGCCGAAGATCTCTGTCTGCTCCGGATTAGACACGATGAACCCGTCTCCGGTGAATATGTATGCATACCCGTGTTCTCCGATGCCAATGGGTTTTATAAAGGTTTTGGCAAAGGTGTTGACGTCAAATACTGAGAACAGCACTCCCACGACTTTACCCTTGTCCCATACCGGTGCGGAAATCATAAACACCAGGTGGTCGTCAACCCGGCTTTTGACTGCATGATCCGACAGGTAGAGTCTGCCTTTTAACGCTTCCTGGAAAAAAAGATCTTCATCTATATTTATATGGCCGGCAAGGGTGCTGTCTGCAGAGGCAAGAATGTTTCCGGCGGCATCGGCCAGGATGATATTTTTGTAATATCCGTAATCCTGCTTGATACGCTTGAGCTGGGCAACGGCAAAATCCCGTGCCGTTATACCTAAAAATGAGGTGAGCAGTGCTTTTTTGTAAACGCCCTGCTGGCTCCAGTTCCCGATGTCCAGCTTCCGGTTGTGTATCCAGGTGGACATGGAGTTCACTGTGGTCACAGCGACATTGTCGATCTCATCCCTTATGGTCCGGGTCAGGGCGCTTTTGGCGGTGTAGTGGGCAAAGACGGAAATAGTTCCCATTCCCACCATCAGAATCAACAGGGTGGGGACCAGGAATTTGTATTTCAGACTCAGGCGCATATTTTATTTAAAATACCATTGGTCAGGCCTGTAAGGGTATGCATACCCGTATCCATAGTTATTGATTTCCCATTGAGGGATATTGGACAGACGGTTGGATACCACTGTCACCAGAGGAACTTCTCCCAAAGTGCCTATGGCGCTGAGATTTTCAAGATTGAGGCGGATAATTTGCCTGCCAACGGCGTTATACCAGTCTGATCCCGGAACCAGGGTGACAAACTCTTCGCCGATTTCCCAGAGGTCTTTTACCCACTGGGGCGGTTCTTCTCCGATAGCCCCCTTACTCTGTTTCCATTCCCACCAGGCAATACCGGTAACGGGATAGGCTGTGCCGTAGGGAGGCATAAATGTGATTGGTGAGGCAAACAAGGTGGGTTCAAAGGGGGCGGAGACCCACTCGTTGGAAATGTCATTTTCATTGGCAAGCTGTTTGGCCCGGGCCTCCTTGGTGGATATCTCTTTGATTCGGATATCCAGGCCGATGGCATTCCAGTCTTCGGCAATACGCCGGGGCAGTTCATCCGACCAGACGTATTGGAGTGAGTATTCCCAGTTTATGGTCAGGATTTTACCGTCTGATCCCCTCCTGTAACCGTCAGGCCCTTTTTTTAACCCTATTTCGTCCAGGAGCGCCTCTGCTTTTTCAGGGGAATACCCGGCCATAAATTGCTTGTCCGCTTCAGTGGTGAAGGGCAGATTCTGGGGCAACGCCTGCTGGGGGGTGCACAGGCTGAGAAACAGGGTCTTATTGAGTTCACTACGATTAATGGCCAGGGAAACGGCAAAGTTAAATTTGGGATTTGCAAAAACAGCCTTTTTTACCGGATCCTTGTGTGTTTTATTGAAAAAGATGGCAGGGCCGGTCCCGGTAATGGGCAGTTGAATGGAGTAGTTTCCGCGGGTCTGGTTGTCTTTCAGCAACGGATAGATATCCAGGGGCATGTTCTGGGACTTCTGGTCCACACGGCCTGCGATAATTTCATTGCCCCAGTCCTTTTTTTTCAGGAACCGTTCCTGGTGGTAATTAATATAGGGTAGTTGATTGCCTTGTGTATCAACTTTAAAATAATAGGGGTTTGCCTCAAATAGTCGGCCTTCCGGGGTCGGGGCCTGTTTTAGAATATGGCTCTCAAGGGTGGGCACCTCAAGTCCTGTGGCCTTGTTTACAATTGCATCCTTCCACCGGTTCCAATAAATACGGAACCTGGCTGCCCAGTTTTCAAATCCCAGGGCCCTGGCCTCCTTATCTGCATCAGGATTGTATTTGATATGGAACTGCTTGAGAAAGTGTTTTGGCGCAAAGGCATCATAATAGGAACCGTTTCCCCCGAGGTAGAACAACAGTGCCGTATAGGGTCTTTCAAATATAAAGGCCGCTCTTGTTTCGTCAATTTTCTCAGCCTTTACACCGAAATCTCCCCAGGGAGAGGGTGTTTTTTCATGGATCTCCTTGTTCAGGATGATGTCTTCCATGTAAAAAACCAGATCATCGGCTGTGAAGGGTGCACCGTCGGACCATCGGTGTCCCGCCCTGAGGGAGAAGGTAATCCGGGTATAGTCCTTACTCCATTTCCAGGATTTGGCCACGTTGGGTACAATGGTCCGGTTGTCACTGCTGAATCTGACCAGGTTGGCCTGTCTCCAGGAAAGGATTTCCGATGTCCCGGATTCATAGGAAAGGGCCAGTCCCCTCAGGGTACCGCCATAGGTGCCCACAGCTGTTTCGGGAATAACAACCAGAGGCTCTTTGGGGAGTCTCTCCCCCACACCCGGCAAAATGCCTTTGTCCACGCGCTCCGCAAACAACGGATTCTCTTTGGCCACCATATCACGGCCAAGGTATTTCTCAAATTCAGTCAACTCCATCTGGTTGCGGTGTTTGGTTTTCAAACCCGTGGCTGTTTTTACCGTAAGCGGTGCGCCGGTTAAATGGGTTGCGGATATAAGAAGAAAAAAACAACACCCTAAAAGAACGGATAAGTGCTTCATGGGAAGTTAATACTCCTTTGAATTTTTGTCGTGCAAATAATAGAGATATATATATAGCTAAAGGATTTTTTTAAAATTTTCAAGTTTTAGAGTCGATGATCTT
Organism: Desulfobacterales bacterium; assembly: GCA_022361395.1. Lineage (GTDB taxonomy): Bacteria > Desulfobacterota > Desulfobacteria > Desulfobacterales > Desulfobacteraceae > Desulfobacter. Next base: position 7,717 of record JAKSAX010000330.1, on the reverse strand, counting down.
TCTGTCACCGGTTATTTTTCGCAGATCATTTCCGGGATTTGACCCCATATACCAAAGTGTTTGCTATGGATCAGGCCCCGGAACACAAAATACACTTCCGGGTGGCCTGCTTTGTGTCCCGGACCACAGACCCTGTTGCCGGCTCAAGCCGGCCGTTCAAGTTTCCTGTACAGGGTGCGAAGGCTGATACCCAGTTCGCGGGCGGTTTTTTTCTTTCCGTTGACATCATGGCCGTAACGGTCAAGGCAGTCCTGAATGGCCTTGGCCTGGACCCGGATCGCATGTTGCTTCATGCTTGCACCCGGCTGGTCAGCGGGGCTGTCCCACGGATCTGCTTGAGTCCCGGATGCCCCGGGGATCTTGTCAAGGTTGTCTAAAAACCGCCGGGGCAGGTCACGGCGCCCTATCTCCTTATCCGGAGTCATGTTCACGCTGTATTCAATAATATTCTGGAGTTCCCTGACATTCCCCGGCCAGTGATGGGCGTAAAAGAGATCCATGACCTCGGGGGACAATCCCTTGACAGAGGTCCCGGCCCGGTCATTGGCTGTTTTAACAAAGGCCCTGCAGAGCAGCGGAAGATCTTTTTTACGCTCTGACAGGGGGGGCAGATCCATGGGGATGACGTTGAGACGGTAAAAGAGGTCGGCGCGGAATTTTTTTTCCCGGATCAGGGATTCCAGATCCTGGTTTGTGGCTGCAATCACGCGTACATTCACGGGGATAAATGCCAGGCCGCCCACCCGCTGGAACGAATGGTCCTGGAGGACATTCAGGAGTTTGGCCTGAAGATGGAGGGGCATTTCCCCGATTTCGTCCAGGAACAGGGTTCCCTGGTGGGCCAGTTCAAACCGGCCGGGTTTTCCCCCTTTTTTTGCCCCGGTAAAGGCACCTTCTTCATAACCGAATAATTCGCTCTCAAACAGGGTGTCCGGGATACCTGCACAGTTCACCGGGATAAAAGGGCGGTCTTTCCGGCTACCTGCTTGATGAATGGCTTTTGCCAGCAGTCCCTTTCCCGTACCGGTCTCCCCGGTGATCAATATGGTGGAGGCTGACCCGGACAGCCTGGCTGCTGTCTTTTTAATCCTTACCATGGCCGGGGTTTTGCCCAGCATCTTTTTAAGCCCGGCATCCTCCATACCCGGATCCGCCGGCCCTTTTTTTTCAAAAGACGCCGTGGCCTGACGGGAAAGGGTGAGAACTGCGCCGGTAAACTCTTCATTGGTGTACACCGGCCTGGCGGATAAAAATGTCTGACGGTTGCTGATCAGGATTTTAGCGGCCTTGATATGGTTGCCGCCCAGGATTTTATCCACCATGGACTCGGGCAGAATATGGAAAGCGGAACGGGTGCACAGGTCACAAAATGCAAACAGCTTGAGTGCCTGGGTGTTTCCCCGTGTCACCATCCCCCGGGTATCAATGGTCAGCATGGCATCCTGTGAGATATCCATCAGGGTGTTCAGTATCTCTTCGGATTCGGTATAGGCCCGGCCTTTATCCCGGTCTGAAATCAAATCGGCAATCCATCCGGAAAAAAGCCTCAGTGCATCAACATAGGTTTTTGTCTCGCGGGTTATTTTATCATGGCCCTGCCGGGAAAATGAGGTCAGTGTAACGACCCCGAGCGGGCCGGAAGACGGACCGAAGCGTTTTAAAATCTCTATTTTAGCCGGGCAGTTCCCCAGGAACCTGCATCCGGAACAGGCCGGCATATGGCCGGGTTTGTTGACCACCACCCTGCCGTTTGTCAGCACCTCCTGGATGGAGGGGGCATGAACCCTGTGTCCCTTCTGGTTAATGTACTCGTCTGTGGCCGCCAGCAATTGACTGTCAAGGTCGAAAATGGCAGCATCCACATCCAGCATGGCTTTTATTATTTCAGTGATCCGTTTTAGATCGCTTTTGTGGGCATGGATATTAACCATGGTAGCTCCTGTTTATTCTCACGGGTTGGTCGGGATATCCTACGCTCTTTTTCCGGAGTTGACAATGTTTATGTCAAAAACAGAAGATTTGTGACAAAAATGACAATTGGGTGGCGGGGTTGCCGCTCTCCGGGAAATACTGTTCGCCCGGAGTGAAGGTATGGTGTGGGTTAATTGCCTTTAAATTCAGGTTGTTGGTGTTCGGGCGGTCCCGGGAAGGAAGGTGTGGTATGGTTTCTGCTATTATGGATGTTTGTAAAAACAGATACAATGGGTGATACCATTGAACAAATGATGATAACCTCAATATTGCAAGGAGAGACCATGGCAGTCAATGGCCTTAAAAATCATCCCTATATCCCCAACTCGACGCCTGAGATTCAGGCTGAGATGCTTCGGGAGCTGGGGCTTTCATCCCTGGAAGATCTCCATGAAGAGATTCCCGAAAATTTGAAACTGACCGAAAACCTGGACCTGCCCAGGGCAATGGAATCCGAGCTTGAGCTCAAGCGTCATGTCACCCGGATTCTGGCTAAAAACCAGCATTGCGACCAGGCCTTAAGTTTTCTTGGAGCCGGCTGCGCACAGCATTATGTTCCTGCCGTCTGTGACGAGATTAACTCAAGGGGGGAGTTCCTCACAGCCTACGGCGGTGAGATGTACAATGATTTCGGAAGATTTCAGGCCCTGTTTGAATACCAGAGCATGGTGGGGGAACTGGTGGATATGGAGGTGGTGAATGTACCGACCATGGACGGCTGCCAGGCAGCGGCGACCTCCCTGCGTATGGCCTGCCGGATGACCGGGCGGAACGAGGTCCTGGTGCCTGAGATCATGGACCCTGATAAATTCATGGCTATTAAGAATTATTGCAGTCCCGGGATCACAATTGTCCGGGTTGGACATGATGCAGGGACCGGCCAGCTGGACCTGGATGACCTGGCTGCAAAACTGTCGGATAAAACCGCAGCTGTATACTTTGAAAACCCGTCGTTTCTCGGGTTCATCCAGACCCATGGAGAGGAAATTTCCTATCTGGCACACAAGGCCGGTGCTGAAAGTGTTGTTGGGGTGGATCCTATTTCCCTAGGTGTTCTGGCACCCCCCACCCAGTACGGAGCGGATATTATCTGCGGTGATCTTCAGCCCCTGGGGATCCACATGAACTATGGCGGCGGCCAGGCCGGTTTCATGGCCACCCGGGATGAGGAGCGCTATGTCATGGAGTTTCCCTCCAGGCTGTTTGGTATTGTGCCCACTTGCAAACCGGGGGAATATGGGTTTGACGATGTGGCCTATGACAGGACCTCCTTTGGTCACCACCGGGAGCACGGCAAGGAATATGTAGGCACCCAGGCAGCGCTGTGGGGTGTCACGGCCGGAGTATATCTGGCCAGCATGGGACCGCGGGGCATGGAAGAGGTGGGGCAGACCATCCTGCAGAAGGCAAAATATGCCCGGCAGCTGATTAATGAAATTCCGGGTGTTACCGCACCGAAGTTTAGCTCTCCCGGATTCAAGGAGTTTGTGGTGGATTTCAGCGGAACCGGAAAAACCGTGGCCGACATTAACAAGGCGCTTCTGGATGAAGGGATCTACGGTGGCAAAGACCTGTCCGTAGATTTTCCGGAACTGGGCCGGTCCGCCCTGTATTGCGTCACTGAAATCCACACCAAAGAAGATATCGACCGTCTGGCAAAGACCTTAACCCGGATCGTTGCCTCCTAACAGGGCAGAAAGGAGTATACACATGGACCTCATAGACAGAAGCGCAAAGGTCAGGGAAAATTTTCACCAGGCCAAATGGGATGAACCCATTATTTTTGAACTGAACACACCGGGTGAGCGGGGTATCCAGGTGCCCAAAGCAGAGCCTGAGATCCGGGCCGCAGCCGGTGAAACCGATATTCCCGAATCCATGCAGCGGAAAACACCGCCGGCTCTGCCTGAGATCGCCCAGCACAGGGTGCTGCGCCACTATATGCGCCTGTCCCAGCAGACTCTCGGCGCAGATCTGAACATTGAAATCGGCCAGGGGACCTGTACGGTCAAATACAGCCCTAAAATCAACGAAGTACTGGCCAGGCAGCCCCAGATCACGGAACTCCATCCCCTCCAGCCCGAAGAGACGGTACAGGGCATGATGGAAATTTTTTACAAGATGGACTGCATTCTGCGTGAAATTTCAGGGCTGGACCGCTTTACCTTCCAGCCGGGAGGCGGCAGCCAGGGTATTCTGACCATGGCCTCGGTTCTCCATAATTATTTTGCGGAAAAGGGTGAGGGAGACCAGCGGGATGAGATCATCACCACCATCTATTCCCATCCTTCGGATGCGGCAGCCCCGGCTGTCAAGGGGTATAAAATTATCCACATCGGCCCGGACAAGGACGGATACCCGGATTTAGAGGCTTTTAAAGCGGCTGTTGGCCCCAGGACAGCCGGGTTCTTCGTGGCCAACCCGGAGGATACAGGCGTATATAACTCCAGGGTCAGGGAATTTACCAGACTGGTTCATGAAAACGGGGGGCTCTGCGGGTATGACCAGGCCAATGCCAACGGTCTGCTGGGAGTAACCCGTGCCAGGGAAGCCGGGTTTGACCTCTGTTTTTTCAACCTGCACAAAAGTTTTTCCACCCCCCACGGCTGCGGCGGTCCTGCCTGCGGTGCCACAGGGGTGACCAGGGAGCTGGAGCCCTTTCTGCCCGGCCCCTTTATCAATGAAGTTGAAGAAGAGGGCGTAGCAAAGTATGTATTTGATAACGCCCATGTCAAATCGGGCAGATCAATCGGCAAGGTAAGGTCCTGGTACGGTGTGGCCCCGGTGGTGCTGAAAGCCTACTCCTGGGTTATGAGCCTGGGGGCTGAGGGACTTTACGAAGTGGCCAAGGTTGCCGTGCTCAACAACAACTACCTGTTTAAGAAACTGATGGAAATTCCCTGTGTGGATGCCCCCTATATCAAGGGTAAACAGCGGGTGGAACAGGTGCGGTACACCATTGAAAAACTTGCAGAAGATACGGGGGTGACCTCAGGGGATATCCAGCGCAGGATGATGGACTTCGGCATGCATTACTGGACCAGCCATCATCCCTACCACATTCCGGAACCCATTACCCTGGAGCCCACGGAAACGCCTTCCCGTGATGATCTGGACGAGTATATCAATACCCTGAAGCATATATTCAAGGAAGCCTATGAGAATCCGGAAATCATTAAAACAGCTCCCCACCAGAGTGTGTGCCATCAGGTGGACAGTTCACCGTCCGATGATCCGGAACAATGGGCCATCACCTGGAGAGCCTATCTGAAAAAGGCGAAAAAACCCGCATGATACGGATTGGCCTGATCATAAACCCTGTCGCCGGTATGGGCGGCAGGGTCGGCCTGAAGGGCACCGACGGCCTGGCGGAAAAAGCCAGGGCCCTGGGTGCCCTTCCCCTTGCCCCCGGCAAGGCTGCCAGGGCATTGAGGGCCCTGTCTGAACGCCTGGATAAAAACCGGGGCGAATCCATCCGGATCCTGGCCCCGCCCGGAGAGATGGGCGGGGCGGTTGCCCGGGATTGCGGCTTTGATGTTGAGGTGCTGGAAATGCCCGGAAAATCAGGTGTCAACACATCCGGTACAGATTTAATCGTCACGGATGCATCAGACACCCGCGAGGCTGCGAAGCACCTGAAGGAGATGAAAGTGGATCTCCTTCTCTTTGCAGGCGGAGACGGAACCGCCAGGGATGTCTGTGCGGCCGTGGGAGAGAACCTGACGGTCATGGGCATCCCGGCCGGTGTGAAGATTCATTCGCCGGTATTTGCCAGAACCCCGGAAACCGCAGGGGAGCTGGCGGCGGAGGTGATAGCCGGAAAGGTCCGGGGCCATTGTCAGCAGGAGGTCCTGGATATTGATGAGGGGGCCTACCGCAGCGGCCGGGTACAGACCCGGCTGTACGGATATTTGCGCCTGCCCAGAACAGCCGGGATCCAGAGCCGGAAAGCCGGGACCCCGGTGAGTGAGGCCTCGGCCCAGAATCTCATTGCGCTGGATTATATCGACGCCATGGAAGACGGGGTGATTTATCTTATCGGCCCCGGGTCCACCACCCGGCCGGTGATGGCCAATCTCGGCCTGGATCACACGCTTCTGGGGGTGGATGTGATTCAGGATAAAGCTTTGATCAGCTCCGATGCCTCTGAAAGGGAACTTCTGGATATCACCCGGGGCAGGGAGGCCCGTATATTTATCACGCCCATCGGGGGCCAGGGATATCTTTTCGGGCGGGGAAACCATCAGTTCAGCCCTGAGCTGATTCAACAGGTGGGAAAAGGAAACATCCGGGTGGGAGCTACCCTGGAGAAAATAGGTTCCCTCAGGGGACAGCCTTTCCTGGTGGACACGGGTGATCCGGACACAGACCGGATGCTGGCCGGATATACCCGGGTGATCACGGGATACCGCCAGGAGATGATGTACCCGATTCTTTAATCCGGGCCGGGCCCGGAATCGGTTTTAAACAATTAGGCGGCAGTGGGCCGCATAATTTGGTGTGCAGTTTGTATTTTAAACCTGCCGGATACTATTTTTGCGTTCTCAGGTTTTATTCGGCAACTATTTATTTTTAAAGGAGATTTTAGATGAAAAGTGTTAAATTGTACCTTGTTCTTTTAGGATGCCTTTTATTTATCGCTGTCCAAACTGCCGGTGCGAAAACAATGAAGTGGCGGATGTCTTCCTGTTTGAATTCGGAAAATCTGTTCACCCTCCATGCCAAAGACTGGGCTGAAAGGGTTACCCGGAAAACCGACGGCCGTATCAAGATCACTGTTTTTGATTCGGAAAAACTGGGATCGGAACGCGAAACCCTGGAGCAGATGAAGATTCATGCACTTGAAGCCGGAATTTTATCCAATTCATCTCTGACCATGTTCGGCGGCACCCAGGCCATTTATAACCTGCCGTACCTGTTTACCAGCCTGGATCAATGCGTGGCCTTTTCAAAAACAACGGAAGCCGCCCGGTTATCCGAGATGTTTGAGAAGAAATCCAGCATAAAGATCATCGGTCTGTTTCCGGAAGGGTTCCGTCACATCATGAATGCCACCCGCCCGGTAAATCATCCGGATGATTTATCCGGTATGAAAATCAGGGTCATGGAAAATCCGACCCATATTGCATCCATGAATGCCATGGGGGCAACAGGTACCCCGATCTCATGGGGAGAGGTGGTGACTTCCATCCAGACAAAGGTTATTGACGGATTTGAAAATTCCATACCCACCCTGGCATCTGTGAAGGCCTGGGAGTTTCAGGACCACCTGGCCCTGACCACCCATTTTTATGATGCCTCTTTTATCGTTATGGACATGACCCTTTGGAACGGGTTGTCAAAAGCGGATCAGAAGCTGCTCATGGAGGCCAGTGATGAGGCAACCCTGGCCAGCATTGAAAAGATCAAGGCATATACAGCCAACGATCTTGATACCATAAAAGCCAAAGGGGTTGAGGTGACAACCCCGGATCTTGCCCCGTTCAGAGCTCTTGTGGAACCTGTATACCAGGAGTTTTATAAAACTTATCCTGAACTCAAGCCTGTTGTGGAAAAGGCAATAAGCCTTCAATAGCGGTCAATAAATCCTCCCGGGCCTTGTACATCCGGGTCCGGGAGTTCCAAGGAGGGGACTTTTCCTATGTTATCCTATGTCATCGACCGTCTGGACCGTCTGTTTCAGGCTCTCCTGATTTTGTTTATGGTTGAAATCACCCTGGTGATCTCCATTGCAGTGGTGAGCCGG
>JAKSAX010000434.1 GCA_022361395.1 Desulfobacterales bacterium | reverse complement strand
GACGGCTTCGGCGCTCATGCTCTGTTTGTTACAATCTTCACAGACATAAAGGGAGGTGACTCCTGCATCATCTCCGGAATCGCATATCTTGCTTTTATCTGGTGACACTTTTCCGCATCTCTGGCATTGATATGTACTCATGGCAACCTCGTATTTTTATATTTTATAATAAGCATTGCCTTACTTTTGTTTCATTTAAAAACAAAGTTGTGTCGTTTTTTCAGATTGTCAAGGGATTTAAGCAATTAAAGGGAAAGAACCTCATTCACTGCCATCACCCTGGTCCGGGTGCGGGGACAGCCCCCTTTTACCAGGTCTGTAAAAGGATTGATATCCACCGTCCGGGAAACCGGAGGAAAAAAATCATCCTGGTGGTGGGGGATCACGAGCCCGGGATTCAGTACCCGGACATAATGGAACCCCAGGTCACAGATCCGTGAATGTCCCTGAAGGGGGAGCAGCAGTATATCCAGGGGATGAGAAGCCAGAGCGTTGAGTTCCCTGTCAGTGGAACCGCAGGAGCCGAAGAAATGGACGGTTTTCCCCTCTGCCTCAAACCGCCAGCTCAGGACCTGGCCGCAGGGAAACTTGAGGAACAGCGGAAGAATTTCAGGGATTTCCCGCCCGGTCCTGATCAATGTCGTCAGCAGGAGCCTGAGGTCAAACCGGACGTGGCGGCTGTAGAACGCCCGGGCGCGGACACCGCTGAAGCTGATCTCAAACCCGTCTTTTCCCACAGGTATCACCCTGTCCGGCCCCAGTCCCATGTCAGCCAGGGTGTGGGCGGCGGTTGGGCTGCAGATCACCCGGGCACCCGTATGCCGGGCAATGGCCGGCACATCCATGAGATGGTCAAAATGGCCGTGGGAAATAAAAATGTGGGACACCGGTGCCAGGTCCTCGGGGGCCAGGGGCTGCCGGGGCAAAGCCCTGCTGTTTCTGCTTAAATAAGGGTCCGTGAGAAAGGATGCCGCTGCCGTTTGAATCTTAAATCCTGCCGTGCCCAGCCATTGGATGTTCATTGCCTTCCTTCCTCGGTTATGGGTTCTCCTTATTCATTTTTACACCCGAATCCCGACGTTTACAATCCTAATCCTGATTTGCCTGACGGCAATTCGTGCTTAGCTTGAGATTATTGTCAATTTTAAAAAGGAGTTCACTATGGCAACAGCAAAACGGATACCGGCACCGGAGGCGAAATCCCGGATCGACGCAGGCCTCTCCCTTCTGGTCTGCATATATGACGACGATAAATTCCACAGCCAGGCCCACCTGGAAGGCGCAATCCCAATGAGCGAATTCTTAAGGATGAAGCCGGATCTTGATAAAGATACGGATATCATTTTTTACTGAGGCTGACCCGGCGACAGCTCAGCGGCAGGTCTTGCCGTTCAATACACAGAAGAGGGATATACCAGTGCCCGGGTGCTGGACAGGGGAATTTCCGGCTGGAAAGAGACCGGTCTTACCATACTTTAAAGATAGAGGATACCGCCGTGAACATACCCGCCGTTGGCCGGGGGCGGGGATGCCGGTTTACCGGGCTTGTATGAGCTTAAATCAAAGTAAATACTGCCCACTGCAATACGAATCTTGATCCGGACCGGGATCTGCCTTTCGTCATCAGTAAGCCAGACCCGGACCGTGGGATCTTTGCTCTCTTTAAACACCCCTGAAAAATGGGTGACATGGGGCACCACCACAACGGTATCGTAGGCAACCGATTTAATGGTGATCTTCTCTTTTTTTACTATTTCGCCCTTTTGGAAAAAATACTTTTTCCCGTCTGTAATGGGGAATGACAGGGTCTGGCCGACCTCCAGGTCCATTAGCCGCATCTTAAAATACGAGGAGACCGGGTCAAAACAGCCCTCCGGGATTTCAAGGGGCTTACGGGGCTCGTCAAAATTGGAATAGACAACCCTATTTGTATCGGGAAAGAAATCCACCCGGATCTCCTTTTTTTTCTTCCCCTCCCCCCTGTACTCATACCCGGTCGACCCTGAGAAATCATCAGCCACAAAACCTTCAGCACTGTCCCTGACCTTGAAGAGTTTGTCTATAAAGGCGTTGGATTGGGCCCGGAACTGAAAATGATAGGAGCGCCTTCCCTTAACTTCGGTAAAGGGCATCACCTGGATCTGCGCCTCTCCGGCCTTGTACATCTGCCACCGGACATCGTATTTGACCTCCTCCCCCGGCTGAAAGGGGATATCCCTTGCAGATGCCCCGCCGGTGCAGAGGAACAGGCTGCCGGCACAGACAGCTAGAACAGCTGCCAGATGCCGGCAGAAAAACAATACTGATTTATTCCATGGATTCAGCAATGGATACCGTGCGATCCCCCATCATGTTCACATAGGAGGCCATCTCGTTGTCGTACCATCCGTAAATAACGGACTGGGTGACCTGGATGCTGCCCACATGGTCTTTTATGGTTTCAAGCACCTCTTTGTCAATGCCCCTGACCTGTTCCAGGTTGATATTGATGGCACCGGTACGGGTGTGGGTTTCATGCCCCTCAATCACGGCTGCCGCCCTTGGGGTGCCGATGATATCCGAGGATACGTTCTGCTTATCCGTGTACACCAGGTAGCCGTTGTCGTTTGCGGCTGCCGCATCCTGGTAGATCTGATTGATCATTTCCCTGCGGATGGGCTTTTTATTCAGCTCTTCCTGGAAGTTCATCACCAGGATGATCAGGGAGCCCGTGGAGGTGGGAATCCGCACGGACTCGGCAATGAAGCCGATGGTTCCCATTTCCGGGATGACCAGCTGCAGGGCCTTGGCCGCCCCTGTGGTCGTCAAGATAATGTTGTTCAGTATGGACCGGTTCTTTCTCAGGTCCGAAGCACCGGTTTTAGGCAGGCGGTCCAGGACCTGCTGTGATCCTGTGGCCGCATGCACCGTTGCCATGGATGCGGAGAGCACCCGCTCTATGCCGAATGCATCCAGCAGGGGCTTTACCATATGGGAGAGGCAGGTGGTGGTGCAGGAAGCGTTGGAGACCAGGCAGTGCGCAACCGGATCGTAAACCTTGTCATTGATCCCCATGACCGTTGTCACGGAATCCTCAGGCATGACCGCGCCCTGTTTGAGCTTAAAGGGCGCCGAGGCAATAACCTTCCGGGCCCCTGCATCCAGGTGGCCGCGGATGGATCCCTTTGGATCGTCTGCGCTCAGGTTGGGGTCCAGGAACTGGCCTGTGGTATCCACAACGATATCCACGTTGTTGTCCGCCCATTCAATATCTTTGGGGTTCCGGTTGTTTTTAAGGATCTTTACCCTGACCCCGTTTACATTCAGGGTAAAGGCCTCAAGATCCACATCCGTGATCACGGGTTTACCCTGGTACCCGTTAAGAAAGGCCTCCAGGCGCCCGTAGGAGGAGTCACGCTCGATATAGTGGACAATATCATCCATGGAAGAGCCTACCTCCCTGCCCACATTAATGACAATCTCATCAAAGTATTTTCTGCCTGCATGGTGCCACAGGGATAGTTTCCCGATTCTTCCCAGTCCGTTAATCCCCAGGACCTTTACGTCTGTGTTCATTTTTTTTCCTTAAACGTAGATATAAGTTTAAACGATCTTCATCTGCCCCTGATACACTGCACCTTTGTACCCATTAATACTGATGAAGTCACCGGTATTCATGACCACCCCGTCCAGTTCACAGGTTTTATCCGCTTCACTGCAGACCAGGTTTTCACACCCGACCACACAGGTTTTGCCCAAGTTGTACGCCACCACGGCCGCATGGGAGGTCAACCCGCCCCTGGCCGTTAAAATGCCGTCTGCCGCATCAATCTCAAGAATATCATCCGGCACGGTATCGTTCCGCACCAGGATCAGCCTTGCATCCGGGTCCTGGCGCCGGAATCCGTCGATCTCTTCCAGGGTAAAGACGATCCTGCCGCTCATGGCCCCCCCGGAGACCCCTATTCCCTGGCCCAGGAAAGCCGCCTCAAGGATTTCATTGTCCGCGTCAAACTTAACTATTTTTTTCCGGTCCCGCAAGGAAAGATCCCTGGCCTGGAGAACAAACAGGTCCTCGGGTTCAGGCCCCTCAAAGGTAAATTCAATTTCCTGGGGATTCCACCCGCCCTCGTAAATCAACTGCTGGACAATCACCCGCAATTGTTCAAAAATCTTCGGAAACCGGGTTTCCATGCTGATCTTGGTATCCCGCTTTTCAATCTCCCGCTGGAGTTCCGAAATGGGCAGGGTTTTCACCAGACCGGATACCACATCTTCCCCCTGGTTGCCAATGGTAAAATCACCCCACAGCCGGATGGTGTCCCCGGGAAGTTTGGGGCTGTGGGTGAACACCACCCCGGAGCCCGATTCGCGGGACCTGTTTCCGAATTTCATGGCCTGGACCGTGACCGCCGTTCCCCAGTCATCGGATATCCCGATAATCTTTCTGTAATCCTGGGCCCGTTTGGAGTTCCACGAGGAAAAGACCTTTTTAATGGCCAGGAAAAGCTGTTCAGCGGGCGCATCTGCGATATCGATCCCGGCATCCACCACCAGCTTTTTATAGGCCAGGGCCACGGTCCGCATCTGCTCCCCTGTAAAATACCGCTTAAAGGTGATCCCGGCCCTCTCCTTAAAATCCTTGATAAGCCGGTCAAACTCGTCCCGCTCAATCCCGTACACCATGCCGTAGGCCTGGATGAAACGCCTGTAGGAATCCCAGGCAAACCAGGGGTTGCCTGATTTCTCGGCCAGGCTTGAGGCGATTTCCTCATTTATGCCCACATTTAAAAAGGAGTCCAGCATTCCGGGCTGGGAAATGGAGGACCCGGACCGCACAGAGAGAAGCAGCGGGTTTTCAGGATCCCCGAACCTGGCCCCTGTTGTTTTTTCCAGCCCTTTCAGCATGGTGGTGACCAATTGCTTGAAGTTGACCGAAGCGGGAATATATGAGTCAATGAGATCCAGGCATTTAAAGACCTCTGTGGTAATGATAAACCCGTTGGGGATTTCTATGCCCAACTGCTGGAGCTTGATGAGGTTCAGCCCCTTGTTGCCCAGGTAAATAATATTGTGGCTGAACAATTGCTGGGAATCAATGGTGGTGACGGCCGCCTTGGGGTCGTAGTTGAGCAGGGCGGACAGCTCATCCTGGGAAAGCCGCTCGGACTGCCGGAACAGGGTGGAAAGAATCCGGTTTAAAAACACGTCCAGCTGCTGGAGCCCGAGCGAGGTGGCGATCCTGTCCCTGAAAAAGATATCTGCCACACGCTGGTCCAGCTTTTTGGCCATCTTGGCAGCCACCTCAGTGGCCTTCTGGGCAGCCTCCGCATCCGGGTCATACCCTTTGGGCAGGTATTTCTCCAGGATCTTGTCCCGGCCCATGCGGGTTTCAATATGGGTCAGGTTCCTTGAGTGCAGGTTGTTGAAATGGTCGTTTACCCCGTCTGCCACCGCCCGGGTAAACCCCTTGAAAATATCCAGGTACTGGGTAAAGGAACAGGTGGTGATATTAATGGAGTATTTGAGGAACTCCATCTGGGTGTCCAGCTTTTTGGAGACAATCCCGTCCAGAACCAGGGCCTGGCGGAAGAGCTTTAAAATCCCGTATATCCTCACAAAGGTGGGTTTGGTGATCAGGCGCAGGTCAATGCTGTTGATCAGGTCTTCAAACAATACATTGACGACGCTTTCTATCCTCAGGGTCAGGCCCAGGGCATTGAACTTGGCCTCGTTGTACGACCCGTACATGGAGGGAATATCCACGGCAAAATGACGCTTGTGGTAGATGGCTTCGTTAACGGGAAACTCCTTGTCCGACAGGATAATCTCCTTAAGTTCCGCCATGTAGGACAGCAGGCTCTCGATTTTGGTTTCCAGGTGGGACTCATCCAGCGCCTCTATCACATCCGCGGGATCAGGCATGCCCTCTGCCCTGTGGGCGGCCAGGTATTTCTGCAGTTCAAGGTGTTCGGTGCCGTATTTTTCATTGAGCAGCCTGAAAAACCTCAGCATGAGCTTTGCCCGCTTCCGGTCCAGGTCCGTTACACCGTCAACCTTGTCCACCATGGTGTCCAGGTCTTCCTGGTTTGCCAGGAGATAATCACCGGGATTTCCTAACTTATTATACTCCAGGGCCTGGAAAATCGCACTGGGACCGTCAATGAACCGGCCTGAGGATTCTATCTCTTCATAGATGGAAGGGGGCACATAGGGTTCCAGAGGGGCTTTATCCCTTGTTTTCCAGAAGATCATTACCTCGCGGATAAACTCCACAATCCGGCTGGAGCTTTCCACATGACACTGCTTTCTCAAAAAATGAATCAGGCGGTCCCGGCGGAAGCAGGCCTCGTCCAGGTCGGTGGAAATATCCCGCAGTTCCCCCTCTGCCCCGATCTCGTTGAAAAAGGCCGGCAGCAGCCTGGACAATTGCTTGACCAGGTTATACACCGGCGCGATATCGGTGTTGAGAAATTTGGTGATATCCCTGGGAAAAAGATCGGTATCCCGGATAAAGACCCCGCCCACGGCCAGGGAGGTGATCAGGGCGGAGAGCAGGCGCTTGGATTTTTTGGGATGTTTGCCCACCAGGTTTAAAAAGACCCGGATGTTCTTCACATGGGCCATATTCCCCTTGATCTGCCAGTCATCCCCGGTGCCTTTGATCATGGGAAACTGAAACCCGTGGTCCACTGACCGGTCTATGAAGTGGTTGATCAGCTCGATTTCATCGGTATTGTAAACCGCATCCCCGATCTTGTGTATGCACTCAAGAACGGTTCCGGGATAGCGGCCCTTATGTTCCTTGAGCAGGGCAAAGGTCTGGTCCACGATGGGGATGTCCTTCTTATAGTGCCGTTCACCGATCAGGCGGATCAGGGTCCGGTGGATATCCCCCAGGGCTTCCCTGTGGATCATGGACAATCCCGGTGCGTGAATAATGTAAAAGAGGAAGGTCAGCTTGAAGTACTTTCCATAGGTTCTCCCGCCGGCCATGGCCAGTATTTTCCGGGGCATATCCCGGAACCGTTTTACGAAATCCCTGTGCCCGGTGAGTTCAATCAATGCAGCAGTGGTATCAAATGCGTCCAGGTCACCGGATTCAACGTCTTTCAAAAGGCCCTGCCACTCGACCAGACGGCCGTGGGAAACCTGTTCCAGAAGCTCGACCATATCCTGTCCCAGGCGCCATTCGTCAATATTCTCCCGCATCCAGGCCAACGGGTCATCCTGGGTCAGCCAGAAGGAAAAAGAGGCATCAAAAAAACGGATCAGCAACCGGTTCAAGGAGGCCACAAGGTCCGGGCCAAGGTCTGTCCCTCCGTCTGTCAACAGCATCTTCGCCATCTTATCCGGCTGGTAGTAAGAAGAGACAAAGTAAAAGAACTGGGCCTCTTCATAGGCCTGGATCCGGGTGAGTTCCCTGTACAGGAGGGGCAGAAACAGCGGCAGCTCTTCTCCCCCCTCCTTGGCAATATGGTGCATGACCAGCATGAGGTTGTCAGCGGCACTGGCTTTGATTTCCGGCTCTGCCACAGACTCAAATGCCGTGATGAAAATATCGCAGAACAGCTCAAGCGCATCCCTGCCCCGGTCATGGCTCTTGTAAAGATGGAAGTAGTGAAGGGCAAAATGCCGGGATTCGCTGACAATAAACCCCCAGTTCCGGTAAGGGTGGGACAGTTCTTTTAAAAAGGTTTCCAGGCGGTTTAAAATCCCTACATAACCTTGAAAGAAATCCAGAAGCAGTTCATATTGCTTGTCAATGGTCACCTCTGCCCGGGTGTCGGACAGGTTGACTTCAAGGGCTTTTGACTTCACGTTATCCTCTCTTAAACGTTTAACTGGGCAGGGAGTGTCTCCCCCGGGGTTTCCAACCCGGCCAGTTTACCATGACGGGCCTGATTTGTAACGGTGTTTGTGGAAAATTAAAGCCTGATTTTCAACGGGTTTTCCATATATTTCACCATTTTTTTATGCTATGGTTCGGCTTTAAGATTATACATAAAGCGGGCAAGCTTACAGGTGTGACCTTCCGCCGGCGAGCGATTTGCCCGGAGTAGTTTAATATCCAGCAGATTTTAATTTAAGGATACGTCTATGCTGTCCAACCTGAATAACATGGCCATACGCCCCAAGCTGATCATCGCCTTTATTCTGACCGGCATCCTGCCCCTGCTCATTACAGGATATTACGGTTCCATCCTTGCCACAAACGCCCTGATGGAAAAATCCTTTGACCAGCTTGAGTCCGTCCAGACCATACGGATTGATCAGCTTGAGACGGTATTCGATCAGCGTTCAAGGGATCTGAAACGGCTTGCGGGAAGCAACAACCTGCTTGAGTTCACAAGGGAAATGGCCGCCTACTATGAAAGGCGGATCCAGTCCAGAATTTATGAGTCCATTAATTTCAAAGCCCTTGAAAATAATTATGCAGGCCCCCTGAAACATTTTTCAGCCTCTTACGGATGCCAGGATCTAAAGATCATTGATGCAGACCACGGCAATATCCTATTTTCCATCCAGAACACCCAATTCATCGGGAATAATATCCTAAGGGCCCATTATGCAGACTCCGGGCTGACCCTGGCCTGGAAAAAAATCAAGGAGACCCGTGAGGGCATTATTGTGGACTTCTCCCCCTATGCGCCGGCCGGTGATGTTGAAACCGCCTTTTTCGGTGAGCCCGTAATGGATGAAAAGGGCATATTGATTGCCATGGTTATTGTCCAGATCACACCCGGGTTTATTGAGGAGATAATGAGTTCCACAAAGGGAATGGGGGAGACAGGGGAATCCTATCTTCTGCACTGGGATCCGGAACTGTCGGAGTTTGAACTCAGGAGCGCTCTTAAAACCATGGGATCGGGCAAGTACGTCATCGGCTTTCAACTGGGCAGGAACCTGAACTACTGGGAGGATGCGGTTGAACAAAAAGCCGGGGCCGGCCTATATTCCGACAGTACGGGAAAAGAGGTGCTGGTGGCCTACAACCGCCTTTCCATCGCAGGGCTGGAGTGGTACCTGATTTCCAAAATAGACAAGTTCGAGGTAGAGGAAATCGTCCGGAAAATCCTTGGGAAAACCCTTGGCCTGTCTGCGGTCCTCATAGCTGTTGTGGCCCTGTGCGCTTATTTATTGTCCAGGAGCATATCAAAACCTATTATCAAAGGGGTGGACTTTGCCCAGGCCATTGCAAAGGGCAATTTTTCCACCTCCATTCACCTCAGGCAACGTGATGAACTGGGCAAGCTGGCCGGCGCCCTGAACCATATGGCCAACACCTTAAGGGATGCGGACTGGCTCAAACAGGGCAAGGAAGGCCTGGATGACGCCCTCAGGGGAGAACTCAACGAAAAAGAGCTGGCCAGGCGGTTTATCTCTTTTGTCACCCAGCACATCGGCGCTGACATGGGCGCCCTGTATATTCACCAGGACGATGCCCTGCAGCTCTTTGCCAGCTACGCATTTTCCGACCGCCAGGGCAACTTCAACACCCTGAAGCTGGGGGAAGGCATGGTGGGCCAGGCTGCCATTGAGCAGGAGACCATTATTTTCACGGATATCGCAGATGATGCCCCCCTCATCAATTACGGGGTTGATCAGAAACCGGCAAAGTCCTATATGATTGTTCCCCTGGTCTTTGAAGAGAGCCTGCTCGGTGTATTTATCCTGGGCTCCCAGACCCGGTTCACCGATCTTGAAAAAAAATATATTGACCAGATCGTTAAAAACACGGCGATCCTTATGAACACGGCCAAATCCCGCCAGACCATCAAGCAGCTCCTGGAGGAGACCCAGGCCAGCCAAAAAGAACTGGCCGAGCAGAACCTTACCCTGGAAAAACAGACCCGGGCCCTGCAGGAGTCCGAAGCCGCCCTCCAGTCCCAGCAGGAAGAGCTGAGGGTAGTCAACGAAGAGCTCGAAGAGCAGACAAGGGCCCTGAAGGAATCAGAGGCGGAACTCCAGGCCCAGCAGGAGGAACTCCAGGTCACCAATGAGGAACTGGAAGAGCAGGCCCAGGCCCTGGAAGAACAGAAAGAGAATATCCAGTCCAAAAATATCGAACTGCTTGAGGCCCAGGAAGCCATCCAGTCCAAGGCAGAGGAGCTTGAAATCGCCAGTAAGTATAAATCGGAATTTCTGGCCAATATGTCCCATGAACTGAGGACTCCTCTGAACAGTATCCTGATTCTGTCCCAGCTTCTGGCAGGCAACAAGGATGCCACCCTGACAGGCAAGCAGATTGAGTCTGCCAATGCCATTCACTCCTCAGGGGAAGACCTGCTCACTTTAATAAACGAAATTCTGGACCTGTCCAAGGTGGAGGCCGGAAAAGTTGAACTGGTGCTGGAAGAGGTGGAGATAGAGGGTCTGATAACCGATCTTGAACGGATATTCAGAAACCTGGCCGAAGACAAGGGAACCTCCTTTGATATCGAAGTGGCCCCGGATCTTTCAGCCAGCCTTTATACCGACCCCCTCCGTCTCCAGCAGGTCTTGAGAAACCTGCTCACCAACGCATTTAAATTCACGGAAAAAGGCAGGGTCTGCCTTGGGATTTCCAGGCCCACTGAAGAGATGTGCAGGGGATATGACCTTATCCCTGCAACCTCAGTCGCCCTGTCGGTGAAAGATTCAGGCATCGGTATCCCCCCGGAGCAGCAGGCCGTCATTTTTGAAGCGTTCCAGCAGGCAGACGGCAGCACAAGCAGAAAATACGGCGGTACAGGACTGGGCCTGTCCATCTCACGGGAGTTAAGCAAACTTCTGGGCGGATACATCATGCTTGAAAGTGAAGAGGGAAAGGGGGCTGTATTTACAGTTGTCATTCCTGAACGGCTGCCGGAACAGGTCCAGGCAGCACCGGCGCCTGCCCCTGCAGCCCCCCCGGCAGAACCTGATGACAGGGACCGGAAACAGCCCCCCCCGGACATCACCCCTGAACCTGACACCGGGAGCCCGTCCATTGTCCATGATTTTGTCCAGGACGACAGAAAAGACCTGACCGCTGACGGAAAAAGCCTTCTCATCATTGAAGATGACCCCAATTCAGCTAAAATAATGCGTGATTTTGCACGGGAGCGGGGATTTAAAACCGTGATTGCCGATGACGGGGAAACAGGGCTTCACTTTGCTGAGTATTACAAGCCCTCCGCCATTATCCTTGATATCGGCCTGCCCGGCATTGACGGCTGGACTGTGCTTGAGCGCCTGAAGGGCAACCCGGACCTGCGGCATATCCCGGTCCATTTCATGTCGGCTGCAGACAGCTCCCTGGATGCCATGCGCATGGGTGCCCTGGGATTTCTGACCAAACCCGTGACCCTGGAAAAGGTGGAGGAAACCTTTGGAAGGATTGAAAATATCATTACACGGCCGGTAAGGAAACTCCTGGTGGTGGAGGATGATAAGGTCCAGTCAGAGAGTATCCGGGAACTTATCGGCAACGGGGATGTTGAGACCGTTATGGTCTCCACCGGCGGCGAGGCCTGGGACGCGCTGACCGGCCAGCACTTTGACTGTATGATCCTGGATCTCGGCCTTGAGGACATGTCCGGGTTTGAACTGCTGGATAAAATCCGGCACGACCCGGACTGCTCCGAGATTCCCGTGATCGTATACACCGGAAAGGACCTGAGCCGGGACGAAGACCGCCAGCTCAGGCAGTATACGGAAAGCATCATCATCAAAGGGGTTAAATCCCCCGAGCGCCTGCTTGAAGAATCCGCCCTCTTTCTCCACCGGGTGGAGGCGGACCTGCCCAAGGAAAAACAGGAGATGCTTAAACTGGTCCATGACAAGGAACGGGTCCTCAAGGAAAAAACCGTCCTTCTTGTGGATGACGACATGCGGAATGTCTTTGCCCTCACCTCGGTACTGGAGGAAAAAAGCATGAATATCCTCATTGCCAGGGACGGAATCGAAGGGGTTGAAAAGACAAAGGCCAATCCTGACATCGACATTATTCTCATGGATATCATGATGCCGAGGATGGACGGGTACGAAGCCATGGAAG
The DNA here is from genome assembly GCA_022361395.1 of Desulfobacterales bacterium. Taxonomy (GTDB): domain Bacteria; phylum Desulfobacterota; class Desulfobacteria; order Desulfobacterales; family Desulfobacteraceae; genus Desulfobacter. The sequence continues at coordinate 38,799 of JAKSAX010000434.1, read as the reverse complement.
AGATCCGGAAAACCCACAGGGATCTGCCCATCATCGCCCTGACCGCCAAGGCCATGAAAGGGGACAGGAAAAAATGCATTGATGCAGGCGCCAATGACTACCTGGCCAAGCCCGTTGATACGGACAAACTGATTTCAATGCTCAAGGTATGGTTATATGCATGACAACAGAAAATGAAAACATAGAAATCCAGCTGCTCCTGGAGGCCATCCACCTCAAGTACGGATATAACTTTAAGGACTATGCCAATGCCCATACCAAACGGCGGCTGAAAAGCCGCCTGGTCCGGAGCAAGATGGAGACCTATACCGACATGATGCGGCGGTTGATTTACGATGAGCCGTTTTTCAATCAGTTGCTCATGGACCTGTCCATCAATGTCACAGAAATGTTCAGGGATCCCTGGTTCTATAAAAAAATCAGGGAGGAGCTGATTCCCCGGCTTAAGACCTATTCCTTTATCAAGGTGTGGCATGCCGGATGCTCTGCCGGACAGGAGGTATACTCCATGTCCATCCTTCTGGAAGAAGAGAACATGAAAAAACGGTCACAGATCTATGCCACGGATTTTAACGAACTGATCCTTGAAAAGGCCAAATCCGGTATCTACCCCCTGGATGTGATGAGAACCTATACTGCCAATTACCAGAAATCCGGCGGAGAAATGGCGTTTTCCGATTATTATACGGCAGATGATGAAAATGTGATCCTCAAACGCAGTCTCAGGGAAAAAGTGTTGTTTTCATCCCACAATCTTGTCACGGACGGGGTGTTCGGGGAGATGAACCTGATCTTCTGCAGAAACGTTCTGATCTATTTTAACCGGAAACTCCAGAACCAGGTGATCCGGCTTTTTTATGATAGTCTCTGCCCGGGCGGCTACCTCTGCCTGGGATCAAAGGAGAGCCTGAAGTTCACGGATATGGCCGACCGGTTTGAGTCCATCTGCGAAAAAGAAAAAATCTACAGGAAAAAACGGTGACAACAGTGACAACGGTGAAGAATAAAGCCAACCCTTACCAGGCCATTGTCATGGGTGTATCTGCCGGCGGGCTTGCCGCCCTGAAAGCGATTTTACCCGGTTTATCGGGGCAGATGGACCAGCCCGTGATCATTGTCCAGCACATGAGCCCGGATTCTGATGATTTTTTGGTTCAATACTTTGACAAATTATGCAGCCTCAGGGTAAAAGAAGCTGAAGACAAATTGCCGATCAAAAGCGGAACCATATATTTTGCACCGGCCAATTATCATCTGCTGGTGGAAGAGGACAGGAGCTTTGCCCTGTCCACAACCGAAAGGGTTCAGTATTCAAGACCGGCCATTGATGTATTGTTTGAAACCGCAGCCGAAGTATATCAGGACGGACTGATTGGGGTCCTCCTGACCGGTGCCAACACCGACGGCACCGAGGGGATCAGGGCTATCAGGGCCCACGGCGGTTATGCCCTTGCCCAGTCCCCGGAAACCTGCGAAGCTGCCACCATGACCAGATCTGCCATTGATGCAGGGGTGGATGCGGTGTTGGATTTGGAGAAGATTGCGCCTTTTATCAACCAGATGATATCCAAAGGGAAAGCACCTGCCAAATGAAAAAACCATCTGTCCTCATAGTAGACGACCGGCCCGAGAATCTCCTGACCCTTGAACAGGTCCTTGAATCTCCGGAACTGGAGGTGGTGCGTGCCGAATCCGGGCACCAGGCCCTGGAAAAAACCCTGGATTACGACTTTGCCCTGATTCTTCTGGATGTCCAGATGCCGGTCATGGACGGATATGAAACCGCCACCCTTTTGAGGGGGAACAAGCGAACCAAGAATATCCCCATTATTTTCGTCACAGCCGCCAACAAGGAAGAGGCCCATGTGTTCCGGGGGTATGGCTCCGGGGCAGTTGATTACCTGTTCAAACCCCTGGCAGCAGATGTATTAAAGAGCAAGGTCACCATCTTTCTTGAACTGGACAAACAGCGCCAGCTGCTGGAGGAAAAAACCAAGGAACTGGATGCCAAGGTCGTGGAACTGGAAACCCTCAAGCACGAGCTTGAGGATTCCAATGAAAGACTGAGGCAGCTCTCCTCCCTGGACGGCCTCACCGACCTGCCCAACCGCCGCTTCTTTGATGAGACCCTGGTCCGGGAATGGCAGCGGGGCAGACGGCGGCAAAAGCCGCTGACCCTTATCATCGCTGATATAGACCACTTCAAGGCCTACAACGACGCCTACGGCCATGTCATCGGGGATGACTGCCTTAAAAAAGTCGCCAAAGGCCTGGATAAAAGCATATTAAGGGATGTGGACACCATTGCCCGCTACGGCGGTGAGGAATTCGCGGCCATCCTCCCTGAAACAGACCAGGAAGGCGGCATCCTCATTGCCCGGCGCATGCTCAAAACCATAGATGAGATGAACATCACCCACGAACACGCGGCCACCACCGATCACGTCACCATCAGCCTGGGACTGGCCACCACCATTCCCACGGACGACTCCAACGCCACCCAGCTGATCCAAAGCGCCGACCGCGCCCTCTACCGCGCCAAAGCCTCGGGAAGAAATACGTTCAAGGTGGATTGATCACTGCCCGGTTCTTCTTTTCAAGATAAGCGTCCTTCAGATAATCATTCCACCACATCCGAATTTACCGCTGCAAAGGCCATAAAGGCTTCAGGTTCAAGGCAGCAGGGCTGAAGCTGTCGTATCTCTGCCGCGAAGGCCGGCTAACGAAGAAGATGAAGCCTTTGTGGCCTACCCGGAGGGGAAAAAAATGGGTTCTGCACCATGACAGATCCATAAAAAAACCAAAATTCCCCAATAAAATCAGACATAAATCAATATCCTCCATTTTTTTATACAGCCAGGGGTTGACTTGGGTTGGGGGTTGCTTATCTTATCCGTCTTTTATATGATAGGGCCAAATCCATCGGAATTACATCCAGTTAAGCGCAGGGTCCGAACACAAATTTCTTAGAAGAACGAATATAAATTATCTTAAGGAGTAAGCTTATGAACAACGAACCTTCTCAATTCACCCTGTACAGCGGCGGCCACAGAGGTGCGGAAGCGGAATTCGGCAGACTGGCAGAAAAATACGGAATTAAAGAGGTTAATTTTTCCTTTGAAGGCCATAAACCGGAACGGGACACCGGCCTCCGGATCCTCAGCCAGGATGAACTGGAAAAGGGGAATATCTCCATGGATATCGTTTCCAAACGGCTGAGCAGGTCCTTTTCCAAAGGCAACAAGATCCGGAAGGTCATCCAGTCCATCTTCCATATGATCAACAACGGGTACCAGATTTTTGTGGTTGGATGGATCCTCCCGGATAAAACCGTTAAAGGCGGAACCGGCTGGGGTGTGGAGCTTGGAAAATTGTTCAACCGGCCCATCTTTGTCTATGAGCAGGACCGTAAGGCCTGGTTCTCCTGGATTGACAACGAATGGCAGATGGTGACACCCGTGATTCATCACAAGACCTTTACCGGAACAGGCACCCGGAATCTGACCGAAGATGCCGCCAATGCCATGGAAGATCTTTTTAAGCGTACTTTCGGTTGAACCAGCGATTAAACCGAATTAAAGAACAGAGACCCCGGCCGCTGCCATCTCTTCAAGGGCGGCCCGGGTGGTCTCTTCAGCCACCCCCCTGCACAACTGCTTAATCAGCACCACCTCAAACCCCAGGGACCTTGCGTCCAGTGCAGTTGCCCTGGCACAATAATCCGTTGTCAGGCCGTAAACAATCAGTTTATTTATCCCCCGGTCACGCAGCTGGTCTTCCAGGCCTGTGCGGTGTCCGCCGTCGTCAAAAAAACCTGAGTAGGAATCGTATTGCGGATCCATACCCTTTTGAACGATGGATTCAAACAAGGTGTTATCCACCAGCACCCTGGCGTTTTCCGTGTCCTGGATACAATGGGGGGGCCAGAGAACCTGGATCCCGTCATTAACGGAAATGGTGTCAAATGCAGACTTGCCCTCGTGGTTGGAAAAAAAAGACATATGATTGTGCGGGTGCCAGTCCTGGGTGGCAAACACCGGATATCCCAGGGCCTTCAACCTGCGGGTCTCTGCTTCCACGCAATCCACATAGGCCTGATCCGTCCCTTCCACCGCCAGGCTGCCCTGGTTGCAAAAGGTAAAATCCCCCTGAACATCAACCACAATCACTGCTGTGTGCGCTTCTTTTACTTCAATCATTTGCTCCCTCAACTGAATTTGCTCCTGTATTAAAACAAGGTAAGCCTGTTCCCTTTGGTTTTCAACCGGAAAATACCCGTTCCGGGTTCTTAATTTTTGTTATTCAAAAATACTTATCGATACAGCAAAAATAATGAATTTGACTTAAGTATTTTATTGTCATATCTTTTTTCCGCTACCAAAGACCAAATGAAACTCAGGTCTGAACAACAACCTCTCATACGGAGAAAAATGAAACAATGCTATTTTCAATAACCCGAAGACGCCCAATGCTCAACGGGCTCTTTTTTATACTGCTCTTTGCCGCCACTGCAAAATATTTGTCCGGCTTTTCCCTTTTTGAGCACCTGGGTATCAGCCCTTTGATCGTCGGGATTCTTATCGGAATGGTATACGGCAATACACTCAGGGGGGAATTTCCTGCCCAATGGATACCCGGGGTGCTGTTTTCCAGCCGTACCCTGCTGCGTATCGGTATTGTGCTTTACGGATTCCAGATCACCGTCCAGGATATTTTTACAGTGGGGCCTGCAGGACTTGGGATCAGCCTTGTGATCGTGGCCACCACTTTTATCGGCGGTACGTATTTAGGGACAAAATGGTTTAAACTGGACCTGCATACGGCCATGCTCACCTCTGTCGGGACAGCGGTCTGCGGAGCTGCCGCTGTTCTGGCCACAGAGCCCCTGCTCAAATCCGAACCCCATAAAAGCGCCATTGCAGTTTCAACCGTTGTGCTTTTCGGCACCCTGAGCATGTTTGCCTATCCCCTCCTGTATGCATCAGGACTTTTTGCTATGCCTGCTGCTGACTTCGGTATTTATATCGGAGGGACCATCCACGAAGTGGCCCATGCTGTGGCTGCCGGAAACGGGGTGTCACCCGAGGCGGCCAATACCGCTGTTATCGTAAAAATGATCCGGGTGATGATGATCGCCCCCTTGCTGATCCTGCTCAGTCTCTGGCTGGGAAAACAGGCCGGTGATACAGCCGGGGGAGGGCGCAGGGTTGTATCCGTTCCCTGGTTTGCCTTAGCTTTTATTGGTGTGGTTCTTATTCACTCCCTTGGGATCGTCCCCGAAACCCTGGTAAACCTGGGAAACGAAACAGGACTCTTCCTTCTGACCATGGCAATGTGCGCCCTTGGGATGGAAACCAACCTGACCAAATTCAAAGGCGTGGGCATGGCACCTGTCTATCTTGCATTCAGCCTCTTTATATGGGTGACATGCGGGGGATACGGCCTAACCCGGCTCATGACCCGCCTCTTCTGAACCGGATTACTTCCGGCACAGAGGTTTTAGGGTCTATACAAAACCAAAGCCAGAGGATATTATCGTCTTTAGAATTGGCTGAATTTTAATAAAGACGAAAGGCAACACCCATGATCCGTAGTATCCTTGACAACGACCTGTATAAGTTCACTATGCAGCAGGCCGTCCTGCGCCTCTATCCCGATGCCCTGGCCGAATACCGGCTGACCAACAGGGGGGGCACCCCCTTTCCCGGAGGGCTGGGCCAAAAAGTCAAACAGGAGATCATGAAAATGGCAGGTATGGGGCTGACTTCAGATCAAAAAAAATGGCTCGGAACAACCTGTCCCTATTTTACCCCGGCGTATCTGGATTTCCTTTCGTCCTACCGGTATGACCCCGGAGAAGTCACGGTCCTGCAGGAGGGAGACCGGCTCGCTGTTTCGGTAAAGGGAAACTGGTGCAGAACCATTCTCTGGGAAGTACCGCTCATGGCCATCATCAGCGAGACGTTCTTTGCCATGACCCGGCCGGACATTCTCAGCCGGGAGAAGATCCGTGAACGGAACCGGGCCAAAGCGGGACTGATGGCCGGCAACAGCGTCAAATTTGTGGATTTCGGCACCCGGCGGCGCTTCTCTTCAGCCAACCATGAGTATCTCATCCGGGATATCCTGGCGATGGACTCCCACAGCCTCACGGGTACAAGCAATGTGCACCTGGCAAAAAAGTTCGGCCTCACGCCCGTCGGCACCCTGGCCCATGAATGGATCATGTTCCACTCTGCCCTGGGAAACTACAGCACCGCCAATGCCGTGGCCATGGATGCATGGCTGAAAATCTATCCCGGTGTTCTGGGCATTGCCCTCACCGATACCTATACCACGGCGGTGTTCCTGAAAGATTTCCACCACCGGGCAGCCATATTTGACGGGGTCCGCCAGGATTCAGGCGATCCCCTGGCATTCATTCAAACGATGATTGACCACTATAAAACCCTTGGTATTGATCCGGCCTCAAAAACAATTGTCTTTTCCGACGGTCTTGATCCGGACCGTGCCCTGGCCATTCACCGGGCATGTGACGGCAGAATAAAGGATGCCTATGGTATCGGCACCAACCTGACCAATGATGTAGGAACCACACCGCTGAACATCGTTATCAAGCTGTCCGGATGCAGCACCGGACCGGATACGGACTGGAAACCCACGGTAAAATTATCCGATGACCGGGGCAAACATACCGGGGATAAAGAGGAACTGCTGCGCTGTATGAATGATCTTGGGATAGACTAACGGCTATTTCCGGTTGGCCACCCAGGCTTCAAAGTTCAACTCAAAGGGCCGGGAAATAATCCTGTGTTCCCCGGGCACGGGAGATTCCGCCGGCAGCACCGGTTTCATCCCGGACCTGCTGAGCAGGGATTTGATCTCTGCCATCTCCGCCAGCAGACGGGACATGTTATCCTCAATACCTGCCAGGCGGTTCTCAAGGGCGGCCCGGTCTTCCAAAACCACCGCCTGCGGGACCGGTTCCTGAGAGGACGCCTCAACACCTGCCCCGGGCTCGGGCCTCCCTTTGGCCAAAAGTTTCAAACACTGATTCCAGAACGCCTCCACCGGTATGTCCTGCCCCGGGTTCCGTATCAGTTTCAGGGCAATGGCCTTGATACACCGGGTTGCCGGGGTATCCGGAAAAAGGGTAAAAAAGGGAACCTGGGAAACAACGGCAATGGGCACATTGGGATCCCGGGCCAGGATACCCAGGGGGGAGACCCTGACAGATAAAAACTTATGAACCGTCTTTTTCAGCTTGGTGTAGGCCTGTTTGGCTGCGGCTGCCGACCGGACCTGGTTGATGACCACCCGGACCTTCGGCATGGCCTTGCCCTTGGCCATCACCTTGAGCAGGGAATAGGCATCGGTGAGTGAGGTGGGTTCGGGTGTGGCCACCAGTATCATCTCGTGGGAGGCCCGGCAGAAGGACAGGACCTGGGCAGAGATACCTGCAGAGGTGTCCAGAATAAAATAGTCATAGGCAGACAGGCCCAGAAAGGAAGAGATCAGCCGCCCGGCTTCATCCCCGCTGAGATCCGCCAGTTTTTCCACCCCTGAACTGCCCGGAATGATATCAATGCCGTTAAAATCCCTTATCATGATATCTGCCAGTCCCTGACTGCCGTCAATCACTTCGGCAAGGCCGTGTTCGGGATAGAGGCCCGTAAGAATGTTCACATTGGCAAGCCCCAGGTCGGCATCAAAGAGACAGACCCGGTATCCTGCAGCGGCCAGGGCCAGGGAAAGATTCAGGCTGATGCTGGTCTTTCCCACCCCGCCTTTTCCTGATGCAACAGTGATCACTTTTGCCATGAGCGCTCCTTTTGGGGCAGGGCCGTCACCATCAACCGGTCATCGGTTTTCTTCAATGAAAATTCAACACCGCTGCAATTGTACTCCCGGGAAATCCGGGTATAATTCTGACGGATAAAGGTGAAAAACAGTCCGGACCGGTCATCCGGATTCCTGACAGGAGCGGCAGATCGTTTTTCCTCCTGATTCCGGCTTTGCATCCGGACCTGTTCATACCGGTCATACAGGGAGAGAATCTTTTTTTTATCCCGGTCCGGATCTGTGACGGAAACTGAAAATTTCATCAGCAGGGACAGGTCCACCGGCATGTTGTTGGCCTTCTTTGCGCCCCAGTTTTCCCTGTACAACAGTTTATAAAACCAGGTAAACCCGGAAAAGGGAATAAACACGGGAGAGAACCGGTATTGGGGGAACTGCTGATCAAGCTCCCTTAAAAAAACAAGGTTGTCCGGATCCGTAATCCCGGCAAGAAGCGTATTTCCCGTGAGCTGAAGAGGGATAACCTTGTGTTCCCCGGCCTGCTCTTTGTCGATAATCCCGGAGAGCTTGTCCCGGCTGGTCTGATTAAACACAACATCGGAGACAGACCGGAACGGAATATGAAAAAGATCAAACAGAACCTGCTGGAGAAGTGTCTTGGGAACGATCTGATCCTCAAGCAGATAGGAGATAAAGGGAATGTCTTTGGCCCTGGCCCTTGCCCTGGCCCGGTCAATCCTGGATTGGGTTACAATATTTTTCTGGACAAGAAAATCGCTGACAGATATCAGTTTTTCATGTTTGTCCAGCACGCAATAGGTATCCAGAGGGGTCACCAGGTTCAGGTCGCAGAGAACCATGCCGAAGAGCTGACCCCGGTTCCGGGTCAGGGAGGTCCGGTTTTTCTCCTGTATGGCCAGGACCTGATCCACATCCCCGGGGCTGACAAGGCCTTCCTCCACCATTATATCGCCGGTTTTAGTCATGGGAGGTCTCCGCCGGAGCCGCTGATTTTGCCGGAGCACCCTCCGAAGCGGCTTTTCCGGGTGATTGGGGAGCCAGGGGCAGGCAGACTGAAAAACTTGTACCCAGGCCTTCCCGGCTGTCACAGGTTATTTTACCGTTCATCTCCTTGACAATGGAGTGGACAATGGCAAGCCCCAGGCCCGAGTTCCTGCCGTTTTTCCTGGTGGAGTTGTAGGGCTCGAACAACCTCTCCTTTATGTGTGGCGGAATTCCGGGGCCTGTATCCCGGATGGTTATCTCCATACGTCCCGGAATCTTCTTTTTCTCATCAATGAGCACCTTGGCAGAGCCGGGCAAAAGCCGGGTGGACACGTGGATCTCCCCTCCCTTACCCATGGCTTCGGCTGCATTTTTGACCAGGTTGATCAGGACCTGCTTCAAACCGTTTCCATCCATTTTAATTTCCGGGAGATCCCTGTCAAAGCTGGCCACAGCCTTAATCTGCCTTGGCAGGAGAATGGATTTTTTCAGCACCTCAAGAACCCTGGCGCATGTCCGGTTGACATCAATGACATCAAGGCCGCCGATCTTCGGTTTTGCATAGCTGGACAGCCCGTCCAGAAGGGATGAGACCCGGAACATCTCTTCCCCGATCACGGATAACTCCTCCTGGGCCGGATGGTTTTCCGGCAGTTTCAGTTTGAGGGTTTCCAGATAATTTTTGATAATGACCACCGGATTGTTGATTTCGTGAACCACTTTATCGGTCAGAGCGGCATAGGCTTCCATCTTTTTTTCGTTGATATCGCTGGCATAAGCCCGGTGGAATTCGATGTTTTCCAGGCAGGTGCCGGCCTGTCTGGAAAACAGGTTGAGCAATCCCTGATTACCGTCCAGTACCTTGGCCGTCTCCCTGTCCACCCCCAGTGCCATGACCCCCATAGGCCTGCCGCCGGATACCATGGGGATGCAGTACAGGCCCCGGGTTTCCAGAAGCCGGATAATCTGGGTATCTGAGGCAGCAAGTTTGCCCCTGCTGAAACTGGTTTGAACCTCAGCATTTTTCGCCGATGCCACGAGAAGGCTTGTGGAATTATCCATGGGCAGGGCAATGCTCCGCACAATATTATGATGACGGTCATCCGGATGGCAGGTTCCGGTGAGCAAATTCCTTTCCCCGTCCATAAGAAAGAAAAAGATACGCGGTATATGAAAATTTATTTCCAGCCCCTTTTGAACGATATCCAGTACCCTGGCCGGGTCCCTGGCTTCCAGAAGGTTATCCAGCGTACCGTAAAACAGGGAGAGATCCTTTATTTCCATGGCAACAGCCTGATCGATCTCTTTGCTGCTGCTCTTTTTTATGCTGACCCCGAGGCTCCTGGCCATCTTATCCACTTCATCTTCAGCTTCTGTAATTACCTGGCCCAGGCGCACCTCCGGGATACCGCTCATTGCGGCCATGTCATCCACGCGGTCCATGGCATCTTCTTCGGACAGGATATTGGCCGTATAAAGAATTTTCACGTGGGCCAGTTCGCCCTGGATTTTCTCCGGGGATTCATTCAAAAACAGAACCGCATCAGAGGTCATGGGATTCAACTGCCATTGGTTAAAGAGCCAGGCGCTGACCCGGGGGGTATCCACATTAAACCGCTCCATTTCCGCATCCCCCTGGCGGCTGCCTGTTCTAACCGCATCCAGGACAGATCCGTAGGCCTTGGGAAAGGTCCGCATGAGCACCAGGCTTCCCATATCGTGAAGCAGTCCTGCCAGAAAAAACTCATCCGGATTGGCCTGTCCCTCCTCAACCGCGATTCGCCGGGCCAGGACGCCACATTTGTAGGAGTGGTACCAGAACCGGGTGATGTCAAAATCCGGTAATAGTTTCGACATTTTGAAAAAGTGCATGGCCGAAGAACTGATGGCGATGTTCCGTATGGTGTCCAGCCCAAGATATACAACGGCTGTCTTTATGGTGTTCACCTGTTTGGGCAGGTTGACATAGGGGGAGGCAATGATCTGAAGCAGTTTTGAAGTTAAAGAGGGATCCGTGGCAATGATTCCGGTCAATTGTTCGATATTGGTATTGTCGTTACCACAGGCTTTCACCAGCTTCAGCATCACCTGGGGGAGCTGGGGCAGATGGTTGGATGTTTTTATTTTCTCAAATATGCGTTCCATTGCCATGGTCTATTGTATAAAGCGGGGTCCGGTTGTAATTTGTGTATAGTTTCTATAGGAGGTTTACCGGTATAAATCAATAGGCCGGGCAAAAAAAGCAGTTAAAATCCCTGTCCCGGCAGTATTTGCAGGAACAGGGATAATTTTGAAGTTATTTTTACGCGATCCCTTAGATTTCCTTGGGTTTACAGAGCTTATCCTGCTCAACGGCGAGCCGGCCGCAGTTCTCACAGGTATATTTCAACTTTTCAAGTTTGGGCTTGCACACATGCCTGGCATCCAGGGAGGATTCTCCGCAGTCTTGACAGACATAGGCTTTTCCAAGGGTCACCGGGGCGCAAAGATGCCCGGGATCCTCCGCCACTTTGCCACAGGTCTTGCAGGCGTTCAGATCACTCATAACCACCTCCTGATAAAGATATTTCAGATAAAGTTTAGATAAAGACTTTCAAACCGAAACTTAGTATAATATGATCAGTGCCCGGAGAAATGTCAACCGCCGGGCGTTAGGGCCCCAGGGCAATCGCATATAAATTCAGCAGAGGACTTCATCCATGTTTACCCAGAATGATCTTTTCGACATTGCCGTTAAAATGGAAGAAAACGGAAAAGCCGTCTATTGCAGGGCCATGGAAAAGACAAAGGATAAACAGCTTCTGGACCTGCTTCAGTGGATGGCAGATGAAGAGGAGTGTCACAGCAACTGGTTTCTCAGCCAGAAAAAGAGGCTTCCCCAGGGGGATGACGACCTTGAGGTGATGCTGCCCGATATATTAAAGGAAATGATGGGTAAAAACAGCCTCTCGCTGGATGAGGTGGACTTCGGCATGATCAACACCCCGGAACAGATGCTGAAGACCTTTATCATGTTTGAAAACGACACCATTCTTTTTTACGAATTCCTGGAGACCTTTCTGGAATCGGACGCCACCCGGGAAGGGGTGAGAAAAATTATTGAAGAAGAGATGGCCCATGTGGAAAAACTCACCCTCATGGCCCGGTCCTATCAAAATCCCCCGGTTGCAGATTAATCCTTTAGTGCTTATCCTGTTAGGCAAACCTTAACCCCGATCCGGTAAAAGGAGTGCCATGACACCCAACCCGACTGTTCCTGCCTTGGACGCATTGAAATTTGACAACCGGTTTACCCGGGAACTTCCGGCTGACCCGGAGTTGAATAATTTCCGCCGCCAGGTGCCAAACGCCTGCTATTCCCGTGTCCTGCCCACGGCAGTCACAGCCCCTGAACTTGTTGCCTTTTCCAGGGAGGCCGCCCGGCTTATTGACCTGGATGAATCAGCCTGCCGCTCGGAGACCTTTACCCGGGTGTTCACCGGCAACCTCGTGCTCCCCGGAATGGACCCCTTTGCCATGTGCTACGGCGGACACCAGTTCGGAACCTGGGCAGGCCAGCTGGGGGACGGCAGGGCCATCAACCTTGCGGAGGTGATCAACTCATCCGGACACCGGTGGATGCTCCAGCTCAAAGGCGCCGGCCCAACCCCTTATTCCAGGACCGCGGACGGCCTGGCCGTATTAAGGTCTTCCATCCGGGAATTCTTATGCAGTGAGGCCATGTTCCATCTGGGCATCCCCACCACAAGGGCCCTGAGCCTGACCCTTACCGGAGAACCGGTGGAGCGGGATATGTTCTACGACGGTAACCCAAAGGAGGAACCCGGTGCCGTGATCTGCCGCATGTCGCCATCATTCACCCGGTTCGGCAGTTTCCAGATCCTGGCTGCCCAGGGGGATACGGAGACCCTCAGGCAATTCACGGACTATACGATTAAAACGGATTTTCCCCATTTAAAAACCAAAGATAAATACGAGGCCTGGTTCAGGGAGATCTGTGACCGGACCATGGACATGATCATCCACTGGATGCGGGTGGGGTTTGTCCACGGTGTGATGAACACCGACAATATGTCCGTTCTCGGGCTGACCCTGGATTACGGCCCTTACGGGTGGCTGGAAGATTACGATCCGGACTGGACACCCAATACGACAGATGCCGCAGGCAGGCGGTACTGCTTTAAGAACCAGCCCCAGATTGCCCTGTGGAACCTGGGGCAGATGGCCAATGCCATTGTTCCGGTTTTAGGTCATCCCGAACCGCTCCAGTCCGCCCTGGATGATGCCGTCACCACCTATACACGGGGGTGGAAAATAATGATGGCGGGGAAACTCGGTTTTTCAGCCTATGATGCTGAAAATGACGATGCCATCATCGCATCCCTCTTGGGCCTCCTCCAGACCGTGGAAACCGATTATACGATTTTCTTCCGGAGGCTGTCCGGATTCGACCAGGACCTGGAGTGGAATAAGAAGGAAATGGCCGCCTTCCTGGCACCTGCCCTGTACAGCCCCGGGCAGCTTGAAGAGAATTATCTTGAACAATTCCACCGCTGGTTCCGGATTTACGGGCTGAGACTGAAAAAAGAGGATCAAAAAGGGCGGCGGAAAAGAATGAACCGGGTCAATCCCGGATACGTGCTGAGAAATTACCTGGCGCAGATGGCCATTGAAAAAGCTGAAAAGGGGGATCACTCAATGATCTGGGAACTCCTGGACCTTGTCCGCCGTCCCTATGACGACCAGCCGGGAAAGGAAACGTTTGCTGAAAAGCGGCCTGAGTGGGCCCGGCATAAACCCGGGTGCTCCATGCTCTCCTGCAGCTCCTGAAGATGGTGTTTCAGGAACCGTCAAGGGCCTTTCGAACGGCCAGGGCCAGATCGTTGAACCGCATGGGTTTGGTTAAAAACCCCTTAAAACCCATCTTCAGGGCAAGTTCCTCGGACATCTCCCTGCTGAACCCCGTGGTGAGGATAACGGGAATATCCGGCCTGACGGACATGATTTCCCTGGCCATTTTATCCCCGGTCATCACGGGCATGGACATGTCGGTGACCACCAGGTCATAGGTATCAGGGCCCTGCTTGAACCGTTCCAGGGCCTGGATACTGTCGGTCTCAATGGTCACCCTGTACCCCAGCGCATTGAGCCGGCCTTTGGCCACATCCACCAGCATGATCTCATCATCCACGATCAGCACATGTTCGGTTCCGCCCGGGACATCCACTGCCTTCGGTGTTTCCCCCGGTTCGGGGTCCCGTTCGATCACGGGGAAATAAATATCAAACCGCGACCCTTTTCCCGGTTCGCTTGTGACCTGGATATCCCCCCCGTGATTTTTTACAATACCATGGACCACAGCCAGTCCCATGCCGGTTCCCCGGCCCTTTTCCTTGGTGGTGAAAAACGGATCGAAAATCCGCTCCATCACATAGGCTGGCATGCCCTCGCCTGAATCCTTGACCTCTACCCTGAGATAGGAACCGGGGTTAAGAGCGGCAGTTATACCGTGCATATCATCCGGGTCCTGTTCAATCTCAACTTCACTTAAAGAGACGGCCAGGGGTCCGCCCTCCCTGTCCATGGCATGGGCTGCATTGGTGCACAGGTTCATGATCACCTGGTGAATCTGGGTGGAATCCCCCATAATCACAGAGCGGCAGTCAATGTCGGACCTGATTTCAATTGTTCTGGGCAGGGAGGCCCGCAGGAGTTTTAATGCCTCTCTTACCACGAGATTGACCTGGATGGGTTTTGAAATCTTTTCAGACTGGCGGCTGAAGGTAAGAATCTGGGAGATAAGATCCCGGGCCCGGTTGGACGCACCCAGCACCTTTGTCAGATTGGCGTAAGGACGGCCGTCTTTCTCGGATTCCAACTGGGCCAGTTCGGTATATCCGACAATGGCACTCAGAATATTGTTGAAGTCGTGGGCGATTCCGCCGGCCAGGGTGCCGATGGAGCGAAGCCGCTCGGATTCCGCGATCTTCTGCTCAATGAGCTTCTCTTTCTCCATACGGGTCTGCATGGAGTTGAACAGCAGGGCATTTTCAATGGCAATGGCTGCATGGTGGGAAAAGATACTCAACAACAGGGCGTCGTCCTCCGAAAAGCTGCCCCCGTCTTTCTTGTTGATGACCTCCAGCACACCGATGAGTTTCCGTTTTGATTTCATGGGGATACAGAGAAGGGACTGGGTCCGGATTCCGGTCATGTCATCCACGCCGCTGTAGAACCGGTCATCATTTTCCGCATCTTCCACAATCAGGTATTGTTCGTTTTCCGCCACCCAGCCGGCAACCCCTTTGCCCCTGGGAATCCGGATATCCTCAAGCTGGTCTGCGTTGGGCCCTGTGGGCACCGAAAAAACAAGTTCCCCGGTTTTTTCATCCAGAAGCATGAGCGTAGACGCCACGGAATCCGTTACAATATTGGCATATTTCATGATCAGGGAAAGCACATCCACCAGATCAATGGTGGAGTTGATGATAAATCCAACCTCAAGGGCCGTGGCCAGTTTATGGTTGTCAAGGCGGCTGAGTTCGGTTGCCCGCTGGTGCTGGATTTCCAGGGCCGGTGCCAGCTGATCCTCGGTTAAATACCCCTTATCGATAAGAATTTTCCCCAGCTTTGGTACCGGACAGGTTGTCCGTCTCCCCCTGGAGATAAGTTCTGTCCGGTCCAGGTCGGCTTCCGGCAGGGATTCCTCTATAAACCCCTGTTGAAATGCCAGGGCCTCTTCAAGCTGCCCCTTTGAAATCGTACCCATGCTGACCAGAAGATCGCCCAGAAGATGGGAATTTAAATTCATGGATGTGTCCCTGTTTTCTTGGATTCATTGTATTTATACCGATTGTTTGAGACACTGCCCGGTCTCAAATATTCAGTATTCCCGGAAACCGGTGTCAAGTCAAGGCAATTTCCCGGCACCGGCTTCCCAAGCCATCAGGCCTCACGGTGAATGGTAAGCTGGGGAAAGGGGATATCCCATCCGTGAAGCGTTGCCGCATCCACACACCACCGCTGGATGGCCCGGGACAGCCGGTTGTACAACGGCGCCATCTCTCCTCTAAAATCCGCAATCACAACCAAGTCCAGTGATGAGGCCGCTGCCTCGGCAAACTCCACCCTCAGGTTCAGCAGGTCGTCCGTATACCCTTCCTCCTCTATCTTTTCCTGGATATGCCCGGATAACAGCTCGGGTATGCGGCCGGTTACCTCCTCTTGGTGGGCATAGGATACACCAAAGGGAATTTTCAGCCTGAAATTTACCGACAGGTTCAACGGTGATAAAGAGAGGAAATCAGGGGTCTGGTAGGTCTTCCTGGCCCCGCCCCGCTGGACAAGCTCCACGGTTTCATGGGAGAGGCTGACCACCCCGCCCCGGGTGCCGTCGGAAAGGATGACCCAGTCGTTCTTGCGGCAGGGAAACCAGGGTTCCGACGGGTGAAAGGACCGTGAGGTTTTATCCATGAGGTTTTCAATGGGAATCCTAAGCTCTATACCCAGTGTGGGATTCTCCAGGGTGGTATAGACATTGATATGCTTAACCAGCCAGGGAATTCCCCGGTAGATCAGACGCTCCCCTTCCCGGACCGCCCCGATATTCAGCATGAGCCGGCTCTGGTGCACCACCCTGGGCAGGGTATGCTTGGCTGCCCAGGCAATGCCCATGAGGAAGATAATGGCAAGGGAGAGCAGCACCCAGTCCTCAAATGCATAAAAGACAAGGATAACGGCCAAAAGGGTTAAGATCAGGGTAAACGCCCTGTAAACCAGTTCCAGGACCCGGATGTGAAAGGGCCTGTACCTGGCCTTATACCCCGGTACCAGTTTTATAAAGTTCCTGTAAAAAAAACGCAGAAAGAAAACAACTCCGGTACAGACAATTACCGCAATAAAGAGGAACAGCCCCCTGGTCCTGAAAAAATTCTTTACCGATTTACTGGAGCTGTCAATCAGGGAGGTCTCTTCCCGCTCAATCTCCTCTAACTGCAGTCGGACCAGGTCCAGCTTATTTTTAATCTGGCTCTCCACACCGCGGTACTCCGGCAGCAGGCCTTCCAGTGACTTTTTCAGTTCAGGGTCTTCCGCCCTGCCGGCCAGCACCTCAATCCGGGTACGCGCCTTAAGGGCAACCGGCACAAGGCTCTGGTAGGCAGACAACTCATCCTTAAGCTTGGTCTTATGCCTCGCCTTTACGGTGAGCCGCTTAAGTTCCATTATCCCCGGCTCCACCAGGGCAACCAGTTCATTTTTCCAGTTAAAATGCTCGGCCTTTTTTTCCGCAAACAGACCCACATCAACACCGGTGGCAATCCGCTCAAAATCCACCACAGCACCGGCCAGCTGCCCGTCCATCTCCTTGAGTTCCGCAGACAGGTATGTTTTTTCCGTCTCCGAATCAGCCTTTTCGATGAGCTGCTTTTTCTCAGCCATCCGCTTTTTAAGGTTATTCTTGAGCCGGACAATGGAGTGAAGCATCTCCAGGGTGGCCTTTTCCTTTTCCGCCTCAACCCCGAAGGAGAGACTCTTAACGGGCCAGGAACCGTCTCTGTCTCCCTGCTCCTGGCCCCCAAGCCCGGGCAGGGCAAAACTCAACACCAGAACAACAATCAGAAAGTTTAACTTTAAATTCACGAATTCTCCTTTACATCGGGTAGGCACCCTGGGTCAACGCAAGTAACTTTTCAGATCCAATGATTCCAATACATCACTTTTGTACAGGCAATCGCAGGCAAAATACAGATAAAACTTAAGTGTCCAAAACCTTTGAAAATTAAAAACCCTGCCAAGTTTATATGCGACGATTGCCTCAGGTAGACACCATGCTCACCCGGCATAATACCGGATCTTTACTTTTTGCACAAAGCCAATATTCAGGTCAGGCCATATCAGCCGATGATGAAGAAGCTGCATTCAGGAAGCTCCGTCAGCAGCAGTCCGGAAACCGAGCCGAAAATTCGCCGGCGGAACCGGGGGGCAAGCCCGCCCCGCCTGGCGATTATTATGCTGCCGCAGCCCTCTTTTTTTGCCTTTTGCAATAAAGTCTCCCCAACGGTTGAATCCTCATCCGGCTGAAAGATTTCCAGGGAGGGGGAGGGATCAATTTCAAAATTTTTAATAATTTCCGCCCACCTGTCCTCTGCTTCTCCGGGAGAACGGGTTACATGGACGTAACTTATTCTCACATCGGTCCGGCCGTGAAATACATGCCGGGCAACCCTGATCTGCATCAGGGTAACATCAGAGAGATCACAGGGGATCATTACCTTTTTCTGACTGGAATGAACGCTGTTCCTGACCACCACAACATCTGCGGGCGCATTCATTATCAGGGCCTTTTTCCATTCCGATTTTTCATCATGGGTAATGGAGACAAAGCCGAAATTCTCCTTAAGCTGTTCCGTCACGGTTTCAATGGGATCCTGGAAATCTTTCACAACCAGGTTTTCGACCCGGGTCCGCTTTAGCTGGGTCTTAAGGTAATGATTGCACCATTTAATATACTTTTCTGCCTCTGCCTCAAAATTCTTCTCGCCGTTTATATTCATAAAAAGCTGGCGATCCAGGATATCCCTGTGCACCGGAACCCGCCTTTGGATGAGCGTCCTGTTTACCTGAAAGTCGGACACGGATGACAGCAGAATCAGGGTCCGGTAACCGTGGCGGGAAGTAAACCGTGTCTCCATCTGTATCCGGTCCCGCACTGCTTTGGGCCAGCGGGTGCATATAACGCTCTGGCCGAGGGCCACATGCCGGAAACAGGTGTTACAATTTTTGCACCCGGTAATTTTTCCGCCGATAACCGCTTTTCTGATCCAGTCCGGATCAGCCAGCAGGGGCCTGCCAAGGCCGATGAGGTCGGCCTCTTTATTTTGAAGTATTTTTTCAGCCAGTTTAGGGGAGACGATGCGGTTGGAGATGATGACCGGGATGTTGACATTCTCTTTGAGATGCCTGGTTGCCCCTGAAAGGCACCCGGGCCTTTTCAGCTGTTTTGCAACATCAGGCAGAAACATGGACTGATAGGTGGCAACCGTGGCGGAAAGGTATGCAGCGCCGTGTTCTTCCAGCTTCTTTGCAAATACGACGGCCTCATCAATGCATATGCCCTTTGGCGCCATTTCATCCAGGATCAGCCGGAACCCGACAGGTATCCGCTCAGGGATATGCGCCTTTATTTCTTTTAGAATACTAACGGCATACGACATGCGTGCATCCGGGGAACCGCCCCATGGCCCCGGCCTGCGGTTGGTGCGGGGGGATAGGAACTGGGCAATGAGATAACCTGTGGCACCGTGGAGTTCAATCATATCAAACCCTGCGGCAACCGCCCGGCGGGCCGCCTGCCCGAACCCGGCAATCGAGTGGCGGATATCGTCTTCTGTCATCTCCCTGGTCCAGCCGGCTGTCATCTTGGCCATATGGGCGGTAAGGCCGAAGCGCTTTCCAAAGGGAAAGCCTTCCATAAAATTTTTCAGCGTTGATATACTGCTCAGGATCTCTGTCGAATCTATTGCCGAAGGCAGCATGGGCTCTTCCGTGACTGCGTATCTCCCCCCGTGATTGAGCTGAATACAGGCCAGGGCATTATTGGCCTTGATCACTGCAGCCAGGCGCTTTAACTGGTCAATCCGCCCGTCATGGTCCAGCACCAGGCTCCGCTCCGACGTGCGGCCGTTTTCCGATACCGCAACATTGGGTACCACCACCACAGCGGCACCGGAACTGGAAAGCCGCCGGTAATGTTCGAGCATTAACGGGGACACCCTTCCGTCCGGCAGGGCATACCCTGTAAAAACAGGCAGTGCCACCAGCCTGTTTTTCAGTTTCAGTCCTTTGATTTTCACCGGATCGAACAGCATGCCCTTTATCCGTTTTTAGTTATCCCGCCAAACTTACCCCCAACCCGGAAATTTCAGGCTGAATCCCTCTCTAGACGACTTTTCAAACCGCGCCGGTTCACCTGCAGGCGGTGTCACATGACACTTACAGGTCCTGCTCCTGCAGAGGCGGGGGAAATCCCAGTTCAGCCGCAACCTTATACCTGCTGAACACATAGGGTTCATATATGGTGGGTTCTTCCTGCACTTCCTTTAATTGATAGTCTATCTGCCGCCGCCTGGCATTATTCTTCCACTCATTCCAGTGCTCCAGGGATGCCCATTTGCTGATGACCAGGACAGTATTGGTCTGGTCTGCGCAGATCAGCGTCTCACCGGAAATATACCCGTTCTGCTCCATGGCCGCGGAGCGGAGCTGCCTGAGCAGTGTAAAAAATTCCTTTTCCTTATCCTGTTTCACCCTTCTCTTGATAATCACCTTGGCAATCATAGTTCCCCCCTTTTTCTGGTTTATTCCAATCCCATAACCCCGGCCGGACGGACACAGGACGGACAGGTTTTGCCGGAGAATAAACTCATGTTGAAGAGCACCGGAATCCGTTCCAAAAGCTGATGTGAAATGCGGGGTTATCTGGTATAGATAAAATTTAACATACCATCAGGGTATTCACAACGGGTAATCCCTGGCCGGTTTCCATCTGTGCACCGGATAGATGGAAATCGGCCCGCACTTGACATGACCCGGGGTTACCTATAAAACCAAACCATACCTCTTAACCATTAATTTTCGTGGCGGATTGTGGGACTTTTAGCAAAAGGGAGCCTGGTTAGACACAAAATCATTCTTCTGGCAGGGGATTGTCTGGCCGGTATAGCGGTGCTGATGCTTGTAACAGGTATAAAGCCGGACACCATGCCGGCCTGGAGCCTGTACTTCATCCCCCTGGTCCTGGTCTTTTCCTTCCTGTGCGAGGTCTACCTGCCGGAACAATGGAGCCTGAAGGAACGCTTGCTCAGATCGGTTCTGGCCCAGCTTTTTACCCTTGGATTCATCTTCATCCTGCCCGGGGGACATGTGGATGCACTGCCCGGAGTCCTTAAGTTGAGCCTCCTGTTTTTCATACTCCAGAACGGATGGCAGGGCATCTTCCACAAGTCAAACAATGCCCGGGTATTTGCAGAAAGACTCATTGTCATCGGCACCGGGGCAACAGCCGAAAATGTGGAGAACCTGATCAGGGAATCCCCGGGGAAATACGAACTGGCCGGATACGTCAGAACCCCGGTTGATCCGGTGAGTGTTGAAGACTCAAAAATCCTGGGGGATATTGACCAGGTCGTGGAAATCGCAAAGGCAACCCATGCCAGGGCCATTGTGATTGCCCTGACCGAACGGCGGGGCAACCTGACGGCGGACAAGCTGGTCACCTGCAAACTCATGGGGGTCAGGATCATTGATTATCCAAGCTTTTTCGAACTCATGACCGGCAAGATACCGGTTGAGCATATCACCCCCTCCTGGCTGGTCCAGAGCAGGGGATTTCTCATTACCCCGTTTATCAGATCCCTTAAGAAAATCCTGGACCTGGTCCTGTCATCACTCCTCCTTGGGATCTGCCTGCCTTTTTTCCCCGTTGTTGCCCTGATGATAAAACTGGACTCACCGGGCCCGGTCTTCTATTTCCAGCAACGGGTGGGATTGAACGGAAAGATATTCACCATTTATAAATTCAGGTCCATGGCCCAGGATTCCGAAAAGGAAACCGGTGCATCATGGGCTGTTGAAAATGATCCCAGGGTAACGCGGTTCGGGACATTTATCAGGAAAACCCGGATTGACGAACTTCCCCAGCTGATAAACGTGCTTAAAGGAGATATGAGCTTCATCGGGCCCAGGCCTGAGCGGCCCGAGTTTGTGAGCCAGATCTCCAAGGTAACCCCGTATTATGCGGAGCGCCATGCCATCAAACCCGGGATCACGGGATGGGCCCAGGTCATGTATCCTTACGGGGCCTCCCTGGGTGACTCTGTGGAAAAACTCAGGTATGACCTGTACTATATCAACAACCTGTCCGTCTTTCTTGAGCTGCTCATCGTCTTTGAGACAGTTAAAATCGTCTTGTTCAGACGGGGCAGCCGATAGGACCAGTTATGAATGCAGCAGATGTCAACCGAAGTCAGCGATTGTTTATGGAATTGGGAACCGCGCTCCAGCTGGAACCCGAGGACCCGGAACGGGCCGTGTCCGGAGAACTCATCGGCATGCAGGTGGGCAAGTACCTGATCGTCCAGATGTCTGAACGGAACTGGAAAAAAAGCCGGCTGAATTCAGGGGAAAATCTCTCGGTGAAGTATATCCTGTCCAACGATGTACTCGGGTTCAAGGTCCATATCATCAGGACCATACAAAATCCGGATTTCCTGATTTTCCTGGAATACCCCGACGATGTGAAATCCTGTAATATCCGGGCCAAAAAACGGGTGGACTGCTTTCTGCCCGCCAATCTCACCCTGGATGCCCACGAATTGTCAGGCATCATCGTCAACATCAATAAAAACGGCTGCCTCATCCTGGTGGACGGCTGTCCTGAACTGGACTGCTGCAAAACAACGCCCATTACCATCAACCTGCCTTACGGCCAGTTTGACAACCTTACACTGGAGGGAGAGGTCAGAACCACCACCCGCAAAGATGGCCAGACCAGTTTCGGAGTTTTATTCGAAGACCTGGACGGGTATGCCAAAAAAGTACTGGCTACCCTGGTGCCTGCCCTGAATTTTTAAATCTCTGGATATTACAATTAAAGGAGAATAAAAATGAAATATATGATGAAGATCTGCCTGTTTATTTTTCTTTGCCTGTCCGTCACCGCAGGTCACGGTTTTGCCGGAGAAGCCAAGGCCTCAGCCCGGGTCCTGGCCAAATCCACCCACAGCTGGAACGGCAATGCCCTGCCGGCCTATCCTGAAGGGACCCCTGAGGTCACAATTCTCCGCATCCGGATCCCGGCCGGGGTTACCCTGCCCTGGCATACCCATCCGGTCATTAATGCGGGCGTGCTGATTTCCGGCGAACTTACCTTGACCACCCGGTCTGGCAAGGTGCTTGAGATGAAGGCCGGCGATCCCATCGTGGAAGTAGTGGATACCTGGCACTACGGGGAGAACAAAGGAGCGGAACCCGCCGACATCATTGTTTTTTATGCCGGAACAAAGGGAAATCCCGTTACAGTCAAAGAGTAGCCGCCAACTGCTTCACCCGGGCTGATATCTCATCCTTGACAGCCAGGTAGCTGTCGTAGTCACCGTTTTCCGGCCCGGGAACCTCCCAGGTTAAGCACCGGCCGGGAAAGGGGCCTGCATTTTTCAGCTCTTCTCCCGATCCAATGAGAATCACCTGATCCCCCTCTTTTATTGCAGCTTTGCCTTCCAGCACCTTGTCCAGGTTCAGGGAAGCCTGGTATTTGATATCCAGACCGGACTCAGCCATGGCCCGGACCATGAACCCGTCCGGCTTCCCGGGCTCTCCAAGGCCTGTGGCCAGGACCCTGACCCGGTCTTTGGTTAGCTCTTTGGCAAAGGCGGCTGCCGCAGGGCTCCGGCACTGCCCATCTGCCGACACAAAGATCACCCGCCGCTTCTCCTGCATCGGAACCAGAAGATGGGAGACCGCTTCCTTAATCTCCTTTTCCAGTTCGGGCCGGACAATAATATCACCGGCATCCTCCACTTTTTTATAGGTCAGGGAGCCTGAATAATCCGCTGAAACAGCATCAAAAAAATACTTGGCCGTGAGATCCACGCCCTCAAACAGCCGCTTGCCCCCTGAGGCTGCCACGGACAACAGGAAGCCCTGACGGGTATACCGGTCCGGATCTCTCAGCTTCAGCTTGTACTTTCTGCCCCAGAACATCTGGCACCGGTCGATAAAGACCTTGACCTGGGCCGTGACCCCGTAAAAAAACACAGGGGAGGCCAGAATCACCACATCGGCCTGCTTTATCTTCTCATACCCTTCCGCCTCCATCTGATCCTTGATGGGGCAGAACCCTTTTTTCTCACAGACAATCAGCTCTCTGCAGGGCCGGATATCCAGGGCCTGGGGCCTGATAACATCTGTTTCCGCCCCCAGGGCTCCGCACTCCTTTAAAAATGAGGACAAAAGGTACTCTGAATTTCCGTTTTTCCTGGGACTTCCCTGGATGCCTAATACGTACATACCTGCCTCCTGCGGCTTATTATCCGTTTTCCCGTTGGTTTATCCTTCCGGTTTTCCTGCCGCAGCCACCCCCTTTTCCTCGTCCACCCGGGAGAGGATCAGGCCGCCGATGACAAAAAACAAAACCACCACTGAGATGCCGGCCCGCTGGGAATCAAACGCCTGGGTAAGGATGCCCAGAAGCATGGGGCCGAAAAAAGCGGTCAGTTTACCGGAAAAGGCAAAGAACCCGAAGAACTGGTTTTCCTTTTCCCTGGGAACAAACCGCCCCAGCAGGGACCTGCTGGCCGACTGGTTGGGGCCGGCAAAGAACCCCACCAGAATCCCGGATACCCAGAACAAGGTCTTATCCGGGGCCACCACAGCCAGAAGCGCGGCCAGGGCAAGGACGATATTGGAGATCTGGATGGTTTTCTTCCCCCCCAGGCGGTCGTCAAATATCCCCATGACAAGCGCCCCGATACCGGCTGCCACATTTAATACAATACCGAAGATCATGATCTCCTGAAAGGTAAATCCGAATGTGCCTGCCGCATAAATCCCGCCAAAGGCAAATATGGTCACCAGGCCGTCATTGTAAATCATCCTGGCCACGAGGAGTTTGACGATCTCCTTATAGGCCCTTATCTCCTTAAAGGTTGTTTTTATGTCAAGGATACCGGCCGTAACCAGCCCGGCAGTTCCCGGCCTCCCACCACGGGCATGCTTTGCAGGCCCTGATTTAACAAGGAGAAACAACGGAATGCAGAAAACACCGATCCAGGCCGCCACAAGAAGGTTTGTTGCCCGGACATGGGCGCCGGTCTCCTTGGCCAGGCCGAACCAGGGCACTTCAGGGCTGATGAAACCGGCCATGGCAATGAACATGGCGGCAAGCCCCCCGATATACCCCACACCCCAGCCGATCCCGGAGATGCGGCCAATGGTTTCAGGGGTGGAGACATCAGGCAGAAAGGCATTGTAAAATACCATACCAAGCTCAAAGGCCACATTGGAGAGAATGAACAGGACCAGGGCCTGATAGACCTGGCCGGGCATGACAAAGTTGAGCATGGCGGTGCCGGCCACACACACTGCCGTGGAGATGAACAAAAATGCTTTCCGCAGGTGCCCCTGATCGGCCAGTGCGCCGAGAAGGGGGGATAAAAAGGCCACCACCAGGGCGGTGACAGTTACCCCCCTGGACCAGAGGGCGGTGCCGTAAATCTTATCCGGGGCAATGGCGGAAACAAAATAAGTGGCATAGATAAAGGTGACCACCAGGGTGGTATATGCAGAGTTGGCAAAATCATACATCACCCATCCGAAAATCTGTTTTTTGTCTGTCCGGCTCGTGTTCATCTGCAACAATTCTCCTGGGCTGTACGGTTAAAAAGGCGGTGCAACCCCCCTGTAAAGATCAGGCACCAGATCTGCCTGTCCCTTCCAGAACCGAAAGGTCTCCGGGGAAAAATCAGGCCGGATAAAGGGCAGGTCCGGATCGGGCAGAACCGTTTCCGCCAGTGGGCGGTCCCGTAAAAGCCCGTCTCCCACCAGATCCAGCACCTCTTTCGCGGATGCCACGGTTTGATCAACCATTTTCCGGATATCCGTTTTTATATCCTCTCCGGTACAAGGATCCCGGTACCGGACCGTGCCGGCAAAAAAGGGCAGCGGCACGGGCCGGCCAAAGGGGTATACCACACCGGTTGCATTTTCCGGCAGGGGGCGGTTCATCCGCTTAAAAAACGCCATGGTGCTGCGAACGGCAGAAGACCTGAAAAGGTACTGAAGCCCCATGAAGCAGTTTAAAGAACGGCTCATCACCTTTTCCGGAAGGGAACTGACGTTAAACAGCGCTGCCAGGTATCTGTCCAGGACCTGCCTCGGGATCTCAATGCTGTTCACAACATGGTAAAGAGAGGTCTCATAATCGTATAAATGCCAGAAGTAAAGGTCCATGGCGGTTTCAAACCGCCGGTGGCGGCCTGTTGCCCCCTTGTGGAGACCGTCCATACCGGCATAATAGTAAACAAAGGGATGAAACCGGGTGTCGGACAGGATGTGGCAGATCACTCCGGCAGCCAGGGCCAGGGCGGGCGGCTGATCCTTGAACCTGTCCAGATACCTGAGCACGGGCACAAGGGCTGCGGCGTCATGGCGATGAAACGGACTGCTCAGGGCCTGCACCCTTTTCCGGTCACCGCCGGCCAGGTAGAAATAGGGAATATCCGGGGTAACCGCACCCAGGCAGAAGAGATGGGGATACCTGGTTATGGGATTAAAAAAGAGGGAGGATCCGGACACAGCCCTGCCCAGGATCCGGGCCAGGGCAAAATGTGTGATCTCCTTGGGCATGGTTTAATCCAGGTCATGTTTTGAGACAGGAATCTCTTTAATATTTATCCGCCTTTCATCCATGGTTTTTCTCCAGGTCCAGCAAGAACGCCTTTACATCAAGTCCGCCCCCGAACCCGGTGAGCTTGCCGTTCTTCCCTATTACCCTGTGGCAGGGAACGATGATGGGGATGGGATTTTTGCCGTTGGCCAGCCCCACAGCCCTGGAAGCCTTGGGATTACCGATTCTTCCGGCCAGCTCGCCGTAGCTGATGGTTTCGCCGTAGGGAATCCGGGTCAGTGCCTGCCAGACCTGTTTCTGAAAGTCGGTTCCGGAAAACCGCATCTCCAGGTCAAAGCGGGTCAATTTTCCCTGAAAGTAGAGATCCAGCTGCTCTTTTACCCGGGAAAAGGCATCCGGGTCCTCTACCCAGTCCGGTTCAGGATCTTTACGGGTTTTTCCCTTTGGAAACATCAGGCCTTCAAGGCATTGACCGCCGTAAAGGAGTAATTTGCCTATGGGGGACTCAGCATAAGAGTATTTCATCATATCCTCTCATACCAGATATCACCTGTTGATGCGAGGAAATATCCGGAATAAAACAAAAAGGATTCAAGTTGGTTGTTTATGGTTAAAAGCAGTTATTTTAAGAACAAAATCTGCAATTTCTTAATTGAACATTGACAAAAACAAACCGGTTCAACTATGGAAAAACATTTACCCCGCGGCCCCGGCCCGGTTAATACTTTAACAGACAAAGGATATCCCTATGCGTTATTTTAAATTCCACCTTATCACCCTCTTTTGCCTCCTGGTGCTCATGCCGGGTGCATCCACTGCTGCGGAATGCAGGGCCACCTATGGCGATTCCGGCCATGTCTTCCGCCTGGCCACGGGGAGCCCCGGAGAGCTCGGGCTGCTTGAAGAGCTGGCAGATGCCTTTAATGCCGAGCGTAATACCGCCATGTGCTGGGTCAAGGCAGGGTCCGGAAAATCCCTTAAGCTTCTGCAGAACAAAGAGGTGGATGCGGTAATGGTCCATGCGCCGGCTGCCGAAAAAAAAGCCGTGGCCGACGGCTGGGCTGTCAAGCGTTCACTGATCGGATCCAATGAATTTTACATTGTGGGGCCGAAAAACGATCCCGCAGGCATTGCCTCTGCCACATCCGCTGCAGATGCTTACGGGAAAATTGCCAGGACTGGCAGCAATTTTCTCTCCAGGGGAGACAACTCCGGCACGAACAAAAAGGAACGCCGCATCTGGAAAACCGCAGGGGTTACCCCGGGAGGCGACTGGTACATTATTACCAAGGATTTCATGATGGCCACCCTTAAAAAGGCCAACCAGGTAAACGGCTACTTTATGACTGACTCATCCACCTGGGTGGCCGGTAAAAAAGACCTGAACAATCTTAAGGTATTGTTCAGGGGCGACCCGGTGTTGATCAATACCTACCACGGCCTCTGCCAACCGGCCAACGCCACCCCTGCCCAGCCCCAGGCCGCAGCATTTATTGATTTTATCGGATCGGAAAAAGGCCAGGCACTCATCAGGAATTACGGAAAACCCCTGTACGGAGAGGCCATGTATAATGATGCTGAGTACGCAAAGAAGTACGACCATTAAAAGATAAAAACCAACCTGGCTGAACCGGGAGTTTGTCAGCACAGCCTTCCGGTTCAGCCTGTGTCTATAATACCCGTGGGCAGAGGTAAGAGAGATAAGCCGGCCGGCTGCCCGGATCCTGAGAAAACAATAATAAACAATAATCCGTTACGATTCGCTCTTTACGGGAACCGGCTGGTCCGGTATTTTTAATAAACCGGCAAAAAGTTGGATTTACCATATCCTTGATTTTTCCGATTTTCGAATATACATATTTTTACCCATGATTTTTCCGGCAACTTGTGGTGTTTTTTTCATAATTTTAGTATATATTGAAGGTTAAATTCAAAAACGGATTTTCGGATTATACCCATGGCCATTCGCATTTTGTACCTGAGTATTATTGCGTGTATCTTTATGAACACCCTGAGCGCCTTGAGCCCCGGGGAAGCAGCGGCCACGGATTCCCTTACCCTTAAAATGAATCATCAGTTCCCTGAAAGCGCCCCCGGGTCAAAAATAGATGCCTGGTTTGCCGAGCAGGTAAAGATAAGAACCAAGGGAAAACTGACCATAGAGATATACTGGTCCAACGGACTTGGCGGCCCCCGTGACAACCTCTCCCTGATCTCCAGGGGGGTTCTGGACATGGCAGCCATGTCAGCGGGTTATTTTCCGGAAGAGATGCCCCTTATGGCGGCTCCCAACTCCATCCCCATGGCCATGGATAATGTCTGCCAGGCACGGGATATCATGGCCGCGTTCATCAAAGAGGTGCCTGCAGTAGCCCGGGAAGCTGCCGGCCTTGGTATCCGGCCGCTGTTTTTCCACGTACTCAGCCCCTATGTTCTGGTGAGCCGTACCCCCATTACCCGCCTGGCCCATCTCAAGGGAAAGCGGATCCGTACCTGGGGCAATGATATGCCAGGCCTGATCCGGGCAGCCGGCGGAAAGCCGGTTCCCCTTTTCCTGCCTGATGTATACCCGGCCCTTGAAAAAGGGATAATAGACGGATGCCCCTTTTCCCTTGATCTGATGGTAAGCTACGGTATTCATAAATTAGCCGGGAATGTCACGGAAGTCATTCTGTGGGAAGGCCCGGGCTGGGGGGTATGGATCAGTGAATCTGCCTGGAAAAAGCTGTCCCCGGATACCCGGCAAATAATTATCCAGACAGCTGAAGAGGCCGGCCAGAGGGAAATCCGCCTTGTATCAGAGGCAGAAAAAAAGGCCAGGAACTATTTAAAATCCCAAGGCGTCAGGTTTCATCCTTTTCCAAAGGAAGATCTTGAAAAATGGAAGGATGCGTCACCGGATTATTTTACCGCCTTCATCCAAAACATGAAGACAAAAGGAAAAGAAGAGGCAGCTGTCAGGATGGTTGATATCTGGAAAGCCATGCGCCAGAATACAGATTGCCCCTGACAGGCGGAATTCAACCATGAAAATGAATATCCGAAATAAAATTCTGATCTGGTTTATGTCCATGGGCCTGATCCCCGTGCTCCTTGTTGCCCTGACCGCCATGGTCATTAACAAAAAAGCCCTGACCGACCGGGCCTTTTCCCAGCTGGAAAATGTAAGGGAGGTAAAAACAGAGCAGATTAAAGCCTATATGGAGGAACGCCGGACAGACCTTGCCATGCTCATGGATACGGTGGACGGCCTGCGCAGGGCAGCCTTTAACAAGCTCCGTTCGGTTCAGGAAAATAAAAAAGCCCAGGTGCTCACCCATTTTCATAAAATAGCCAAAGACCTTGATGTCATATCCAAAAGTATTGTTGTATCCCGGGCATTAAAGGATTTTCAGTCTGTGGTGGATGACCGGGGGGAATTTGACACCTTTCTCTACGACTTTTTTGAAACGGAAAAATACGGGGATACCCTGGTCAAATTCAGGGATGTATACGGATATTACGACCTCCTGCTTGTGACAGCCCGGGGCACAGTGGTTTATTCCTCACGCCAGGGTCCGGAACTCGGGCAAAGCCTCACCAAGGGCCCGCTGGCATCAACCCGCCTGGGCCTTTGCTTTAAACAGGGACTTAACGGACCCACCTACAAGGATTTTCAATCCTACCCTGATGCCGCCGGCCGATACCTGGCGTTATTCGGCAGCCCCATAAAGGCAAAAGACAACACCACCCAGGGAATGGTCATCCTGAAAATCACGCCTGATGCAATCAACGAGATCACCCTCAGGCGGCAGGGTATGGGAGATACGGGGGAAACCTACCTCTCCGTTATCCGGGACGGGGATACCCGGCTGAGAAGCCGGCGTCCGCTGTCCGGGGGAGGCATCGGCGACAGGGTCAAAGACAGCCTGCCCGGAAAGCGTTTATTCAAAACGGTTAAACCCGTTATCCGGATCAGGGAGACAGGAGAATCGGAGCTCTCCATTTTCGAGCCCATTCCTGTATTTGGAACCACCTATGTACTCTCAACCAGAATAGGGCTGAACGATGTCATTGACCCCCGCCGTCCGGATCAAGCCATGGACTATTTTTCCAAATATGTCCGGGCATACGGGTATACCGACCTCTATCTGATTTCACCGGAGGGACAGGTCTTTTATTCTGCCATTGACGGGCCGGGCAGCCAGAGCGACTTAAGGGTATTTTCCGATACCGGGCTTGCCCGGATTTACCGGAAGGTCATGGACAGCAAAAGGGTGGAATTTATCGATTTCTCCCGCGCAGACGAAGAAACCCGGCCCTATGCCTATCTCGGGGCCCCCCTCCTCTACAGCGGCGGTGTTGAAATGATAGCGGCCCTGAAACTTCCGGCGGAAGGGCTTAATACCGTGATGCAGACCAAAAAAGGCCTGGGTAAGACCACTGATATCTACCTGGTGGGGCCGGACAAAAGACTCCGGTCCGACTCATTTCTCATGCCCGAGACCTTTTCCGTGATCCGGTCTTTTTCAAAAAAAGAAAATATAAGGTTAAATACCCTGCCCGTAAAAAATGCCCTGAACGGGCAAACCGGAAAAACCATTGCCAGGGATTATAAAAACGCAGAGGTCCTCTCCGCCTATGCCCCTATCAATATCATGGGAATCACCTGGGCCGTGATTGCGGAAATAGAGAAAAAAGAAGCGTTTTCATCACTTACCCTGTTTATCTTCCTGGTCTGTGTCTCCACCCTGCTCATTGCCGGTTTGATTTTCTTGTTCTCCCTTTACGCGGCAAAGCGCCTGTCCGCACCTGTACTGGCCCTTAAAGCAGCTGCCGAAAGGGTAAAAAACAAAGAGTATGATATCCAGGTGGCCGTTGACACCAATGATGAGCTCACACTGCTGGCAGAGGCGTTTAACGGGATGACCCTGGCCTTAAAAACCAGGTCAACCGCCCTTGAACAAAAAGTTCTCCAGCTGGAAACCGCCCAGGCCAAGGTACGGAAAAGCGAGGAAGCCCTGCTGCTGACGGAAAGTGTTTTTAAAAACACCATCGAAGGAATTGCCATCACAAACCGTAACGGGATGATCCGGCGGGTGAACCAGGCCTTTTGCGACATCACCGGGTATTCCCGGGAAGAGGCGGTCGGCAAAAATCCAAGGATATTGAAATCGGACCGGCATGATAAGGGCTTTTATAAAGCCATGTGGGAAGACCTTTTAAGCGAGGGCCAGTGGAGCGGTGAAATCTGGAACCGGAGAAAAGACGGATCTGCCTATCCTGAATGGCTGTCAATTTCAGCCATTCGAAACGACGATGGCGAGATTACCAATTTTGTCTCCCTTTTCCACGATATCTCCGAGAAAAAATTAAAGGAAGAGCAGCTTCAGTTCCTCGCCTTTCACGATCCCCTGACAAAACTGCCCAATAGAAAACTGCTCTATGACAGGGCAACTGTTTCCCTGAGAAACGCCAGAAGGCTCAACGAAAAAATGGCGCTCCTATACATGGACCTGGATAATTTTAAGCATATCAATGATTCTTATGGCCATCCCTTTGGCGATGAATTTTTAATCCAGGTAAAAGACAGAATCCAGACCATTTGCAGGGACAGCGACACCTTTGCCAGGTACGGGGGAGATGAATTTGTCATTGTTTTAAACAATATCACCCGGAAAAGCGAGGTCATTGATTTCTCAAACAGGATTCTTGCCCTGTTCAACACCCCCGTGGCCATCATGGGTGAAGAGGTCTTTACCTCGGTGAGTATCGGTCTGGCCATCTTCCCCGACGACGGCGAAGATCTTGTCACCCTTGAAAAAAATGCAGATATGGCCCTGTATGAGGCAAAGCGGGATGGAAAGAGACGGTCGTTCCATTTCAAGCAGGTTATCAAAGATAAAATGCTCAGGAAAATCCAGCTTGAAAACGGACTCCGCCAGGCCGTCCGGAAGTTTGACTCCTTTGACGTGTTCTATCAGCCAAAAGTGGATACGGCACGAGATGATAAAGTTCACAGTGTGGAAGCCCTTTTGAGATGGCAGCTCGACGGCACTCCGGTCAGCCCGGCCGAGTTCATCCCCGCTGCTGAGGAGACCAACCTGATTATTCCCATAGGGGAGTGGCTGATGGTCAAAGCCATGGAAGAGATCGCAGCCATCCACAATTCCGGATATCCGGATATTTCCCTGGCCATAAACCTCTCCACAAAACAATTCAACGATGAACACCTGCTTGAAACCATCAGCCGCATCCTTGACACCACCCGTTTCCCGCCGGACAAGCTTTGCTTTGAAATCACGGAGAGCATTCCCATGGAAGATGCTGCCCGGGCCATACAGATCATGCACAGGCTCTCTGCCATGGGCATCAAGCTCTCCATGGATGATTTCGGTACGGGTTATTCTTCCCTGAGCGTACTCAAAGGGTTTCCCCTGAACGAGCTGAAAATAGACCGCTCCTTTGTCCGGGACCTGCCCGTGAACAGTAATGATGCCGCTATTTGCAAAACCATTATCCATATGGCCGATGTAATGGGATTTAACGTCGTTGCCGAGGGGGTTGAAACCGAGGACCAGCTCGAATTTTTCAGGAAAAACCAATGCCACCTCATCCAGGGATTCCACTTTTATAAACCCATGGGGTATGAAAATCTCAAATCCACCCTGAAAAAGAGTTAGAGAAAAAGAGTAAAAATTTATGTAAGGCCCCCCTTTTCGCTGCGACTATAGCAGATGACAAAAATATGTTCCGAAAAAACGCAGTGAGAAAACCGCTTCGGCAACTATCCGGACGAACATGAATCAAGGGTGTAACATGGACTCAAAAAAGCAATGCCGGTCCCTGAAACTGATGCCGCTGGTCCTGGGCCTGGGGATTTTGATCTCCCCGGATACCCTGGTCCGCCTGGGGGATTTCATGGGAAATACCGGGTGGACGGGCCTGGCGATGCTGACGATAGCCACGGCTCTCTTTCTTCTTCTGGCACCGGCTCTGGAAAAACAACAGGCTGTCCGGAAAAAACCGGGAGTGAACACCTTTTTTCCCCTTATTCTGAAATTCAGCGCAACCCTGTTCCTGTCCACCGGAGTCCTGGTCTCTTCCGGGTTTGTCTTTAACGAGGTCTTTATCTACTGGTTTCCGAATTTCGGTTTTGCCTTTACCCTCCTGGCCCTGGTTCTGGGAATCCACCTGGCCGGGATCCAGGCGGCACTTAAAGCCCAGGTTGTCTTTGTGTCATTGACCCTGATCTGCCTGCTGTCCCTGATCATTCCCGGGCTGGCCGCTCCCGGCAGCACTGCCCCGGCCTTCCCGGATCAGATGCCCGGGCTTTCAGTCTTCTTTGTTCCGCTTCTGCTCTGGGTGGGGGTTGACCTGGGCGCACTCTCCCCCGGATCAGGCAAAACCGGATACCATAAAATATCAAACGCCCTGGGGGTGACCATCACCCTGGCCGGAATTATATTTTTGCTGTGGGGGGTGGTTTCCATTCTCCAGGTGCCCCTGGGAAAGCTGTCCGGCTCAAGCATTCCCCATCTGAAAACCGCCAGGGCCATCATGGGGGACCAGGGCCGGTATCTCATGGGCGCCGTCATCATTTTCGGCTCGCTTTCCGGGGTGAACGCCCTTTTTACGGCCTGCCGGATGACAGCTGCCGGCATTGCCGGTTCAGGATTTCTGCCCCGGGGTGTTGACAGGTATGTTCCCTTTGTCCTGGCCGCAGGCACCGGCCTGATGATGGCAATGGGGCTTGCCGGGAGTGAAAACCTGGAGATCTGGATCCAGGCGGTGTTTATCCTCTGGCTCCTGAGCTATTCGGGTATATTTAGCGGCCACCGGAAAATATCGCCGGCCGCCATATTGATTTATACAGGATCTGCCATGCTTTTATTTTCAGGGGAGGCCTGGCAGTTAAAAACCGTTTATTTCCTGGTGATTCTTATAACGGCATGGATACCGGGAGTCTTACTCTCCCTGAAATCATCTTTCAGAAAAAAATAAAGGAGTTCACATGAAAAAATTTTTACTGATTCTCATCCCTCTGTTCGCCATTTTCCTGGCTGCCTCCTATTCAGGCGCGGCATCAACTTCCGTGGTGTCCAAAGAGACCGTGAAAGACTGGATGGACAACGGCTCCGTCACTGTTCTGGATGCCCGCCGCGGAAGGGACTGGAGCTCATCCGAATTTAAAATAAAAGGCGCTCACCGGGCCGATCCCCGGAAAGTTTCCGACTGGAAGGCCAATTTTCCGAAAGACCGGAAGCTGGTCATTTACTGCGCCTGACCCAATGAATACACAAGTGCCGGTCTGGCACAAAAACTTGCCTCATACGGGTTTACCGATGTCCATGCCCTGAAAGGGGGGTGGCGGGAATGGTTCAGAGCCAAATTTCCCGTGGATGAAAAATAGATCAGCCGCTGGCCGGAGCCAGGGCAGGCACCTGCCCGGGCTCCGGGTGTTTCCCGGCCGGGATACCAGGAAGAATCCCGGCCGGGATGCCGGGCGCCACACCGGCACCCGGCGCTTCCCCCGGGAATGGCACGTTCCCGGAAGAAAACCCTGGTTTTACGTTCCAAATGAGGGTTCCGCCATATCCACAACAGAAGAGTCCATTGCCTTAACCGCTGCCATCCGGCCCAGGGTCAGGGGAAGGACCGACCGGATAAAATACCGGGCTGTGGTGATCTGGCCCCGGAAAAACGCGGCCTCCCTGTTCTTATTAAGAAAGGCCGCCAATTCGTCACCGGTTCTGTCTTTTACCAGCCCTGACAGCTTCTCACTTGCGGATTCGGCCCGCCAGAGCAGCATCCAGGCTGCCATCACATCTCCCATCACATCCAGAAATGGGCTGGCATGGGCAAAGGCGGTTTTAAATTTTTCCGACATGGCGGTCATACCCAGGTGCTGGGCTGTTTCCGTGAGCTGGGTAAGGCCGGATTCAAGTGCCCGGGCCAGATCCGAAAGCTCATCTCTCTCTTTTGCCCGGGCAATGGTTCTGGATATCTCCCCAACCAGGTCCATGAATACCCTGCCCTTGTTCATCCCCAGTTTCCGGGCCAGGAGGTCCATGGCCTGGATGCCGTTGGTGCCTTCATAGATGGGGGCAACCCTGGCATCCCTTAGAATCTGCTCCACCGGAAAATCCTTTGTATACCCGTATCCCCCGAAAACCTGGATGGCCATGGAAGATACATCCACCCCGCGGTCCGTACACCAGGATTTCAGGATGGGGGTAAGCAGGTCCAGCAGGGCTTTATGATATTCCCTGTCTTTGTCCTCCGTGGCAAGGCTCTCTTTTTCCACCAGGTAACCGCCGTAATAGACCATGGACCGCATGGCTTCCACATGGGCTTTCATCCATAGCAGCATGCGCCGCACATCCGGATGCCGGATTATGGGGACCTGGGGGGCGCCCTGGTCCAGGATGTTTTCCAGGGCACGCCCCTGGCGGCGTTCCCTGGCATGGGCCAATGCATGGGAGTAGGCCAGGGCGGCACAGTTCAGCCCGATACCCGCCACCATGATCCTGGCGTCGTTCATCATCTGGAACATCACTTTCATCCCCTTGTTTTCCTCACCCAGGAGAAGCCCGCGGCACCTGCCCTTGGAACCGTATGTCAGGCTGCAGGTGGCTGACCCGTGGATACCCATCTTCTCTTCAATTCCGGTGCATACCACATCATTATCATCCCCCAGGCTCCCGTCTTCGTTAACCCAGATTTTCGGAACGATAAAGAGGGAGATGCCTTTGGTGCCGGCAGGGGCGCCTTCTATCCTTGCCAGAACCGGGTGAATGATATTTTCGGTCAGGTCATGGTCCCCGGAGGTGATGAAGATCTTGTTTCCGGTAATGGAATAAGTGCCGTCATCGTTTTTCACCGCCGTCGTGGTCAGGGCCCCCACATCAGATCCTGCCCCGGGCTCGGTAAGATCCATGGTGCCGCCCCAGACGCCGCTATACATCTTTTTGAGAAAGAGTTCTTTTTGAAGTCCGGTCCCGAACACCTCTATCATCCGCCCGGCAGCATGGCCTTCAAACCCGTAAAAGCCAAAGGCATAATTTGCCCCGGACAGGTATTCGGATGCGGCCTGGGCAATCATGGTGGGCAGCCCCTGGCCGCCAAGGTCCGGATCTGCAGTCATGGCCGTCCATTCCCCTTCCACAAATAATCTGTAGGGACGCTGGAAACATTTGGGAACCCGTACGCTTCCGTTATCAAATACAGCCCCCTCCCGGTCCCCATCTGAAAATGTGGGTAAAATCTCCTTGACGGCCAGTTTCCGGGCTTCGGAGATGATCATGTCAAAGGTTTTCCGGTTGAAGTCCCTGTACTTTTCATGCCCGCAAAGCTCATGGACCCTGAACTGGTCGTACAATACAAAGTCAATATCCCGTCTGTCTGCAATCACATGGGTCATCTCTTCCTCCTTATATGATCCTGTCTCGGTTCAATTTGTCGATCTCCTCCCGGGAATATCCCAGATCTTTGAGAATTTCTTCCGTGCTTTGGCCGAAGTCTTCGGGCGGCGTCCTGACCGTTCCGGGGGTGCGGCTGAGCTTCACCGGCACACCGAATGTGGCGGCCTGGCCGGTATCCGACACCATACCCCGCTCCCGGAAGAGATCTCCTGCCATGGCCTCGTCCAGCGTCTTCACAATGGAACAGCAGACATCGGCCTCCTCAAGCATCTCCCTCCAATGGCCGGCCGTATTGCCCAGAAATATCTTCCTGAGCCGGGAGATGATTTCGTCCCGCCTGTTTTCGTCATATTGAAACGGGGTATACTCCTCTATATCCAGAAGGGTGCACAGCCTCTGCCAGAACACCGGCTCCACCGCCCCCAGGGCCAGGTAGCGCCTGTCCGAGGTTTCATAGGTATTGTAGCAGGCGTACCTGTGGGAAAGCATGGTCCGGGACCGCTGCTGGGCCCGGCCAAAGAGTTGTGAAAAAAAATGGGGAAGGATCATGAACCCTGCCACGCCATCGGTCATGGAGATGTCGATATACTGCCCCTTGCCCGTGGCCTGCCTTGCCACAAGGGCCAGGAGGATACCGATGGCACCGTTCATGGCGCCGCCGGCAATATCTGCAATCTGAACCCCCGGAATAGACGGGGGCCGATCCGGATCACCCATCAGGTCCAGAATCCCGGCTTCGGACAGGAAGTTCACATCATGACCCACCCGGTCCCTCATGGGGCCGGTCTGTCCGAACCCGGTGATGGCGCAGTAGACAATCCCGGGATTCATCTCTTTTACGGTGTCGTAATCCACCCCGAGCCGCTTTACCACACCGGGACGGAAGCCCTCCAGGATCACGTCGGCATCCTTTGCCAGTTTGAAAAAAATCTCCCGGCCTGTGCCGGTTTTCAGGTTCAGGGACATATGCCTTTTGTTCCGGTTGATCCCGTTGAAAAAGATCTCCTCCCCCTGCCTTGTCCCGTCTTCAATGGCAATGACATCCGCCCCGTGATCCGCCAGGATCATTGAACAGAACGGGCCCGGAAGCAGGCGGGAGAGATCCAGCACCCGTATTCCGGTTAAAGCGCCCTGTGCCGGCATTTGGTTTTCCATAGAACAATCCTTGTTTTAAATTCTGCGCAACTGGTAGTCCCCGCGGGTTTCGGCCACAACCTTCCCCCGGGCATCCATGAGTTCACCATAAAGGGTAAAGGCGGCCTTGCCCCTCTCTTCGGCCTCCCGGGCCAGGCGGTCGGACTCTGATTTCTCCATTGAGATTTCAACGCTTATATCTGTTGTGGCCGGCCGGACAAATTTTATGTTCATCTCCTTGACCACGGGATACACCTTTGCCCCGTCAAAGGTGGCATAAGCCAGCACACCGCCCGGCACCTCGGCCAGGGTAAACAGGGCGCCTGCCCATACCGTTCCCAGATGATTCTCATTCCCCTGCTTCGGCAGGTGAAGTTTGACCCGGTTGGGTTCCAGCACCAGGGTTTTCAACCCCATATTCCTCAGGAAATCAAACCTTGTTTCCACCATCTCCTTAAGGTCTGTCAGCATGGCCTTCTCCTTTATAATCCAAGGGTCTTGGCAATAATGGATTTCATGATCTCATTGGTGCCGGCAAAGATGGATGTGACCCGGGCATCCCTGAACATCCGGGGCAGGTCCCCGTCTTCCAGGGCAGCCTCGCTTCCCATTATGTCCAGGCATTTTGAGGCAATACGTTTTGACATCTCGGTCATCCTGTACTTGGCCATGGAGGTCTCTTTAATGATCTGCCGGCCTTCCATGTGATCCCGGATCAGGGTGTGGGCAAAGGTGTTGAGAATTTCAACCTCAGTGGCCATCTCCACCAGGGCAAACTGAACATCCTGGTGTTTGCTCAGGGGCCTGCCCCCCCTTTCCCTGTTTTTACAGAAATCCAGGGCCTTATCCAGCATGGCCCGGGCGCCGAACACCCCGCCTGCCGCGCAGACCAGCCGCTCCTGCTGGAGTTTTTGCATGAGCATTAAAAACCCGTCCCCTTCGTTTCCCAGGCGGCTGGAAAAAGGGACCCTGCAGTCGGAAAAGAAAAGCTCCGTTGTATCCTGGCTGGCCCATCCCATCTTCTCAAAGGGAGCGCCCTTGGAGAATCCGGGG
>JAKSAX010000429.1 GCA_022361395.1 Desulfobacterales bacterium | reverse complement strand
TACCGGTATCGGCAAGGATGTCCAGGGTTGCCTCGTGAAGTTGTGACAGGGTATCCTCATCCACCAGTCTGAAATGTGTTGCAATGCTCATTTTTTTATTCCTTAAACCTCGTTTTACAGCCATGGGTCCATGGCCGGTTTTTTTGATGTCCAATGTGTCGGTTTAAGAAATATCAAGAAACATGCCATGGGAGTGATACGGGGGGATGCCCTTGTAAATCTTATGAAATCAGCGGGTTGGAGGTAGAGGTGCCGGGAGGGATTATAACAGGGGCTGACAGACCTGAAACAGGTGCCAGATGTGTAAGGGGCACAGGTGTAACGGGTTTACACAAAGGTTACCGGGAGCAGGGGACCGGAGGAATCGGCGGCATTGATTCTTCCTGGGGGATAATCCGGATGCCAGCCCCTGATTCCGGGGAGTGAACCATCATCAGTTTGCCCTTGAACTTCTGCCCGCTCCTGTCCTTGAGAACGTAGGCCCTGGTGATTTTGCCGGATAAAAGGGTGGCCATGTTTTTAATGGTCAGGGTTTTACCGCTGATTCTCTTCCAGATCACAAACCGGCAATTGCCCTTTTCCGGCCGCCAATTGGCGCATCCCACCCCTTTTTTACCCTGGATGATATCCCCTCCGCAGACAGGGCAGGCAAGGCCGGAGAGTTCGTTTCCCGGAGATAACCCCTTGTCAGGCGTCTTTTGGGTCGGGGATTTTGGAAAATCAAAGGAGACCTGCCATTGACCCTCCTTGTTTTCGATTACAAGTGAGGCTGAGAACCGCTTTTTCTTTTTTGAATAGAATCCTTTAAAGGGGCCTGATTTCCTGTACTTCAGGAGGTTGGATGCCATATGGGGGGAGATGGGTTTACCTGCGATTTTTTTCCAGATGGCAAATTTACAGGTCTTATCAGTGCAGCTGTATGCCTTGGGGGTTTCCATGATCTCACAGCCGCATGCAGGACAGCGGCCGAGAACCACGGGGGGAAGATCCTTGAACTTCTTGACATCAAAAGCCGCTGTCTTCAGTTCCTCCACAGACCGGGTGACAAAGGCCTTTATATTCACAAGAAACTGCGAATCCGTCTGATCTCCCAATGCGATGCTGTTCAGGTTCATCTCCCACCGGGCGGTCTCCTCGGGTGAGGTCAGCACCGAAGAGACCGGGCAGCTCCTCAGGGTGTCCACAAGATAGCAGCCTTTATCCGTGGCCAGCAGTTTCTTACCTTCCCGGACAATATACCTGCGTGAAATCAGGGTTTCAATGATCTGGGCCCGGGTGGACTGGGTGCCGATACCGACATCCCCCCTGAAGAGTTTTTTAATGGCCTCTTCAGAGACATACCGGCCCGGATTGGTCATATCCTTCAGCAGCAGGGAGTCTGTATAGTCTGGGGGCGGCTGGGTCAGCTTTTCTTCCTGGCTGATTTTTTCAGCCGTTCCCTGATCCCCCTGTACCAGGGGTGGCAGATGGCCCTGGCTCTCCTTTTCTTTTTTATTTTCCCCGGTCACCTCCCGCCATCCCTTTTCCAGTATAACCTTGCCCCGGGTCAGGAAGGTTTCACTGCCGAACCCTGTGACCACCCGGGTGTTTTCAAACCGGCAGTCCCCGTGGAAGGCGGCTGCAAACCTGCGCACCACAAGGTCAAATAGTCTTTTTTCATCAGAAGATGCCTTTGCCGTAAGGGGCTTTAAGGGGATCAGCGCATGATGATCCGTGAGCTTTGCATCATTGAACACCCGCCTGTTTGTGAGGGATACACGCCGGGCCTCCACCCCTGAGAAGATATCGGGCAGGGCAGTGCTGAATTTTCCAAGAATACTCCGGACCATATCCAGGTTTTGGGTGCCCAGCACCCTGGAATCGGTCCTTGGATAGGAGAGGCATTTTTTATCCTGGTACAGGCTCTGGGCTAAGTTCAGGGTTTTCTTTGCCGGAAACCCGAACCGTTTATTGGCCTCCTGCTGAAGATCGGTAAGGGAAAAAAGAAAGGGCGGCAGCTCCCGTTTTTTCTCTTTGGTGACGGATTCCACTGTTGCCGGCCCGGTTTCGCGGGTCAGGCTTTCGTATAAAGCCCGGGCCTTTTCCGGATCGGTGAGCCGGGTCTCTTTGTTTTTAAACCAGGTGCCCGTCCACCTGCCTTTTTCATTGGCAAATACGATGTTCAGTGTCCAATAGGGCTCGGGGATGAACTCATCCCGCAGTTTTTTCCGGTCTGCCAGCAGGGCCAGTACAGCGGTCTGTACCCGGCCCACGGAAAACAGGTCATTTAACCGCACCGTGAGCACCCGTGTGCAGTTCATCCCGATGAGCCAGTCCGCGGCCTGCCTGTAATATCCGGCCCGCCAGAGCCTGTCATAGGCTGACATGGGCCTCAGGTTTTCCATGGCCTGCCTCACCACCTCGGGCACCAGGGCCTGACTGGTCC
This sequence comes from Desulfobacterales bacterium, assembly GCA_022361395.1. GTDB lineage: Bacteria > Desulfobacterota > Desulfobacteria > Desulfobacterales > Desulfobacteraceae > Desulfobacter. The sequence goes on along the minus strand of JAKSAX010000429.1, from coordinate 20,574 downwards.
AGAACCGCATCACCCGGGCCTTGTCCAGGAAGCCCGCCTTTAAAAGAATGGTCCGGGCAATGACCTCACCTTCCCGTCCTGCATCCGTGGCAATGATCACCCGTTCAAAACTTCTCCTTATCAGCAGCTCCTTTATGATTTTAAACTGCTTGTAGGTCCTCTTGATGGGCTTGTACTCAAAGGCCGGGGGGATCAGGGGCAGGGTGGCGAGCGTCCACTTTTTCAGACCGGGATCATACTCCTCCGGGTCACAGAGGCTCACAAGGTGTCCCACAGCCCAGGTAATGACATACCCGTTTCCCTCAAAACACCCCTCTGCTTTTTTTTTTACCCCAAGGGCTTTGGCAAAGTCGGCTGCCACGGAATGTTTTTCTGTAAGGATGAGATCGGTCATGGTCTGGTTTTATCGTAAATTATGCCTTATTGCCATGGGAATGGCCGGTTTAACTGATCTGCCCTTTGATAGGGCATGCCCGTCACATTTGGGGCAATGGATATCAACAGGCTTTTGTAAAAAATGATAGGGCGTGTACCAGGGGTCTTTGAATCGGGATTTTTCCATATGCTTTTGGTTTGACCGCAAAAAACTGCTCCGGGGTTATCTGTCCTCATGCTTCTTTAGTTTCAGCGGCTTAAAGGTGGGTTCGTAATATTTGTTTCTTTCTTTTACACTGCCTTCACCCTTCTGGAAGATGGCTTTTTTAGGGCAAAAATTGGCACAGCGCATACACTGCTCACATGTCTTTTTCCATTCGGGTCTTTCATTAACCGTCCGTATGCTGCCTGTCGGACATATTTTTTCACACAATCCGCATGCGTCGCAGGTTTCGTCAGTCCTGAAATTCCGCCACAGATGACCGACCCCTGCCTTGAACAGGTAATAATCCTTGTAAAATCCAAACTTGCTGTACCCGGGCGGGTAGTTAAACACATGATGATGGCTTGCACCATTTAGAATATCCCGGGCCGCTTGCTCTGCCTTTTTAACACCGCGGCTGATGATCAGCCGGGCCTCTTGTTTTGGCGGCGGGTTCATTGCCACGATCCAGTTGGAAGGCATATGGATGACGTCACTGTAAGCCACGTCAAGGCCTTTTGCTTTCAGGATCCCATTGCTTTCCCTGACGGAGAATCCCGCCTCTTGAGGATCACCCGCCGTAATCAGCACAAATGCCTTTACCGGTTCTGAAAATTTTGGCAAACCTGATAAATACTGCCTGCAGATCCGCGGAATCCCAAAAGCATAAACCGGAAAGCAGAATCCGATTAACCCCGCCTCTTCGTGTATATCCGGTTCATCCGTGACAGATGAGAGTTCAACCTCGCATCCTTTGTTAATAAAAAACTTTTTACACGTATCCAGAATCTTATACGAGTTGCCGGTTCCTGAAAAATATTTTAAACAGATCTTCATTAATCTGAAATTTAACACCACATGAGTATCAGGTCATCACCATCACAAGGTCCAGTTCCCGGTCTTTTTTCCGAAGCCGTTTCACCAGTACGACCAAAAGGTTTTTATACATCAGTCTGGCCAGATCGTCATTGGCCGAGATCATCTTCTTGAACTCAGGTCCTGATATCTGGAAAAGCGTTCCCTGGGTAGTTGCTTTTACATCTGCGGAAACCGTCATCCGGTCAATGAGGGAGTACTCTCCAAAACAATCCCCCGGTGCCAGTTTGTTCAGCTTAATCCCGGAGATTCGCTGCACACCGGAGTCGTCGGGCGGGTTCCCGAGCCTGACTTCCAGATTCCCCTGGACAACAAGAAAAAGATTGTGATTCTCCTGTCCCTCCTGAACAATAAGTTCGTCCGCCTTGAAATTGCGTTTGATGCCGTGCTTCATAATAAGGCTTACCTGGTCATCTGAAGTGCCGGCGAATACCCTGTTCTGTTGAACGGCCTTCCGTAAGGCACTTTTAAAATCTATTATCATTCAGACGCTCCTTAACTGATTTATCTTCCGGATCATTTAACATCCGGTATAAGTAAGCCATGGATCAAATGAATGTCAAGTATTTGAGTATGCCGCCAGCAACTCTCAATGATACCGATACTTATCGATAAATGCCTTGTTGACAGGAGTATGTATTTTTCAGAAACAAACTGTCCTCTATATAACGACTGCAAGGCAAGCCACCCTGCGCTGGTTGCCATACCAATATCGAAAAATCTAAGGAGGTATATATCCTGGTTGGCCTGTAAACACCCGGGGCGACGAATAGCGAGTGTCGTCATTTGGTATACGTCGTGATTTAATCTGGCAATCGCTATTAAAAAATTTCAATAAAATTTCAAGATAGACAATATCTATTGGTCCGGCAATAATGCACAGGCAGGATCAAACGTCATGCTGTCCCGGTCCAACAAAAAGGGAAGGACGCTGCTCCCTTTAACCTGAAGACGGGGATGACATGCTGCCGTCCAGGGACTTCATTGCCACGCCCACCAGGTTCACCACCACCGGAAGCAGGAAGTCTGAAAGGATTCCGGGACTGCCGTCCGTCCCGGTCAGTCCCGGCACCAGCAGGATATGGCTTAAAGGGTACTTCTTCAGGTTGGCGAGCCGGGCGTCCCGGCCAAATCCTTTCTGGGTAATGACAATCAGCCTGGCATAGCGACTGCCGAAGGTTGCCAGTTCATCAAGAGCCGCATCAAACAGGGTGTCACTGGTGGCGTCGATGACCACCAGGCAGTCTTCGCCCGCATCATAATCGGGCTTGAGCACCGGCAGGTACCATTTGTCGTCAATGAGAAAGGGAAGTACCGCATCCGCATGAAAGGGCATGGAGGATTCCCTGAGGAAATCATCTGTCAGTGCGCCGCCCAGGTAACGTTTTTCCCAAGCCCGGATCTCCCGTTCCGTATACCTGGCCACCATGGCCTCACGGGGTTCGATTCTTACAAATTTCTCATCTATCCTGGGATCGGACAGCACCAGGTGATGATAGGCAGAGACCCCAAAGGGTTCACTCTCAATCCCCTTGGGGGTTCGGCCGTCCAACCGGGTCTGCCAGGCCGTGCAATTCCCCCTGAAACCAGACAGAAAGAGCTGTTTTTCATACTGCCGGTTCTCCTGAACCGCCTTTTGAATTCGCTGGCGGAGGGTGGGGTTGCCCAAAACCTGCCGTACTGCGGGCAGTAGCAGCTTGAAATGATTTTCCAGCCGCCTTGCCCGGTTTGGAAATTCATGGGACATAACCCTGGCAAAAAGCAGGGTCAGGGCGGTGTACACCTGTTCATGGGCGCAGGCCATTTCCGGCTGGGCCATATAAAAGGCGCCGTATGCATCTGCAAACGGGGTATAATCTTCGGCATTGCCGTTGTCCGGACCGATCCAGAGCAAGTTGTCACGTGATTCCCCGGCCACTTCCGCCAACCGGAAACTTGCAGGGCAGTGTGACGCCACTGCCACCACCAGGCTGTCCTCGGTGCTGACCCCTGATAATTTTTCAGGGAACTCCACTTGGAGCGGAATACTCAGGAATGGCTCCCAGAGCCGGATGAAATTTCGGCATCCGGCCTCTGCCTGACGGTCCAGGGGAACAAAAATTATGATGCCGTCCTCTGCCAGATGCTTAAAAATCAGCCGGGAGACCGGCCCTGTATCTGCGGGAGCCGAGAACATGGCGGAAAAGGGATCAGGCTCGTGGAAGCCAGCGGCAAGGCGTACCAGGTCCCGGTAATACTGTGCTTCAACCAGCCCCTTGGCATGGGTGATCCAGGAAAGAGGGGGCTCTTCCGACGCCATTGCAGGCGCCACATCACACGGCGGGATACCGCCTATTAAGGCCTCCTTGGCCTCAAGATCATCCAGGATATCGGATGGAGACCCGCTGCTGCCGTTTTTTGTTCTGCCGGCGGTCACGGACTTGGCCATGTTCCTCGGCATCTCTCCGGCCAGCCGGCCATGGCCCAGGCCGAAATAAAACCCGAGCAGAAACATAAAGGGAAGATCGATAAAGGGCTGGAAATAATCAGGCAGGTTCGGCAGGATGACGGCCCGTTCTGCCAGGTCTGAAATTTCATCCATTTCCCGGCTGAATACGCCGGCAGCTAAAAAAGGCCTTCCCGCTGCCTTCAGGGCCTTCATGAATTCCACAGCCTTGTCCAGGCGCTGATGGGTGGTGGCATTGACCAGGACCAGTTCCTCCCCGGTCATTGGGGTTGCTAGAAATTCATCCAGTTCCGCATAGTCAAGGGCGTTGCCCATGGAGGTCCACGCATTGACCTCCAGATTCAGCGCACCGGCTTTGGCAGCCCCCACGTCATGAAAGGCATCCACAATATAGTGGAGCCGGGCCTGTTTATAATCCTGAGCCGCATCCTTGCAGAAAACCGTCACCGCTTCACTGGACAGCATACGGGTGAGTTTCGCCGGTATCTGGCTCATTTCCCCGGTGAGCTTGACCACGGCACTATGGTGTTCAGAGTTGGATACAGAGAGGTAAAGGCAAAAAAGATCAAGGGTAAGGAGCAGGCACACGGCGCTTTTCAAAGGGGCCACAGTAACTTCTTCCCCGCTGAGTACAGGGATAACGCCGGCACTTTTCCGGACCACCAGGGCCAGGTCTGAAAAGGGCTTTTCCGTGATGCCCACCATGAGGATACTCTTTTTGAGCATCCTGGATGCCGCATCAATCATATCCGAGGTGGTGCCGGACCAGGAGATCATGATCACAAGGTCCCTGTCCGGATTGATAAATGTATCGCTGATCTCCAGGGGCGTCGCCACAATGATGTTGACCCCGGTAAAAAACTGTTCCATGGTCTTTTCAGCGATTTCAGCCAGACAATAGCTGAATCCCGTGCTCACCAGGACAATACGGTTTAGGGAAGCTAAGTCCCTGCCGAATCTGCGCTCTATTATCCGTCGCCGGATATCAAATCGGGGCAGGCCCGTGGACGGGTCTGTATACCGTTTTAAGGCGTCAGAAAGCAGTCCCGGCATCTCCATGAGGTGTTCCTCATAAAAGGTCTTACCGAAATCCTTTTGAAAGGAGACCGGGGTCAGCAAGGTCTGTTCAGGCCGGATGTCGCTCCGTTTTTTTCCCGAAAAGTCACGGATGCTAAGCTCCCGTATCACCCCGTTCTCGCCCGCCCTGGTCCGGATGCTTGCAAAAATCCTTTCCTGGTCCAGGGCGTATATTTCCACCCTGAAGGGGGCCAGCAGCCTCATTTTTTCCTGCCTGAACCAGTCGTCGTCCTGTGTATCTGACTTATCCGGCAACGTATCATCCTCGAAAAAGTCCGGTTCCACAATCACAGATTTCTTCGAATAGGCCTGCAGCAGTTTTCTCAAGTGTTTCCGGGTGGTCTGGATCAGATCCTGGGGGAAAAGACCCAGGGCGGCGTTGATATCCGAGACCACCATGAAATCATCGGTCTCCTTTCGTTTGACAATGTATATCGGCCGTTTATGGGCGGCCAGGAAAAGCCTGTCCGGAGAGATCCGGCTGATACCTGAAACCGCAAACTGCCCACCGGAAGGAATCATGGCCTCCACGGCCCGGATAAAGGCCATCTCATCGATGTCATGCATCGACTTGCCGGAAAGGTTCCTGAAAATGGTATAGTCAATGGACTGGCTGGAGATGGACAGTTCTTCCAGCCCCAGCCGGTGCTGATCTTCGATGGCCTTGTACCGGCGGTTCTCCCAAAAGGCCGTATCAAAGTAAAGTCCCCAGAGCATGGCGAACAATTCGGTAGAGTTGTCCGTGCGAAGTGAAAATCCAGCCACCCGGGTCAGGTATTCCTGGAGCCTGCTTTCAACCTCTGAGTCAAACTGCCCGTTGAGTACAACGGCCCGTTTCTGGTTCCTGTCCATGAAGGGATGGGCGTTTTTCACGGAAATAGAGGACTGGATGGCCCACCGGCCCTGGCCGATCACAGGCTGGCTCATAAACCGCAGCAGCAGCGGGTGGGTAGGACCGGGTACATGACCCAGGGGCAGAAAACGGCCGTTTTCCGCTTCTATCCCCTGTTTCATATAGACCTCAGTCTGAAAACAAGCCATGACAGATGCAGCCGCCAGGCCGTAGACATTGACATTTTTTTCCGCTTGAAAAAGTACCTGCCAACGGGGGGCGCGCCGGGCGTTACGCACCTCCCAGAAACTTGAAAAAATCTGTTGGATACGATCTGCCGTATCCCGGGTATGGGAGGCCAGCATGCAGGATTCCAGATAACGGAACAGGACGGTCACACCGTCTGTGGTGAAGTCCGGAGGCAGTATGACGATGACTCTCCGCAGGACCTGCCAGGCATATTTCCTGGCATAGGGGTGTTTCTGTCCCTCCGCCTGAACCACCCTCACCGGCCGCTCCGCATATTCATCATAGGCATACCGGTTGAAGATCTGGCGGAATTCCCGGAACAGATCCGGCATTGCCACGGGAAGATCCCTGGACAGCGCCTCAGCCTCAAAGCCCTGCTGCATCAGTTTTTCCACCACGGCCAGCGGAAGGTCGTAATCGACTACCATCCGGTTAATGGCTGTTTTCAAGGATTTGGGAGAGTCAATGGGAAAGGTCTCCTGAATCTTGGGATTTCCCGGCGTGCCAGGCTCCATGAGCCTTATTGTTTCAGTATCTGTAAGTTGTGACCATCTTGGATAGTCCCTGGGACCTTGACCGCTATACCCCTCAAATGACAGCAGCGCATCCTGGCGCCTGGCAATGAAATCCGCGTGATCACCGCTGCCCTCCTCCATGGCTGCAGCCGACCGGACTTCTGTCTCATCAAAGACCGGTTCCACCATCAGCCGGTCAATGAGGTTTTCAACAGATCCCAGTTCCCTGCGGATCCTTAAGGGTTCAAGATCGTTTCCCAGCAGGCCGATACCGGTACTGTCCGGCGCCCTGTAAATGATGGCCCACATCCCGGTGAGGATCCGGGTAAGCCGGTTTTCCGCATCTCCGTAGTAGACAACAATCCCGCACATAAGCTTCCCCCTAACTTCGTCCCCCGGTCCTGCACCGGTGATTTATCTCATGCAGAGGCTGAAAAATTCATCCAGATTTTCAGCACGTTCCAACCCCATGACCGCGGTCATCAGTTTTTTGGTTTTGCTCGCTCCCAGCACCGGTTCCGCCAGCCAGGCAAATTTGGCTTTAAGCTCCTGGTCCTCGGGAGGACAGGCTGCATCCCACCTGGCCGACATTATCCCTGAGGTGAACACCTTACCCTGTGTTGTGGTTATCTCCACCTCGGATTCAGCCCTGGCCGGAAAATTCTTCTGAAACCTGTCCTCGGCAACAATGGAAATTCTGTCCATGATCTCTCTTATATCATGGTCAAAGAGCCTGGGCGGCAAGTTCTGCCCCGGCCCCACTTCCCCGTCCAGCAGGGCGGCCGCAATGGGAAAGGCGATGTTATACTGAGCTTCTTCGGTGTTTTCCGGGTATGCCATGCTCAGGGCAGCGGATTCTTCAAAGGTATACACCTTTATTGTCTCAATCTCTTTGGGCAGAATACCTTTTTCCCGAACCAGTTTCAAGGCGCCGTCCACCCCGGGCTGTGCCCAGCGGCAGGCGGAGTAAGGTTTAAAATAAAGACTCATGATCTCCCAGTCCATACCCAGGGAATCCACCCACCCAGGCTCGGGCGTATCGTCAAACAGCGGATTGATGCCCGTAAACCCCTTTTGGGCCATGAGAACGGACATCATGCCCACCATACATCCCCATCCGATACTGTCCTTTCCCATGCCTGGCACTTCAATGCACTTCATCATGGGCGCAATGGGTGCGTGGTACTCGGCAGCGCCCAGGGCATGGCAGAGCTGAGTTTCATCCATGTTCAGGAGTTTGCCTGCCACAGCTGCCCCGGCAACAGCCCCCCAGGACCCGGATGAATGATAGGTCTCATAGGTGGCATGCCGGATCAGCCCGGCCCTGGTTCCGATTTCATACCCCAGGGCCAGAGCGGTAATGAGCTCGGCCCCGCTGCAGCCGGACAACTGGGCGGCCGTCAGGGCCGGGGGCAGGACACAGGCGCCGGGGTGGCCCATGGTGGGTCGGTATCCGTCATCAATATCCAGGGCATTGGCCGAAAAACCATTGGCCAAGGCGGCTCCGGCAGCCGAGACACGGGTCCCGGAGACCAGGATGGCTGCCTGGTCCCCGGGAAATTGTTCAACTGCCATCTCTTCCATTAACTTTCCCACCGGGGTTCCGTGTCCTGCGATCAAAGCGCCCAGGGCATCCATCAAACAGCGTTTTGCCTGGTGCTGAACATGGGGTGGCAGATCTGTCCATACCGTGTCACGGATAAAGGAGAGGGTTTTCTGGTTGGGTGTCATAGTCTCATTTCCTTAACTCTCAATTGCCCCTGAACGGACACCCTGGAGGTATTGCATGCAGAACTGGTCATGGCCCAGCAGCATGTCCGCAGTCCTGATTGTCGCCATGATTTTCCTGTCAAGGGGATCAATAATGGCGGAGTCCATGCCTGCATCCATCATCAGGGTGACAAAGGTCCGGTTGATGATATGACGCTGGGGCAGGCCGTAGGAAATATTGGACAGGCCGCCTGTGATGTGAACCTCAGGAAACTCGGCTTTGATGGCCCGTACTGCATCCAGCACCATGACGCCTTTGCCGGCATCTGTGGAAATGGGCTGCACCAGGGGATCCACATAGATGTCGGATGTTGCGATGCCGATGCTGTTCAGCTCGGATACAAGTTTTCGGGCCCGGCCCAGGATGTCGTCACTTGAGCCCGGCATACCGGCGTCATCCATGCACAGGGCAATGATCTTGCACTCCCTGCCGTCCAGAAAGGGCATCATGGCCTCAAACCGCTCTTTTTCCAGGGAGATGGAGTTGACCAGAGGGGTCTTCTCCACCATGGCAAAGGCCATTTCGAGGATGGCCGGATCCGGGCTGTCCAGGGCTAACGGGATCTCACAAACGGGCTGGATCGTGTCCAGAAGCCAGCGCATATCCTCTTCCTCATGGCCGATGCGGGCACCGGCATTGACATCAATGAAGGTGGCACCTGCTTCCTGTTGTTTTTTTACATCATCAATAATATAGTCGGCGTCCCGCTCGGCAACTGCTGCCTGGACCGGTTTTCTGGAGGTATTGATTCGCTCTCCTATCACTTCAAACATCATCTTCTCCTTAGGAATCGTTACAAGATAACTTGATCTAAATTGTTTCCAAAAACCCTTAAAAGACTGGGTATTTTCAAAACAAAAGATCAAGTAATTTTGAAGCCGATCCTTAACTGATAAAGGATTTGGCCATTTTAGAGGCAGAGCCCGCATCGGCTGCAAACCCGTCCGCACCGATTTCATCGGCAAATGCCTGGGTTACGGGGGCACCGCCCACCATGATCTTAACCTGGTCTCTCAAACCGGATTCAACAATGGCATCCACGGTCTGTTTCATGGCCGGCATGGTTGTGGTCAAAAGGGCTGACAGGCAAACGATCTGGGCATCTTTCTTCTCTATTTCCGACACAAAATCCTCAGGAGGGATATCTACGCCAAGGTTGTGGACTTCAAGGCCTGCACTTTCCATCATCATGGCCACAAGGTTTTTCCCGATGTCATGGAGATCACCTTTTACCGTGCCGATGACAACCCTGGCTCCGGATGAGGCATCATCATCCCCTAAGAGCGGCTTGAGAATATCCAGACAACTTCCCATGGCCTGGGCCGCCATGAGGACTTCGGGTATAAACATTTCCCCGTTTTCCATTTTTTCACCCACGATATCCATTCCGGCGATCAGGCCTTTGTTGAGAATATCACCGGCCGGCGTATTTTCGGCAAGGGCATCATTTACAAGGCCTGTAAGTTTGTCTGCATCACAGGATACCAGGGTATCAATCATTGCGTTAAAGTCTGTCATTTTCGAACTCCTTATGAGGGCAGGATGATGTTGTATTTTTCCCGGATGGCCTGATCCACCGCTTCGGGTATATATGACTTTTCATTGGCCAGAAGCTTTTTAGCAATGCCAAGGGCTCGCTGGCGGGCATCCATTGATCCTTCGGCCTCCCACTTGTCCCGGTTCTTTCTGTCGGCTACGCCGTTTGAATTATAGTATTCGCTCCTGATGTGTTTCATGGTATGGGGTGAGGTCATGAAGTTGCCGCCGGGACCCACTGAGTCCATCACCTCCAGGGCCAGGTGGTCTTCATCCACCTCAATACCCTGCAGTACCTTGCAGGCATTGCCGATGATTTCATCGTCAATGACAAACTGCTCGTGGGCAATGGTCAGCATGGATTCGAGCATACCGGCGGCATGGTGGATGTAGTTGGAACCGCCCATGGCATTGAGTACGGTGGTAAAGGCTTTTTCATATCCTGCCTGGGCATCGGGCAGCTTACTGTCGGACAGCCCCGAAGAGTTGTAATTGGGTACCTTTATATGGGCGGACATCTGGTGAATGGCCGCATTCATCATTCCGCATTCCACGGCCCCGCCGCAATAGCCCATGGTGGCCAGGTTGGCCATGCCGGGTATCCCGCCGTAAAGCAGTGGGGCTCCCGGATTTGTCAGCTGGCAGATGACAATACCGGCCAGCTCTTCCGCATGGAGCTGGGCCAGGGTGCCTGCCATGGTCAGCGGCGAGGTGGAACCTGCCATGGGGGCGGAAGACAATGCCACCGGAATCCGGTTCCGGATGGCTTCCTGCATGATCAGGGTGGACTGGGTACACAGTTTCAAAGGACTGATGGCAAATGAGGTGATCACCGAGATAAAGGGGCGTTCGGCAAGCGCTTCCCTGGAGCCGGCAATCATGGATGCCAGGTCAATGACATTGTGGAGGCCCTGCTCGTCATTAACACCGGACATCACATGTTTGCCGGAACCTCTCAGGCAGGTGTAAAACATGTTGATGTCGTAATCTTTTTTATCAATATCCGTGGGGATACAGGGCCGGACCAGAAAATGAATATTGTCCAGCTGGTCCACCAGCCGGGATACGTCATGGAGATCGGAAAGGGTCGTGGCACGGATCGCACCTGTATCCGGATCCAGGATCTTGATGGTTCCCCCGCCGGTTCCCATGTGTACCCGGTCCTCGGTGAGGTTGAGATCGTTTTTCGGATCCTGTCCGCAGAGCACGACCTGTTCAGGGGCCTTGTCCACGGCATCCTGAATCAACGATGCAGGAAACTTGATTTTTTTCTCTTCCCGGTCTATGACGGCACCGCTGGCCTCCAGCATTTCCACGGTGGCTTCCAGGCCTGTTTCATAGGTAATACCGGTCTTTGCAAGGATCTGCAGTGCAGCCCCGTGTATTGTTTCAACCTGCTCCTGTGAAAGGGGCTGATACTGTCCGCCTTGTAACCCCATTAAATTCATGACCATCTCCTTGTTTTCTTTATGTTATGGCATAATTTTTAAGTTGATTTTCATATTGACTTTCATCTCTAATGACATGCCATGAAACACTTGTCAAGAAGTTTGTAACAAAAGCTACCAAATCATTAAAAACCACCTTAAACCCCAAACAATATGCCTATTATTGTTTCAAAAACTTCGTTTTCAGTCAAAATTTATTGACTTTTGTTTCTTTCACCTCTAATTATGAATGAATAAGGCGCGGGATCAAATTTAAATCGCCCACGTAAAAGTAAAAGGCCTGCGTGGAAGGCCGCCATTGTAAATGCCGCGCCAACTACCTGGGAGGTTTATTTCTGACACCCGGCCTAACCGCAATCAACAATACCCGATAAGATGAAAATACTTGCCGTCAGTGATAAAGTTGAAGAGTCCTTCTTTACCCCGGGACAGAAAATGCCTGAACTTGAAGGGATTGAGCTCATAATTGCCTGCGGGGATCTGCCCTCATCCTATCTGGAGTATCTGGTAAATATTTTGAATGTGCCCTTGTTTTATGTGCTCGGGAACCATGATACGCAGCTTTACGGCCGGCATATCAACGGGTGCACCTGCCTGGACGAAAGCACTGTTCTTTTCAAAGGCAAAATCATCGGGGGGCTGTCCGGTTCAATAAAGTACAACGATGCTAAATTAATGTACACGGAAATGCAGATGCACGGCAAAATTGCCAGATTGTTTCCTTATCTTATCTACAACCGGCTCAGGCACAGGCGTTATCTTGATATTTTAATTACCCATTCTCCCATTCTCGGCGTGCATGATGAGTCTACCAGAACTCACAAGGGATTTGAAGCCCTGAAAATGTTTGTCAAACAGTACCGGCCCAAGTACCATTTTCACGGCCATACAATGGTCCGGAACAACAAATATAAAACCAAAGTCCACGGCACCCGGATTATTAATGTAAATCACTGGCAGATACTGGACGTCTGATATGGGTACTTTTGATGATAAGCAAAGAAAGGAACTGTCATCAAAGACCCAGGCTGATATCGCCTTTTCAAAGGCCATGTCAAAAGCCGTCACCCAGGAACTCAAAGACCATCTTCTTCGCAGATCCAAAAAGCTCCTCCCCTTTGATGATATCAAGGAAAGGCTCCAGCTCTGGTATGGAAAGGATATCGGTATCCGGCGGGTCCCTTTGGCCTCGATCATCGGCAGCCAGGGGCGTTACCGGAATTTCACAAGGCACTTTCTCCCCCTGGACGAAAACCTGAGAAACCGGTGGAAAGATATTGAGATCGCCGTGGAATCCGGCAGGGACCTTCCGCCGGTGGAGCTTTACAAGGTCTGCAACGCCTATTTTGTCAAGGACGGCCACCACAGGATATCCGTTGCCAAGGCCAAAAAGAGAACCGCCATTGAGGCCAAGGTATTTGAGTATAACTGTGACCTTTCCCTGGACGATAAAACGGATTTTGAGCAGATCGCCATCCTTGAAACCTACCAGCGCTTTTTAGTACAAACCGGGCTGAAAGAGAGACCACACCACAGTCTTCACCTCACGGTTCTAGGAGGATACCCCATTCTCATGGAGCATATCCAGCGGCACAGGTTTTACCTGGAAAAAAAAGAGCAAAGAGAGTTCAGCGTCCGGGAAGCCGCCTTATCATGGCATGACAACATCTACTCGCCCCTGAGGGACTTAATCCGTGAGAATAAAATTATAGATAAATTCCCCCACAGAACCGAAGCTGATTTTTACATCTGGATTTCAAAACATAAAAACCGCCTGTTCCAGGATGTGTTTGAACCGGATAAAGCCAAGGGTATCGTTGACAACTACAGCAAAATATTTTCCAATCCGATGCGGCAGTTTTACGGAAGATTGCGACGGTTCTTCGGGCTTGTAAAGTATTAAGGGGCGGCTCCAAAGTTACCTGATCTTTTGTAACGCTTCCTAAGGGGCGGCTCAGAAATTAGTTCCCCTTTTCCATAAAATTCACTTCATGTTAGACGGGTAGTGGCAGGTAAGAATAAAAAGGCCCGGATCATAAACGAAATCCGGGCCTTTTACACAATCCTATTTTATTTGCGTTTCTTAATAATCAAACCAACACCGACAAGCCAGCTCTTGGCAACAGCCTCAGGTTTTTCACCTTTTACATTGACCCTGTAATTAAGTCTAGTCATGGTGGCGGTATCAAGGGAAGCGCCGATTTCGCTCAGGATGAACTTAACCTCGGGATACATTTCCAATACCTCTGCCCTGATCACAGGCGCAGGATTATAGATGGGGAAGTAGTTCTTATCGTCTTCAAGAACGGTGAGTGCATAATCCTTGATTTCACCGTCTGTGGCAAAGGCCATGCCGCAGAGGGCCTGTCCGTCCCTGACCGCTTTTTTGGCAAGGGGGGTTTTCATTTTTTTAACGTTGGCATCCGGGATATCCTGTCCGAACGTCAGGCCGTAATGCCCCATCATCCCTTTGAAGCCGTCAGCCCGGGAATAGAATTCCGCATTGGTGGAAACGCTCATTTTGCCGGGGTTGTTTTTTGTCCAGTCCGCCCACTGGGAAAGAGAGGTTATTCCCATCTGGTCAGCTGTGGATGCCTTCATGATAATGGCATAGGTATTGTTGAACTTTGCAGGGGCCAGCCATACCAGGCCCTTTTTTTCATCTTCAGCCTTAACCTTGGCGTAAAGCTGTTTTGCATCCCTGATAATCTCTGTTTTCTTCATCAGGGAGAGCCATGCGGTTCCGGTATACTCCATGTAAACATCAATCTGGCCCTGCTCAAGGGCCTCACGGTTCACGTTGGTTCCGCCCAGACTTGTGCGGTCTTCCACAGGGATTCCCCTGTCCTTTAAGAGCGCCACCATGATCTTGCCCAGAATCACCTGCTCGGTAAAGGCCTTGGAAGCGACCTTGACGGGTGCCTTGGCAATGGCTGACATGGGTGCGGCAATGAACGCCAGAGCGGTCAGTAAAAGAACTAATTTTTTCACAATAAAACCCTCCTGATTATATGAATTAATTATGGTTGCGGTCATTATGAACACAACAAACTATGCAAACGGCCGGACCGGTTGGTAATCCCGGGGGGTAACCCCGGCTTAACTGTGATCAGGCCGGTTTGATCTCATCTGTCCGGACTCCCCTGGAGATAAACAGCTTTTCAGACCGGGCAAGGCAGAAGTCAAACAGCATGGCAATAAGGGCCACGGGAACGGCCCCGGCCATCATGATTCCCATGTCCACCAGGGCGATGCCGGTGAATATCCAGAACCCGAGTCCTCCGCCGCCGATCAGAAATGCCAGGGGAGCGGTCCCGACAATAATGGCGGTGGAGGTCCTGATCCCGCCTGCAATAACGGGCAGGGCATTGGGAAGTTCTATCTGCCAGAGGATCTGGCGCTTGGTCATCCCCATGCCTGTGGCTGCTTCAATAACATCTTTGCTCACGGCGTCAATTCCGGCATAGGTGTTTCTGACAATGGGGGCGACAGCGTGGAAAAACAGGGCGAACAGGGCCGGAGTCATGCCGATGCCGGACAGACCGATCAGCGGAAGAAACCCATAGGCCAGGGCAATGACACCGAGAGATGGAACCGACTGCCAGACATTGACCACGGCCATGATCACCGGTGCCACCTTTTCCATTCCCTTCCGCGTCATCACCGTGCCCAGGGTGATGCCCACCACAATGGCACAGATGGCGCTGATAATGACCAGGAGAAAGTGCTCATAGATCAGTTTGAAAAACTCGGAAAGGTTTTTAGCCGTATACGCCCACGCCCCGTAATAGGCATAGAGCCATGCAATGAAACAAACGGTTAAAATGACGGGTGCCACTCTTTTGAGCAGGTGGAATATAATCCGTGTCGTCATGAAACTATCCTTTCAAAGTCTCTTTGATATCTTCCGTGTGAAGCCATCCAAGAACTTTCTTACTGTCATCCACAACAATGAGAAAGCCGTAGTCATGGGTGAAGATTTCGGAGAGCCCGTCCTTAAGGCTTGCCTGGGCCGTCATCCATGCCTGGGTGGGGGCGGCTGCATCCTCAACCCTGGATGCGGTGTCAGGAATGCTGTCCCTTGCGATCATGCCGGTGAGGATACCGTCGGAATCAATGCAGATCAGGTACCGGGAATCTGTTTTGGAAAACAGGGTATGGGCGGTTTCAATGGTTTCATCCCGGTGGATAAGGGGGGGATCCTCCCTCATGGCCCGTTTTATGGTAAACAGGTTCAGGCGTTTAAGTGTCCGGTCGCCACCCACAAAATCAGCCACAAAATCGTTTTTCGGATGGGTCAGCATCTCTTCGGGAGAGGCGAACTGGACCAGGTGGCCGTCCTTTAAAAGACAGATTTTATCCCCCATTTTGATGGCCTCATCAATGTCATGGGTGACAAATACAATGGTTTTTTTAACCTTTTCCTGGACCTTTAAGAACTCGTTCTGCAGATTGCCCCGGTTAATGGGATCAATGGCGCCGAATGGTTCGTCCATGAGCATGATGGGCGGGTCTCCTGCCATGGCCCTTGCCACGCCGATCCGCTGCTGCTGGCCGCCGGAAAGCTCTTTGGGATCCCGGTCCCTGAACTCATCAGGGTCCAGGCTCACCAGCTCCAGAAGCCGCAAAACCTTTTCATCGATTTTTGGTTTATCCCACTTCAGAAGCTTGGGGATAATGGCAATATTTTCCCCAATGGTCATATTGGGAAACAGGCCGATATTCTGGATCACATATCCGATGCGCCGCCGCAGCTCTATGGTGTTGAGGCGCGAGATATCACTGCCGTCAATATAGATTTTTCCGCTGGTGATGGGGATCAGGCGGTTGATCATCTTCATGGCTGTGGTCTTCCCGCATCCGGAAGGGCCCACCACCGTGCAGATTTCACCTTCCTCAAGGTCAAAGGAGAGTTCGTCAACCGCCTTGATATGCCCGGCCCCGGGATATATTTTCGTTACTTTCTGAAGGCTTAACATCGTTCCCATAATTATCTCCTTAGTATTAATCTGTTCCCTGTCTGACTTTAAGGCCGCTTGGTGTTACTAAGTCTTCCACCTTTGAAAGAAATATATCCGCCACAACCGCCAGAATGCTCATGGCCAGGGCGCCTGCAATCACCGAATCGTTGGTTGACATCTCAAGTCCCTCGCTGACAAAGAGCCCCAGTCCACCGGCCCCGATATAGGCGGCAATGGCAATGCCCATGACCACGGCTGTCCTCACACCGGCCATGATGATGGGAGCGGACAGGGGCAGCTGGAGCTTCAGGAGAAGCTGAAGACTTGTCATGCCCATCCCCTTCCCCGCCTCAACCGTTGCCGGGTCTACATTTTTAAGCGCAATATAGGTATTCCTGATAATGGGGAGAAGCGAATACAGGGCCAGGGCAACAATGGCCGGCACCACCCCGATCCCGATCCCGCTTACCCCGTCCCAGGCCTTGTCGATACTTGACAGTATGGGCATCATGAACCCGAACATGGCAATACTGGGAATAGTAATCAGAATACTGGAAATATACAGGACAAATCCGGCAAGGCCAGGATGACGCGTAATATATACACCGACCGGAACTCCCAGTATTATGGCGATGATCAAAGCGATGCCTACAATCCTTATATGGGCCAGAAGCTGTGTAAACATCCCGGGCAGGTTATCGGCAATGAATTTAACGGGACCGGAAACAAAGAACGGATGGACCAGGTTTGCGTAGGCAATCCATGAGAACCCAAGGGCAAACAACACCACCCAGAAGTCTTCAACTGAACGCATATTGTAGAGGACGGCAAGTGTTACAAGCAGGCCTGCAATCCCCCAGGCACTCCAGAACCCCCAGGTCTCTCTCAGGTTTATGCGGTCCAGCCCGGCATAAAATTCCGAGGACAGATCAAAAAGGTAAAGAAAAACAGAGACCAGGATAAAGATAAACAAAAGATAGTAGGCCACCCTGCCAAGAGTGCCGTTCTTATAACACCGGGTCAGATAGTACCCCGCCCCCCATACAAATAAAATGGCCACCCCCCACGACAGAACGCCGGAGAGCGTCTGAAAAATAAACGGCAGCACGGCTATCAGGATGCAGGCGATAAGAAACAACCCCGGAAACGGGGTATTCTTGAGGCGGGCCTCCATATAAACCATAAAAAAAAGAGACAGGGAGAGAGCCGGAACAATGAGTACCATTCTTAATATATCGTAGGACTCAAGGAAATCCACTTCAAGGTCAATCAGGTTCAGCAACATGGTAAACGGGGACAGAGGCGTTTCCCTGGAAAGGAATTCCCCCGGACACCAGGGCGTGAAAAAGGAAAAGAACATACCAACGGAAAGGAGGAGAAACACCCTGTCAATCCATCTCCAACCGGCAATCTGTTTAAACTTTACAGCGGCAACCTGCTTTGAGCAATGATGGCATTGGGTTGCCTCCAGAGCCAGTTCCTTTTCACACTCAGGACATATTGGAATTTCGATCCTCATTTTTCCTCCTGATCACAAAATATTTAACAAAAACTTTCATACCCATCGCTCTTTGTCAAGGAAAAATGTTTTTTGATAAAATACGTTACATTCAGCGCAATGACAGACGACTCTGCAACGCCGTCCTCTCTCGCAGTATTGAACAAAACCACCATACCATCAAGGGCTTGACGCGCTCAGCAACAGTCAATCCCGCATCAAATCAAACAAAGCCCAAACCTCTCAATTATGATTCAGCATCCGTGGTTTTGGTACAAAAACAGGCGAATTCATGCCGCAACTTGACAGATATCATAAAATTATGTAACAATTGCCATCAAAACTATCTTTCAACCTTAAAATTACACAAAAAGATATGATCACTTCAGGTTCCACGGGACTCCAGGGCATTATAGATGAAAAATACGACTCCCTTGCCGGCAAAGGAAAAGTACTGGCCGACTTTGTACGTTCCAGGCCGGATAAAGCCGTGTTTATGACCACCCGGCAGCTGGGCGCGGCTGCCGGCGGTATCAGCGAGGCAACGGTTGTCCGTTTTGTCCGGCAACTGGGCTATGATTCCTATGCCGGGTTTATCTCAGCCCTCAGGGATCTCATAGATCGTGAATTCACCCTCATGGAACGGAGACGAATGACCCAGCCCATCATGGGCCGGGAGGACAAGGAACTGGACTGGCTGATCAGTCAGGATATCACAAATATCAAAGCCATGCAAAACCAGGTGGATCCGGTCCGGATCAAAGCGGTCAGAAAGATTCTCAGGGAAAGTCCCGCAGTTTTTGTAATGGGGGCCAGGCTTTCCTATTCCTCGGCCCATTACATGGGATGGACCATGGGAAAAATAAGGAAAAACGTGTCCATACTGAACGGCAGCGACCGGACCACCATGGACCAGATGGTCTTTGCCCCAACGGGAACCTGTGTTGTGGTTATTTCCACCTCCAGATATCCCAACGAGCTCATACGCCTGGGTAAAATTGCCAGGCGCCAGAAGTTTAAGCAAATATTGATTACGGACAGCTCCTCCTGCCCCCTGGTCCCCTTCAGCGACCATACCCTGGTGGCTCCCCAGGCCTCTGTCCCCTTCCTGGGCAACCCGACCAGCCTGATCAGCCTGATTCATTATCTGCTCAACTGTCTTGCCGGTGATATGAAGGAGGAGTTAAAGACCTATCAGGAGAAACTGGAACAGGCATACCTGGAAAATGATATCTGGTTCAATTGATCCCCCTTGACACTTCCCGCCCAAGAGATGTAACATTTCCTTTCAAAATATTTTGTTTCAAAGGAGTAAGCGTGGGAAAAGAGATACCCTCCCTTCCAAAGATCATTGACAGGGAGTACGAGTCCCTGGCAGCCAAGGGCAGACTGCTGGCCACCTATGTCCTGTCCAACCCTGACAAGGCCGTATTCATGACCACCCGGCAGCTGGCGGCTGCTGTGGGCACCAGCGAGGCAACCGTCATCCGCTTTATCCGGCAGCTGGGATTCAAAAGCTATGCCCTGTTTATCTCTGCCCTCAGAGATCTTATTGACAGGAAGCTGACCCTTATTGAACGGGGAAACATAAAACGGCCGGTTAAAGGCGGGGATGATGAAGAACTGCTCCGGCTGGTCAACCAGGATGTGGACGATATCAATGCCATGCAAAAAGGGGTGGATCTGGAAGTTGCAAAAGAGGTCAGGCATCTGTTAAAAATTGCGTCTCACATCTATGTCATCGGTGCCAGGCTTTCCTTTTCCTCAGCCCATTACCTGGGCTGGACCCTCTCTAAGATCCGCAGCAATGTAACCATACTAAACGGCAGCGACAACACATCCATTGACCAAATGGTATTTGCACCCGAGGGGTCGCTTATCGTTCTCATCGCTACATCAAGGTATCCCAATGAACTGATACGATTAGGCAAAATCGCGAGAAGGCAAAATATGAAGCAGGTGCTGATCACGGACAGTCCGGCTTGTCCCCTGGCCCAATTCAGTGATCATATCCTGGTTGCCCCCCAGCAAAGCATTCCGTTTCTCGGCAATCCGGTATCCATCATCAGCCTGATCCACTATTTACTTCACACCTTGGCATCAGGTATGGGAGATGAATTAAAAGCCCATCAGGAGCTATTGGAAAAAGCCTATATGGAAAATGATACCTGGTTTAATTAAACCTGACCTCTCCCTAAAGAACTGGGAACAAAGTTAAGTAACATTTTTCAGAGCCTACCTATAATCTCCCGGCATACTGGAAATATATCCAAAAATATGGAACATATTGTGGGATCTTCCTTTTTTAAAAATTACTAAAATCATGACTCAGACAACTTGGCATTCCGGTCTGATGCCAGTTTAATCTTCTTGCCATACAAAAGTTCTTTCAGGTATACTTGCAGAAATTGTTAAAACAGGATTATATGGAGCTGTGAATGGAAGAAAATATCAGTATGCAGATCATGATGCGGTTGCGGCAAATTATTCAGGAAATGTCCCGCCATTCCAAGCAATTACAGGAAAAGTATAAAATCACCCTGCCCCAGCTTATCTGCCTTCGGGAAGTGGCCAGCCACGGCCCCATAGCCATTGGCGCCCTAACCAAAATCGTTTTTATCAACAACAGCACTGTCACTGGTATCGTAGACCGCCTGGAAAAGCGGGAGCTGGTTCACCGGGTCAGAATAAGCAAGGACAGGCGGCAGGTTCACGTGGAAATCACCGAAGGAGGGCTCAAATTTATTGAAAATGCTCCCACTCCCATCCATCATCAATTCATTCATAG
>JAKSAX010000424.1 GCA_022361395.1 Desulfobacterales bacterium | reverse complement strand
TATGCTTTCCCTTGAAATCGGTTACGGATACGTGGACCTGGACTACGGCAACGCCGGCCTGTACGTGAATGACAGTGATGAAGTGCACAGTTATTACCTGAGCGCCCCCGTAACCCTGGCCGAAGGCGTCAGTATCGTTCCCGAGATCGGTGTGGTGGATTATAATGAATCCGGACAGGATGAGATCACCTACGGCGGTGCCAAATGGCAGATTGAATTTTAAGGTACTGGGTTTACATCAGGACCTTTCCTGATTATTTGGGCCCGCTGGCGGTATTGCCCGGCGGGCCTTTTTTTCTTGACATTTGGCCGGCTCATTTGTAGCAAGGAAGAGCAAATTTACCTGGTGCCGAAAGGCTGAATAGGGAATTCCGTTGGAATCGGAAACGGGCCCGCCGCTGTAATCGGGGACAAGCGCTGCATTCTGCCACTGTTATTAACGGGAAGGCGCAGCACAAGGATGATCCGTAAGTCAGAAGACCTGCCTGGTAAATCGTTCGCATTCTCCGGACAAGGTGCGGACAATATCATATCTGGGAGAAGAAAGGGATATTCCGGATCAATTTTAAATTGGTCTGGATTTTTATTTTCCAGGCCGTGAAAGAATGGAGTTTTTTATGAAGTTAAAGTCAGTTTTTTTCGCGGTTGCCATCAGTTTGCTGTTTTCCGCCCCAAACAGTTTTGCCAGCGGTGATTATCACGTTGAACACAAAAGCGCGGTTGTTCTTGCCATGTTCGGAACAAGTGTTGAACCTGCCCTGAAAAGCCTGCTCAATATCCGTGCTGAAATCGAGAAGAAATTCCCGGAGACTGAAGTCCGGATGGCATTTACCTCAAATATCATCCGTAAAAAATGGCAGCGCAGGGCCAAAGACCCCGCTTATATCAAAGCCCACCCTGAAATCCCCAGGGATATCCTTCATGTGAAAACCCCGCTGGCAACCATAGCCGATTTGCAGAATGAGGGCTATGACAATATCGTAATTCAGCCCACCCATGTGTCCATGGGCGAGGAGTTCCTTGACCTGCACACTTACGTAAAAGCCCTGATGGACATGGGCACCTTTAAGAAGGGAAAATACAAACCCTTCCGGAAAGTTGCCCTTGGCAGGCCTGCCCTGGGCACCTATGGTACGAAATTCCCCTATGCCGAGGATATCGCCGCGCTTGCAAAGGCAATGGCCCCTGATGCGAAGCTGGCAGCCAGGGAAAAAGCCGGTCTCGTATATATGGGACACGGAAATGAATATTTTCCCGGAGGGGCGTATCTTGAGTTTGCTGCAGCAATGCGGAAGACCTATTCCGGTGTTGTGACCACCATCGGTAATGTGGAAGGGTTTCCCGGACTTGAAGATGTAATGGAGTTCTTAAGATTATACGGCGTCAAAAAGGTGGTTCTTAAACCCTTCATGGTGGTTGCGGGAGATCATGCCATGAACGATATGGCCGGTGACGAGGAGGATTCCTGGAAAACCGTTCTTGAGAAAAACGGATTTGAAGTGATTGTCAGGGCCGAGGGCCTTGGGGAAAACCGTGACTTTGCCGGGATCTTTGCCGGGCATGCCGGTGATGCGGCAAAAGATGCCGGTATCGATCTTAAATAGACATTATCCTGCCGGGGGGCTGACGCCCCCCGCTTTGCTGCTTTGCTGTCTTCGGTTTAACCCTAAAATTCAATGCCTTTTTGAGCCAGGATGCCCTGCTCTTTAAAGGGGTGTTTTATTTCCCGCATTTCCGTTACCAGGTCTGCTGCCTTAATGACGGCGTGGGGGGCTGATCTTCCGGTCACGGCGATATGCAGGTTTTCCGGCTTCTGGGCCATGACATCCAAAAACTCGGTCTGGCCAACCATGCCGTAATTCAGCAGATAGGTGAACTCATCCAGGATGATGAGGTGATACTCCCGGCTGAACATGGCCAGCTGGGCATATTCCCAGGCTTCGTGCGCCAGGGCCCTGTCCTTTTCAATATCATCGGATTTAAAGGTAAATCCCCTTCCCATGACCCGGAAATCGATTTCCGCTCCAAACCGCTTTACTGCCTCAAGCTCTCCGTATTTCCAGCTTCCCTTGATGAATTGAACCACACAGACCCTGAACCCGTGTCCTGCGCTGCGCATTGCCATACCCAGGGCAGCCGTGGTCTTTCCTTTACCATCTCCGGTGAATACCATCAGCAGGCCTTTTTCCATAAGCGAATTATCCCCTTTATTCATGTGTCCAAAATAAAAAAGCCCCGGATCGATACGATATCGATCCGGGGCATCCCTTTATATTCCAAGATCATTAACTCCCCTGTTATCCGCGCAGGGGTAATCTGTTTTCCCAGGCAGGTCTTCTGACTCTCGGGTCATCCTTACAACTGCACCTTCCCGGCCTGTCAGCCAGTGGTTTTAAGCAGCGTTCGTCTCCGATCACAGCGGCGGGCCCGTTCCCGATTTTCACGGGATTCCCTTGGGCAGCCATAACGGCTGCTGTCGCGCTTTTACACGCACCTGGACACTTATTGTACTACTCCCTGCACTGATGGTTGTCAACAGAAACATTGGTAAGGAGCCGCGCAAAAATAACTTCACCTAGTCTGTTGACAATTGCAAACAGAACGTGAACTGATTCTTGCGCGATCCCCTAAAGTCAGGGAAGAGGTATCATCCTGCCCTAATATGCCTTCGGCGTCTGGGAGAGCAGTATTTTTGTCAATATCCGGTGGGGAATTATTTTGCCTAATTTTGTCGCCCACTTGGTTGCAGGGGGAAATATATTCTCCCGCATTTCCTTCTTCAGGCCCTTCAGGACGTATCCGGCCGCTTCCTGCTCGCTGATTTCATTGGGTGCCGGAATACCGTCGTCCCTTACCGCTTCGGTATCCACAAATCCCGGATGGATCGTCTGGAGCCTGATATGCCTGTATCCGAAATGTCTCAACTCCATCCTGGCCGTATCCAGAAATATCCGGGCCGCTGCCTTGGCCGCGGTATAGTCCCCCTGCATGGGGATGCCGAACCAGGTGGCCTGGGAATTCATATGGGCGATCATACAGGGCCGGGATTGTTGCTTCATCCGGTCAATGAGGGGGCAGAAAAAGTGGACGAAACTGTAATAGTTGGCTTCAAGGCAGAACTTGATCTTATCCGGGGAGGCTGTCAGGGTATTTGACGGGGGGCCGATACCGACGTTGAGTATGGCTATGTCAATATCCCCATAGGTTTTGATAATCTGCTGCACCACTTCTTTGCCGTGGGATTCCAGGGTTGCGTCCCCGCAGATGGCCAGGGCCTCACTCCCCGCAGCCCTGATTTCTCCGGCGATTTTTTCCAGCAGGGACTCCCGTCTTGCAGTGATGATGAGCCGGTTGTTGAACCTGGCCAGTTCAATTGCCGTGGCAGCACCAATACCTGAGGATGCACCGGTGATGAGAATGGTTTTATCAGAGTAATTCATGGTTGGATCCTTGTTTTAAATTTATTACACTGACCGGTCAGTCTTTGGATGCTACCTCATTTCAACTCCAGGTTCAATAAAAAAGAGGCTAAATTCTGTATGTAGAGTATGGGAGCGGGCTGATCTTATACTCCCCGGGCAGACTGCTGCTGCAGTGGAACCTCAGCAGCAGTCATGGTCTGTATGAATGAATCCGGCATCAGGAAGGCCCGTGGCGCAGGTTTAACTGGTCTTGATATCCGGCTGGGGCGATTTGTTTTGGTGGATGAATCCGCAGACCTCTGTCACCAGCTTGCGGGCGGCAAACACGGAAACCAGGGAATCGTCCAGCCCGGGGGCGACTTCCACGATATCCATACCAATGACAGGCAGGTCAAATATTCCCTCAAGGAGATCCAGAAGCTGCCTGGCGGTCAGTCCCCCGAACTGGGGGGTGCCTGTCCCCGGTGCATAAGCCGGATCCAGGCAGTCTATGTCAATGGTCAGGTAGATTTTTTCCAGGTGCCCCAGCTGTTTTTTCAGGCGGTCCAGGGCCCGGGCCGTGCCCTGCCTGGCAATCTCCTTGGCCGACACCACCTGTACCGGCCGGGTATTGAAGAAATCCAGCTCATCGGATTCAATGGACCGGATACCCAGAAAGAAGATATCCTCGATCCCCCGGACATTGTCAAGTTCCAATGCCCTGCGTTCCGTGGAGCCGTGGGAAAGCCGGTCTCCGCCCTGGTGGTCGCACAGGTCAAAGTGGGCGTCAATGTGGATAATCCCGAAGGGCTGGTCCAGGGCCCTGTCTATGCCCTGGAGAACCGGTATGGTCACGGAATGGTCCCCGCCGATCATGATGAAAAAGGTCTGGTTTTTTACCAGGTCGCATGCCAGGGACCGGGCACGGGAAAAGATTTCCTCCCGGGACTCCCCTTCAATATTTCCCATATCCGTTAATGCAAGGCCGGCAAAGGATGTAAAATCCTCGGTGGTGGGGGAAATGGTATAGGTGATGTTCCTTAAGGCATCCGGCGCCTGACCTGCCCCGGACCTGAAACTGACGCTGCCGTCATAGGGAATGCCGAAAATGGCCAGGTCTGCCTCTTCCATGGCCAGTCCGGGCCTGTTCAGGCCGGCCCATATTTTTGAATCTTTCCAGAGGGGCGAGCTCATATATTTTCCTTAGGTTATCCCCTGTTTTCTTTGTCTGCTTTTATCAGGGTTGAGATTTTCTGTTCATTTTTTTCGCTGATTATTTTTTTGAAGCCCGGGTCAACCAGGCAGAGCATCTGTGCAATATGTTTTGCCACATTCGCCGGCCTCAGGACTAAGGAGTTTGAACTTCCCGGAGGGTTGTCAACGCAGGAAAAATGGTTGGTTTTGTCAGGCGGGCAGCTGATCACCGGATGGACGCTGTGGAAGGACAGCACACCGGACAGAGCATCAGTGGCTCCTGCAATGGATACGATGATTGACGGTACGGAAGACTCATTTAATTCGCGGATGATATTTTCACAGGCAACGGGTTGCTTGTGGGCGGAACATATCCTGATATTTGAATCAATGGTATATTTGCCCAGTTCTTCCTGAATTTTTTTGATATGCGGCAGATCACTGTCTGATCCGGATATGATGACAACATTATAATCTTTCATAAAACCCCCTTTTACGATTTCTTAAGTTTGTATTAAAGCCAAGCTTATACCATCATAGGGGATAAATGAAAATCCTTAATGCCGGGTGAATCATAAAGGCATCTCCGGCCGGCTGCAGGATGGAAGCGTATTGCCATCCTGCAACTGCCTGGAAATCTTATTTCTCTTCGGGGATTTCCACCCCTTTCTCTTTTAGGAATTGTCCGAAAGCAACATCCACCTCACTGATGTGTTCAAATAGCCATTTCACCAGGAGGGTGTCAATTGAATCCGCAAGAGCCTGTGTCGCCCCTTCTTCCTCAAGGTCCTCTTCAAGGTTGGCCAGAGTCGCCTTGAATGCGGCATGCATTTTTTTATGGTTTTCCAGCTCCGGCCACCCGTTTGCCTTCATATGCTTCTCTTCTTCGGTAAAATGAAAATGGGTATAGTCAATCAGGAAATTGAGGGTGGATGCTATCTTTGCCGGCCCCTGCTGTGAAGACAATGCCCTGCTGAGGTCGTTGAGGTGGCTTATCAGCATCTTGTGCTGTTCGTCAATTAGTTCTATCCCGACAAATAAATCTTTGGTCCAAGTGATTTCTTTCATTTTATGCTCCTGCTGTTGTGGGTTCACTGCAAATGCGACGAACAACATCGCGCTTAACTGCGCTTTGAAAATACAAGTTCTGTGCCATTGGTGAAGTTCCCCTATATTTACCGGACTGCCCCCTGATTATAAGAAAAAGTGTATAAAATGATACACTTGAAGCTGAGACAGTATCGTATCTATAGTGACTCAGTTACATAAATTTCCCATGATAAAGGGGCCTGCTGTTCTGTTGGACTGCTTCAGGGCGGATAAGTGATCCATGCCGGGCGGCCGGCCGGTCAGCTACTGACTAAACAGGTATCATCCATAATTTTTTATCTTACGGGCCATCCTTTTTGACAGGTAGGGACTTGCGCCTCCCAGCGTTTCCAGTATCAGGCCGGCCTCATCCCTGTACTGCTGTATTTTTGTCCGGTCCCAGTGGGCCGGGGGAGGCAGGAGGTTTGTAATCCGGTCGCACAGCTTTACCATCCAGATTTCCCCGGGCTGCTGCCGGATCCTGTCCAGGCTGTCCTTCATCTGCGCCTCTTTTGTGGGCAATGCCTTTTGTTTGCTCAGGGCCAGAACACCGTCCGCAACCTGAGTGCCGAAGGCGGCCCGCATATCTTCATAGGTACTTGGCGTATCCTCGATCACATCGTGAAGCACCGCACAGGTGACCAGGAGATCCGGGCTGTCAACCGCCTCACAGGTTGCCGCACCCATGGCCTCTGCCGCCACAAGACCGATGTGAAAGAGATAGGGAATATCACTTCCCGGGACCGTCTGGCCCAGATGGGCCCGGGCCGCGAATTTCCATGCTTTGATATATGTTTCCTGATTCCAGGTTGGCATTCCTTAAAACTCCGTATCTATCTTTCGTTTTGAAAGCACCTCGTAAACAGCCCTGGCCATCTCGTTTTTGTTCAGGGGCTTGTCTATGTATCTTTCAATACCTATTTCCCTGGCCCGTTCCTGATCCATTTTGCTGCTGAATCCGGAGCAGATGATGATGGGCAGCTGAGGATTGATCCTGAGGATTTCCCGGGCAAGGTGGTCCCCGGTGAGCTCCGGCATGGTCATATCAGTGATGACCAGGTCAAACCCAAAGGGATTTGACCTGATTTTTTCCAGAGCCCTTAGAGGCGCTGTCTCCGTGTCCACCCGATAGCCGATCCGTTCGAGGATTCCGGCACCCATCTTAACCATGGCCGGCTCATCATCAATAAAGAAGATGCGTCCCTCACCCTTTGGTATTGCCGGTGTATCCGTGGCTCCCGGCCTCTCTTTTTTGCCTATCAGGGGCAGCAGGACATTAAAGGTGCTTCCTTTTCCGGGTTCACTGTGTACGCTGATATCCCCGTTATGGCTTTTAACAATGCCGATGACCACGGCAAGCCCCATTCCCGTTCCTTTCCCGATCTCTTTGGTGGTAAAGTAAGGGTCGAATATTTTGGCTTTCAGGTCAGGGGTTATACCATGGCCGGTATCGGAGATGGTTAACCGGGCATACCGGCCGGCCCGGATTTCCTGAAATTGTCCAACGGCCAGGCCGTCCAGTTCCACTTCGGAGAGTTGAATGGTCAAGGTGCCGCCGTTTTTATCCATGGCATGGGCCGCATTTGTGCACAGGTTGATCAGCACCTGATGAATCTGTGTCTGGTCTGCCTCAATGGTTCCGGTTTCCCGGCTGATATCCACCTCTATCTCTATTGAAGCGGGAATAGAGGCTCTCAGCAGTTTTACGGACTCTTCAATAATGGGCTGGAGGGTCAGGGGTTTTTTGGTCTGTTCTGTTTTACGGCTGAAACTGAGCAGCTGTTTTACCACATCCCTGGCCCTGAGACTGGCTGTCCTGATTTCGTTCAGATTCATCCTGGCACGGTTCCACTCGGGTATATCATCCATGGCCAGTTCCGTGTTACCGATAATAATGCCCAGAATATTGTTGAAGTCGTGGGCGATGCCGCCTGAAATCGTACCCACAGCTTCCATTTTCAGGGCCTGCTGCAGATGACGCTCTGCCTCTGCTTTCTCAGCCTCAAGAATCTTCTGGGGGGTAATGTTTTTATTTACACCGCGATAGCCCTTTAAGTTGTACGCGTCGTCAAAAACGGGAATTCCGTTTTCAAGGAGGCAGACCCGGTTGCCCTGCTTGCCTGTATACCAATGTTCAACATCTTTTAGTCTTTTCTTTTTCCCTGCAATCCGGGTCATCAAGGTTCGTGCATTGCTGCCGTCTGCTTCAGCCATGAATTCGAACGGCGATTTTCCCAGCATCTCTTCGGGCCGGTACCCAAGCACTTTTTTTACGCTTTGGGAAACATAGGTGAAATTCAAGGCCTCATCAATCTCCCAGATCCAGTCCGCCATGCCCATGGATATATCCCGGAAACGCTTTTCACTTTCCCTGAGGGCTTTCTCGACCCTGCTCCGTTCCATTTCCGCTGCTGTCCGTGAGGCAACCAATTGTAAAAAGGATGCGGCAAAGCTGATATCTTCAACCGGTTTTCTGTATAAGGCCGCCAAAAGGCCAATGGCATTTTTCTGGGAATCAAACAGGGGGGCGCCCACATAGCCTTCGACTCCCATCTGCTCCAGCAGTACATCTTTGGGAAACAGCCTGGCAACCCCGTGTTTGTATGTGCATATGGATTTTCCCACGACATTCTCACACGGGGTGTGGGCCAGTTCATATTCGAGGTTCGCTTCTATCTGTCCATCCGCATAAAGGGAAAGGGTTTTAATCTTTTTGGGATGAGAGACGACTTCGCCGATCATGGTGTAATCCGCTCCGAGGATCTGGGCCAGCTGGGTCACCACTGTATTGAAAAATTGCCGGCCTGATTCATAGGGTTTTTCAAGGGCGATTTTTTTAAGCCCGTCTTCATACCGTTTTCTCTGGGTAATATCCCGGGCCACGCTGTTCACGTTTTTCAGGCTGCCCTGCTCATCATAATGAAAATTGCAGGTCCAAAGCATGTGAAAGATCTCCCCGGTCCGGGAGTTGACCTGCCTGTTTTCTATCATGCTTCCCGGAATGTGATTCTTGATACAGGCTTTGAACCAGGCTGCTGTTTTTTTCCTGTCATCCGGATGAATGAATTGAAAGGCAGATATGCCAATGCTGCTTTCAGGGTCGGAGCCGATAAATTTTTCAGACATTTTGTTCACAAAGAGAAAGTTCCCTGAGTCGTCAACACTGGTGATCAGGTCATTGGTGCCTTCAACCAGTTCCTTGTACTTTGATTCGCTGGCTTTCAGCAAACGGCTGGTCCTGTGCTGCTCCGTAACATCGGCCATCACGATGAGCGAGACCTCGTCCATGCTGATAATGCTTGATTCGACAATGGCGCGGCTTCCGTCCCTGCAGGCAATCTCCGACAGGATCCCTTCCACCACTTTTCCGGTTTCCAGGGACCGGGCTGCGGCAGACTGCCACTCCCTGTTTATTTTTTCCCTGTACCCGGGATCCGGATAAATATTTTTCCACCTGGCGGTTCTGCTGACAATATCGTCTGAGGTATAACCGTATTTGGCCGTGAATTTCCGGTTAAAGGATATGATTTTGCCTGAGTTGTTTACAATGACCATGGGGACCGGGGTGTTTTCAATGATTCCCTCTTTGGCCTGTTCCGCCTTTTTCAATGCAGTGGTGTCCATGCCGTAGATATTGACATAGTTCATCCTGGTAACCGGGGTGGCAAAAAGGGAAACACACCTGCCGCCGTATGTCTCTTCAAACTGGCCGGCCCGGTTCCGGTCCAGAACACCGGTCACCCTTTTTTTCCAGTTGTCCGGAATGTGGTCCCCGATGTCGATGCCCCAGTGTGTCAGCAGTTCCCTGCTTCCCTTATTGGCGTAGAGCAGTTTGCACTCCGGTGAAATCCTGAGAACCGGGTTGGGGTTCTCCCTTGGAAAACGTTCCAGGCTGGCAGCCTCGGTTTCCGCAGCCAGCCTGCGGGAGATGTCATTGACAAATCCCAGGATTCTGTTACCGGGGATTTTGGAAAAATCAAACTCGCAGACGATGCTTTGGCTGTTTGCTGTGATTAAGCGGGTTTTTCCGTGGGCGCCCCCTGTCTCCAATGCCCCTTTGACAAGCCGGGCGATCTGTATATGTTCCGGTTCCGCCAGGATATCCCAGAGAGTCATTGCTGAGAATTCCGGATCTGAATACCCGGATATACGGCAGAGTGAGGTGTTGGTCTCAAGGAAATTGCCTTCGGAATCAATGACAAAAATCCCGTGGGGGGCATTGGTAATATAGCTTCTGAATTTTTGTTCGTTCGTTTTTAAGGTTTCAAGGGTTTTGTACGCCTCTGTCATGTCCTGAAACACCAGCACCACGCCAATGGTATTGCCCTGCCTGTCTTTTATGGGGGCGCCGGAGTCCGAAATCTGGTACTCGGTTCCGTCCTTTGAGATCAGGGCCGTATGATTGGCAAGGCCGATGACCTGGCCGCCGGCCAGCACCTTTTCAACCGGATTCCCGGCAGGCTCCCTTGTCCGGGTGTGAATGATGCGGAAAATATCTGTCAGGGGCAGCCCTTTGGCCTCCTTGAAAGTCCAGCCCGTCAAATGCTCGGCAACGGGGTTCATCCGTGTCACCTTTCCTGAGAGATCCGTTGCAATGACGGCATCCCCGATGGAGTTCAGGGTGATTTTCAGCTTCTCTTCATTTTCCTGGATTTTTCCTGTGATTTTTCTCACCGTCCTTCTCAGCCTGAAATTCCACAGAAAGTTAAGGGTGAACAGGACTGAGACAAGGGCAAGTATCCACAGCACCCTGGGCATCCAGACCGCCAGCCTTGTCCTCTGGTAATCCCCGTAAAAAAAACCGTCCAGGCTGAAGTCTTTTTCCACAAGGTTCAGTGTCATATAGGTATCTGCAATCCTCTGCCACCGTTCCGGGTTGTTATGGCCGATTTCCACGAGATCCGGATGGATGAGGTTTCTCAGCTGCTGCTGTTCAAACATCAGGTGCGCTTTTGATTTTTTCCGGGAGTATTTGCTGAGGATGAGATCCGCGATTTCCCCCGGGTGATCAAATGCGTACTGCCACCCTTTGAAACTGGCCCCCATGAATGCCGCCACCATGTCCGGTTTCTCCTTTAACAGGGCAGAGGTCGAAAACAGGGTGTCCCCGTAAAAATCAATGCCGTAGGTAATGGGTTTGATCAGGTGGAAGGGGACGTTTTCCTTTTGAAATATATAGGGCTGGTTTGCCATGCTGCCGTTGATGGCGTCAACATCTCCGGCCATGAATTTCTTATTGGCGGTTCTGTCTTTACCGAGGATATTGAGAGAATTGATGTCAATGCCTTCGTTGAGAAACATGGCGGTGAATTCCGGCATTTCGTTTTTATTGAGCATCATGGTTTTGCCTGTCAGGGAGTGAAGGGAGGTGATTTCCCTGTCGCTTCTTACAATGAGGGTGCGGATTGAGTGCTGCATGATCGGGGCAAGCACCACCACATCATTTCCCCCGGCCCTGTGGAATAACAGCTCCGAACCCAGGATGCCGAACTGGGAGTGCCCCCGGGTTACAAGGTCTAATACCTTTGCATTTGGCCCGCCTTCCAGAATGTCTACATCCAGGCCCGCCTCCTTGTAAAAGCCCAGTTCCCTGGCCGCATAATACCCTGCAAACTGAAACTGGTGAAACCATTTAAGCTGGAGGCTTACCTTTTCAAGGATGTTATCTTCAGCAAGGGTAATACCCGGAGCAAAGAAGACAAGCAGGAAAAATATCCGTAAAATCTTTCGCATCATAGGGCCGCGTTAAACCTGGATTTTATTATTATTTGCCGAAATCGTAATATCAAAAAATAATACATGGATGCTGCGGAAGCAAGCAGATGTTGAAAATCTATTCTCCGGCCTGCAGAAAATATGTTTGTTGTTCTGTCATACTATGGTTTTGAATGTTAACTTAAGGCGTCTCTGGTGTATATGTTTTGGGGTGCTAACTTTATTCTTGACAAGTTTAGTATTCTTTTGTAGAAAACCATCTCAGTTTTGTCAAAGTTTATTAATATCCTTAAACAAGGAGCAGTACGATGAAAAAAGCAGGGATTATCTTTACAATCCTTATGGTGATGTTTTCCGGTGCAGCCTATGCTGCAGACAATGAGCTGGTGGTGTACAGTGCCAGAAAAGAGCACCTTATTAAAGACCTGTTCGAAAAATATGAGAAAGAGCAGGGGGTGAAAGTTAAATATATCACAGGAAAAGCTGCGGTTCTTCTTCAGAGAATCCTGTCCGAAGGCGAAAATACAGATGCGGATATTCTTCTGACCGTTGATGCGGGCAACCTGTGGCATGCCGCCCAAAAAGGGGTGCTTGCTCCTGTCAGCTCTGAAGTGCTTGATGCAAATATCCCCTCCCATTACAGGGATCCGGATAATCTCTGGTTCGGCCTTTCAGTCCGGGCAAGAACCCTTGTTTATAATACAGGCAAGGTGAAAAAAGAGGACCTGTCCACCTATGAGGGCCTTGCAGCCCCGGCATGGAAAGACCGTCTTTTGCTGAGAACCTCTAAAAAAGTGTATAATCAGTCACTGGTGGCCATGCTCATCGCCACCCTGGGTGAAGAAAAAACCAGGGAAGTTGTCGAAGGCTGGGTAAACAACCTGGCGGCACCGCCGTACTCCAGCGATACAAAAGTCCTTGAAGCCATTGCGGCAGGCCAGGGGGATGTGGGTGTGGTAAATACCTATTATTACGCCCGCCTGATGAAAAAGAATCCGGATCTTCCCCTGGGTATTTTCTGGGCGGATCAGGCTGATAAAGGGGTTCATGTAAACGTATCCGGCGCCGGGGTGCTGGCGCATTCGAAAAACAAGGCCCAGGCCCGGCGGTTTATCGAATGGCTTTCCGGGACAGATGCCCAGAAGATCTTTGCGGATGCCAACATGGAATATCCTGTTAATGAGAGCGTATCTCCCCATGAGTATGTCCGGGCCTGGGGGGCGTTTAAGGAAAACAAGCTCAACCTTGCCCAGGCCGGCAAACTTCAGGCTGACGCCATTAAACTCATGGACATGGCCGGTTATAAATAGCGCCTGACCGGTTCCAACTTTTTAAACCACCGGTTGCCTGACCTCCGGCAACCGGTGCCTGCCCTGTAAAATGATCCCATCAATGAAAAAAGAACGCAGCTTTATCCTGGCCGGCACCATCGCATTGATAACCCTGTCACCGGTTCTGTTTATTCTGGTCTCCGGGTTTCAGGCAGATCATGAGATCTGGGCCCACCTGCGGCAGTACGTGCTGCCGGATTTGCTGAAAAATACAGCCGTGCTGGTCGCAGGAGTCATCTTTACCACGGCCCTGCTGGGGATCTCCCTGGCATGGCTGACCTCTTTTTACGAATTCCCGGGGCGGCGCTGGTTTGAACGGCTCTTACTTCTACCCCTGGCCATACCCGCCTATGTCATGGCCTTTATTTATACGGGCCTGCTCGATTTTTCAGGACCGGTTCAGACTTTTTTCCGCGGCCATCTGCCGGCCCTTGCCCCGGTATTCCCTGAGATCCGGTCGGCGTGGGGAGTGGTCATGGTGATCTCCCTGGCCATATTTCCCTATGTGTTTTTAATGGCGTCCAGCGGGTTCAGGTCCATGGGGCGGTCAATGATTGAAGCCTCCCAATCCCTGAACGCCGGACGGATGTTCACCCTGTTCCATGTAACCATTCCCATGGCAAGGCCCTGGATTTTCGGCGGCCTTATCCTGGTGTTCATGGAGACCCTTGCGGATTTCGGTGCAGTTTCCGTGTTTAATTACGATACGTTTACCACCGGGGTCTACAAGGCCTGGTACGGATTTTTTTCAATCAATTCCGCTTCCCAGCTGGCCGGCATCCTGGTGGTGATTGTGCTGGCGGTTTTTCTGGCAGAGTCTTATTTCAGAAGAAAGCAGCAGTTCTTTAACACCGGTCATCACCGGTCAATGCCCAGAACACGGCTCGGAAGGAAGCAGGCCCTGTGTGCTGCCGGATACTGTACCCTGGTCCTCTGCCTGGCCTTTGTTGTTCCTGTGGTGCAGTTGATGGCATGGACTGTTGAATCTTTTGGTGTTGAAATGGGAAGCCACTACCTGGGCCTGCTGGCAAATACCTTTGCCCTGGGGGGGATGGGAACCGGCTTTACTATGATTGTCGCTGTGATTCTGGCCTATGCAGGCAGGACAGCAAGGGATATGAAAACAGGGATGGCCGCAAAACTGTCATTATCCGGGTATGCCCTGCCCGGCACCGTGCTGGCTGTCGGGATGATCAATGTCATTTCCCGGGCGGACAACGCTCTTGTTGCTTCCCTTGGTTTTGCAGGTTTCGATATTACTTCAGGGCTGCTGAAAGGATCCCTTTTCCTTCTCCCCCTCTGTTATATGATCCGGTTCCTGACCGCCGGATATAATCCGGTTCAAAGTAATATGACCCGGTTGACCCCGTCCATGGACGAAGCGGCAAGGCTGATGAAGGTAAAAGGTTTAGGACTGTTGACAAAGGTCCACCTTCCCCTGATCCGGCGGGGGATAATTACAGGCAGTATTCTGGTGCTGGTAGAGATCATAAAGGAGATGCCGGTTACCCTTATGCTCAGGCCCTTTGGCTGGGATACCCTAGCCGTAAAAATTTTTGAACTGACCTCGGAAGGCGAATGGGAGAGGGCTGCACTGCCGGCATTAACCCTTGTGGCCGCCGGTATGATTCCCATTGTATTTTTATCCCTGGTCAGGAAGGACGGAAACTGAGATGTGCCTATCAATCCATCACATTCATAAGCAGCATAAAAAGGATAAAGTCGTTGCCCGGGACATATCCCTGACCATTGATGACGGAAAACTGGGCGCACTTATCGGCCCCAGCGGATGCGGGAAAACCACATTGCTGAGAATGATTGCCGGGTTTGAAACACCGGATGCCGGTACCATTCATATCTGCGGTAAAGAGGTGTTTTCTCCGGCAGCAGATACTGCCCCGGAACAGAGAAAAACCGGTATGGTGTTTCAGGACTATGCCCTGTTCCCCCATTTAACCGTGATTGACAATATTACCTTTGGTCCGGTAAGCCCGCGGAAAAAAGAACTTGAAAAACTGATCGCCGTCACGGGGCTGGGCGGATCCGAGAAAAAATACCCCCATGAGCTATCCGGCGGCCAGCAGCAGCGGGTGGCCCTGGCAAGGGCACTTGCGCCGAAGCCCGGTCTCCTGCTCATGGATGAGCCGTTTTCGAATCTGGATATCTCTCTTAGGGAAAGCCTGTCCGAAGAGGTGGGATCTATCCTGAAAGAATACGGCATCACAGGCCTTCTGGTGACTCACAACCAGCACGAGGCCTTTGCCATGGCCGACCAGATCGGTGTGATGTCTGACGGAAATCTCCTCCAATGGGACAGGGCCGACCGGCTGTACTACCACCCGGCATCCCGTGAAGTTGCCGCCTTTGTGGGTGAAGGTGCCTTTATCAGCGGGCGTGTATCCCGTAGCGGCATGATTGATACTGAAATCGGCAGTTTTGACCGGCCTGGCAATATAAATTCCAATACTTCGGCAGTCACCCTGTTTCTCCGTCCTGAAGATGTGATGATTGACCCGAATTCACCGGTAAAAGCCAGACTGGTAAAGTCCCATTTCAGGGGCCCGGGCCGTCTCCACACATTTGAACTGGCCTCGGGCGCTCTTTTTTCATGCCTGGACCAATGCCCGACTCCCCTGAAAACCGGGCTGGAGTACGGCATCTCCATCTGCAACCGAAAGGTCAGCCTGTTTGACGAGCCTGATCCGTAGCAGCGGCCCAATACTTTCCTTGACAAAAAGCCTCTTCCTGTCCTAATTTTGGAATTTTTTCCGGGGGTTGTTAATAAAGATGGAAATATCCGGATTAAGTTAGAGGAGGGATCATGGACAGGCTTGGTGAATTTAAGAATCAATTGTACAATTTTATGAGGAACCTCTCAAAGGAGAAGCCTTCCGAGGAAAAACTTGACAGGATGCTGAGCCTGATGGGGCAAATGGAAGATGTTCTTTATGAGATAAAAAAACCCACGATTCGTGAATTAAGAAGTGCCAATGCAAAGATAATCAAACGGTTGAGAAAAGAGACAGAGGAACAATAAAAGGGAGGTGCCGAACAGGGCATGACAACCATCCATGGGGGCCGCGGCACTGAAGCGGCTGCCGGCCGGGGTTAACCGTCCAGGACTTCGCGTATCTTTTTTGAAAGCGTTTTTACCACAACCGGTTTCAGAAGGAAGCCTTTAATGCCCAGTTTTTCCGCTTTCTCCTGGGATATGTTTTCGCTAAAACCGGTACAGAGCAACACGGGGATGTCAGGGGTTATCTTTTTCAATTCCACGGATAGTTTGTCTCCGGGCAGTTTCGGCATGGCAAAATCCGTTATCACCAGGTCAAAATTCTCAGGGTGTGCACGGTATGTTTCAAGGGCCTGAATGCTGTTTGTGTGGGAGGTGACATGATACCCCAGGCGTTCCAGGGCCAGTTTTTCCATTTCAACAATATTTTTTTCATCGTCAACAAGGAGAATTCTTTCAGTACCGCCCTGAATGGGTTCTACCGGCTTTATTTCACTGGTGTTCATTGCATTTTTATCAATGGGAAAATAAAGGATGAACTCACTGCCTTTTCCCGGTTTGGTGCGTATCTGAATCTCGCCTCCCATTCCGGTGACGATACCGTGGACAACGGATAACCCCATTCCGGTGCCTTTTCCTTTTTTCTTAGTCGTGAAAAACGGGTCAAATATCTTTTCAGTCAGGGCCTTACTCATTCCCACCCCGGTATCCCTGACCGTCAGGCAGGCATAGGATCCTGCTTCCATTTCCGGATTGACCAGGTCCTGCTTTTTAAGTTCAACCTGTTTCAGGGTCACGTCCATGGAACCGCCGTCTGCCTCCATGGAATGATAGGCATTGGTTGTCAGGTTCATGATGATCTGGTGAATCTGCGTGGGATCCGCTTTTACCGGATCGCATCCCGGATCAATATCCTGGCGGATATCTATTGTGGAGGGAACGGTTGACCTTATCATTTTCAGCGCCTCTTTGAGAATCGGCTGGATCTTCATCAGCCGCACCTCATTGTCCTCCTGACGTGAAAACGTCAGAATCTGCTGGACAAGCTCCTTGGCCCTGAGTGCCCCCTTGTGAATATTCTTGATACTTGCCCTGGACTGGTCATCGTCGGGAATGTCATCCAGAAGCATTTCCGAAAAACCTATAATGGGAAAGAGGATGTTGTTGAAATCATGGGCAATCCCGCCGGCAAGGGTCCCGATGGCTTCCATCTTCTGGGCCTGCTGAACAATGCCCTCCATCTGTTTGATATCAGTGATATCCCTGAACACGGTCAACATTGAGACCGAGGCGTCCGGGTGGGTAATGGGGGAATTGGAGGTATGATAGGTCCGGTTGTTCTTTTTGTTGAATAATTCCTTTTTCAGGATCCTTCCCTGCTTCACCTGGTCAAAGACACAATCCGGGCATATTTCATCTGTCCCGAAAATCGTCTCATAACAGCATTGGCCGACCCCGTCATGACCGATCATTTTTTCCATTGACGGGTTCATATATTCAATCCGGTACTCAGGCGAGCATATATACGCGGCATCATCCATTGAATCCATAATGGACCGGTACTTTTCTTCACTTTCACGCACGGCATTTTCCGCGTTCTTCCGCTTTGTAATGTCCAGGGCCGTGAACGTGACCCCGCTGGCCAGGTCATTGGGGTTGAGGGGGGTGGAACTCATCAGTATGTGGAGTATTTTTCCGTCTTTTCGTTTGAACCGCGTTTCCACCGTGCCTGTCCCCTTTTCCCGGATCTGCCTGTATTTTTCCGTTCCCACATGGTCAAAGTCTTCATCAGTCGGGTACAGCATCCGGGCATTTTTCCCAAGAAGTTCCTCTTGTGAATACCCTGTCATGCCGCATAGTTTTTCATTAACGGTGTAAAATACCCTGTCTTTTACCACGCCTATGCCGGTGGGGGCGATGCGGAATATGCTTAAAAGTTCCTGCTGGCTTTTTTCCAGTGCTGTTTCCGCTTTTTGTTTTAATTTTTCCCGGCTTGCCAGGGCAGAGGCCATCAGGTTGAATTTATCAATAATATTCTGGATTTCCGTTTTCTGGCCGGTCAGCTCTGACCGTTTAAACTCACCTGAGGTGAGGGAGAGCATGTCTTTCTGAAGATTATCCAGGGGAACCACCAGGTGGCGCTTCAGGAGAGATGAAATCAGCATAAAGCTGGCTGCAATGATGAACAGCATCATGCAGCAGCCCACAAGGATGATGACTAACCCGTGTTTTTTCCAGGCCGTGTTGATAAATGCGATTTCTATATAGCCGACCAGGGTACCGTCTTTATAATGCAGCGCCTCTTCTATCCGGGTGGCTGAGTCTTTCAGGAAACTGCCGCTTTCAACAAGGGGGGTTTTATTCTGGTCGGATAAACGCAGGCCGATGATACCCGGAGAATCCACCGCAAGATCACATAACTGCTGGGTTGTCTTGAGATCAAACAGCCATAGCTGCTGGGTGAATGTATCTGAAAGGTGCTTTGTCTGAAGTGTGATACTGTTCTGAAAGTCATTCTTTTCCAGGCGAAAGGAGAAAACAAGAAACAGGATACCCACAGTGATGCCGATACTGAGCACCACCAATCCGATTTGAAGGTTAAGGGTTTTTCGGATACTCCCGTTTTCCAGATGTTCTGTCTTCATGGTTTTGTGCCTTTTAAGACGCAGGTTTTCATGGATTTAAAGGGTCCGTTATTTTTCATCTCATGCAATAGTCTGCAATCTTAACTATAAGAAAGAGAGTTTAAGCAGAACTGTCTATGTAACCAATTTGACGTGTTCTGACAACAAAATAATCCAAATGGAACCATTAAATTCTCTGTTGCTGAATGACAGGGTTAACGCATATAACTTTCAGACCCAATGATTCTAATAAGTCACTTCTGTACAGGCAATCGCAGACAAAATCCGGATAAGGCATAGGTGCACAAAACCTTTAAAAATTAAAAACCGTGCCAATTTTAATGCGATTGCCCTGGCTGAATGATCTTTAATATTTACACCTATTTCAAATACTGATATGCAATTAGTTCTCATTTTCCACGGTAAATGGATGGTTGGAGGCATGAATTTCCCATGCGATAACTGGGATACCGGTTCAAACCGTGATTAATTATTTAGGAAAATGATAAAGATAACAGGAACGCTCATGTATTTTGGCCGGACGGTTAAAACTCGATTTTATATTTTTGTTATTGTTCTTTGTATCGGTTTTGTCCGGCCGGTTCACCCTGAAACCCGCTTAAAAATAAATACATCCATTAAGCCCCCTTTTTCTACGAAATCTCAAACCGGTTTTTTTGATCTTCTCATAAAAGAGGTATTTACACGTCTGGATATCCCCTTTGAAATTGTCCGCCTGCCGGCGGAGCGTGCAATGATCAATGTAAATACCGGGGAGAGTGACGGGGAACTGCCCCGGATAGGCGGGTTGTCAGAGAGGTATGGCAACATTGTCCAGGTGCCGGAAAAACTGCTTGACTATTCTTTTGTAGCGTTTTCGCAGCCGGAAAAAATCACCGGGGTCTCCTTTGCTGAGATCCGTTCCAGGCGGATCGGTATGATTATCGGATGGAAAATTTATGAAAAAAACCTGGTAAATTTCCCGGAGGTCGTCACCGTTGCCCACCCCGGGCAATTGTTTGCCTTAATGGATTTAAACCGCATTGATATCGCCCTTTATGAGCGGTATGCCGGGCAGTACATTTTACAGACCGGGAAGTTTAAAGGCATCCATGAGTGTGATCCGCCCCTGGCCGTAAAATCAATGTACCTGTATCTCAACGAAAAACACAAAGATAAGGTTCCGCTCATTGCCCGAATGTTAAAACGGATAAAAGAGGAAGGGGGATACCAGGACCTCTTTGACCGGACCATAGGCCTTTATGGGAGAGGGCCGTGAGTGGCGGCACCCTGTTTTGCGTAAAGGATTAAAGGAGCGCTTTAATCATAAAATCCTTCAATAATGATTTCACACGGATCTGTGCCTGTTTTTGCGCTTTCGGTAAATTTGACCCCGAACATGTCCTGGTCCACTGCCAGGAGTGAATGTCTTCCTTTGATGACAGTGCCTTTGGCCACCTGGCTTTTTACCCTGACTGCCGGAGGAACCGGCGGGGATTTATGGGCCTGGCTGAGCAGAAAGGTATCTTTTCGTATGGACAGCTTTTTGATCGTCTCCTCCAGCCTGGCAATTTCGGATTCCTGACCTGCTATTTTGTCCTGAATGATTTTTTTCCTTGTTTCGTACTCCCTGTTATACCGGCGGGTGGCATTGACTGCTGCCCGGTACATCCCGTATTTGATATCAGCCTGTTCCCTGGAATGGGATTCAAGTTCCGCCACATCCATATCCCGGGTTTCTTCAAGGAATTCCCTTTCAAAGGATGCAAAAGAGGCACTGGTGTCAACGGGCAGTTCAGGCAGGTCCGGCCACTTGTCTTTATTCTTTTTTGCGGCCAGAATTTTGTCTGACAGGGCAGGTAAACCGGATAAAGGCCTGAACCGGACAAGGGCCAGGATGTATTTTAAATAGGACTGCTGGTTGAGATAGGTTTCCTTGACCTCAAGTTTTCTGGTGAGCCACGCTTCCAACTCCCGGGATTCGTCTGCATGAAGGAGCTGGTCCAGCTCTGCCTGCCGCGCCCGGATCAGGGCATCAATACCCTCAGCCTTCAGGTTCGGGGCCTTTCCGGTCTGCAGGACACAGGGCCTGGGGCCTGTGTTGAAAATATTTTTTACCGTAATATCTTCATAGGCCTGGACGGCCGTGGATTTCAGGTCTGCATTCGGGGCTTTCAGACATTTTCCGGTTATCACGATGGCATTGGAAATTATCTTGCCGGCCAGGATATCTCCCTCTGCTTTGATCTGTGCCGGTTCGACACCGGATCCGTCTTCCCCGTTTTCCGGGCCGATGTTTCCTCTGACGCGGATATCGCCGGACACAGATACCTGGCCCAGAATATTGCCGGAAACTTCCAGGTTATGACAGCGGACCCTTGCATTTTTCAGAACAGAGCCCTCTACTTTGAGGTGGGCGCCTTTGTATTCCTCGCCCAGATCAGCATCAATCGATCCGGTATAATGACGGATGGGAACGGTTATTTCACGGGGTTTTACAAACAGGGTGCGTTTCCGGTAGAGAACAGCAACCCCGTCCTGGTCCGCAAGATAAAGATCCCGGGCCCGGATGACCCCTTCTCCGCAATTCAGATCCATGGTCAGGGGGGGAGGGGCCGTCACGGTAAATCCGCTGACATCCTTTCCCGGTTTCCCTGGTTCCGCCGGTATTCTCTGGGCCAGGGCATCTCCCTTTTTAACCATCGGGATAACATCCGGATCCTGGGTATCACCGGACATGTGAAATTCAGTATCAAAATAGAACTCCATACTGCCGTCCCTGCCCTTTTCCGGAGCAATCCCTTTGGCGATCCTGATCTCCTTGCCGGTTGTCTTCTGTTTTAAAAAGGCTGAAATCTCTTCATCCGGACAGAGACCGAAGATGATGCCGACTGAAGTGAGCCACCGTTTGAGATCGTCAACCCGGATATCTTCAAAACCCAGTTTTGACCGGTTGAGAAATGCCTCAAGCTTGTTTCTGGAAAACCGGTATTCAAAAAATTTAGCCAGCCGCCTGTTGATACTGGTTTCAGAGTTGTACTTTTCAAGGGCCAGCTCCAGGGATAGTCTTTTTTTCTCCAGCTCTTTCTGGATTTTGAGAATCCGGTCAAGCTTTTTATCCGAAAGATCAAACATCTCTTTTAGGATAATTCCAAGATACCGCCTGTCCCTGCCTGTTTTGACCTCTGAATCCTGGACCTGCAGGGCCTGGTTGAGCTGGTCAATGGTGATGAAATCCTTTTTAACGGCAATGGCGCCAAACCGCATGTTTAAAGAGAGTTTTTCAATCTCCGAGGCTGCGATGTCGTTCATGGCCTCGGTGAGGAGTTCGTCCTTGATCCGGTCCTGGGTCAGGAGAATGGCTGCCTTATCCGCCCTGGTGATCTCCTTGTTTTCAAGAAGAATATCACCGATAAGCTTACTTTTGCTGGTCTCTTTGAAAATTTCACTCTGGATATCCAAGGCTCTTTTTACGCTTTCCGGCTGGACAAGATGGTTGGCCACCCCGAGTTCTCCGAATTTTTTGTCCAGCATTTTCATTTCCAGGTGATCCCGGACGGCAAAGAGAAAAGCGATGTCCTCTTCGGAGAGGATGTTGGTCTCTTCAAAGAGGTCATTAACCGTATACTCCGGAAACTCCTGTTGCTTCCGGGTAAGGGTGTCCAGAAGGAAGTTTTCCTGGTGAAGGGATATCAAACGGCATTTGAGCGCCAGGGTGATCACGGCTTTATTGCCGTTGCCAAAGATCTTCGCCCCCGGAGCGGGCCGGGTATTGGATGCAGGCGGTTGATCGGATGCCGTATCGGGAGAATGGATATCAGAAGTCATATCACCAGGAAAAGTAAACAATTTTAGGGTTTATGTCAATTGCCTTAGGCCAGCGCAGGGTCAATGCATTTGTACAGGCAATCGCAGGGAAAATCCGGATAACGCATAAATGTTTAAAACCTTTAAAAATTAAAAGCCGTGCCAAGTTTATATGCGATTGCCCTGGGCCAGCGCCTCTTGGACAAAGGATAGTAGTCGTTCCGTGTT
Source organism: Desulfobacterales bacterium (assembly GCA_022361395.1). GTDB lineage: Bacteria > Desulfobacterota > Desulfobacteria > Desulfobacterales > Desulfobacteraceae > Desulfobacter. The sequence goes on along the minus strand of JAKSAX010000424.1, from coordinate 15,329 downwards.
AATGGGCTTGGAAAACGTTCTTTGGGCCCCGAACCTTGCCGCCAGTTTCAGATAGGTGTCAGGCTGGGCTGTCCCGCCGCCGGACATTGCTATTATTTTTGCCTCCGGATCCAGGGTCTTGATCTCTCTGATTAATTCCAGGCCCTCTTTTTCAGGCATGATAAGGTCGGTAATGGTCAGATCAGGAAGATGGGTTTTAAACAGGTTAAATCCCTGGGCCCCGTTTTCGGCTGTAACAATCGAGTAACCGTTTTTTTCAAGCAGCGTGGACAGCATAATTCTGATGGAGGCTTCATCGTCAATGATTAGTACTTTGGGCATCTGTTTTCTCCGCAGTATTCCTTCCGGGTGTAATGGATTAAGATACTATAATCCGCATAGATAGGCAATCCTCACAGGTGAAAAAGTCATGGAGCACTTTTGCTTTGCTCTTGTCTGTGCCGGGGTTTTGCGATATGGGTTGAGGTATGAAACGACTTTCAGGGCTTTTTATTCTTTTTTTTCTGCTCACCGGATGTGAGGATACCAATGTGCGGCTCGCCACGGAAGCGGGGATTGACGCAGTCAGAGCGGTCACCTTGAGTGACGGGGATGTCCGGATTCTGGCCAGGCAGGCAGCAGGCGAGGCCGACAGGCAGCACAGGATTGCCGGCCCGGGATCACATTATGGCCGGCGTTTGGAGCGCCTGATACAGGGGATCCGTACCAATGGGGATATCCAATATAATATTAAGGTATATCTTGCCGACCAGATCAACGCCTTTGCCATGGCCGACGGCACCATACGGATATACAGCGGCCTGATGGACCGGATGGATGACGGGGAACTGCTGTTTGTCATCGGTCATGAAATGGGACATGTGGCTGAAAACCATACTAAAAAGAAACTGATCATGGCCTATGCTGCCTCAGCCCTGAGAAAAGGAATTGCCTCACAGGAGAATACTGCAGGCCAGATTGCAGGCTCTGCCCTGGGGGCTTTTGTTCAGGCGCTGGCCAATGCCCGGTTCTCACAGCAGGAAGAGCAGGCGGCCGATGACTATGGTGTGGCGTTTTTGAAGTTGAACCGGTTCCCTGACCCGGCAGGAACAGCGGCAGGTGCCCTGGAAAAACTGGCAAGGGCTTCAAACAGCCACTCCCTGTTATCAAGCCATCCTGCCCCGGATAAGCGATCGGAACGGATCAGGCGGTCTGAAAAGAACCGGGATGAAAAAGAGGGCTCTCTTCCTGATTCCCTGGCGGCAAAGGGAATATCCTGGTATGAATGGGTTGAAAATAAACTGAGGGATATCTTTTCAAATAATGAAAGTGAAAATAAATGAGTATTAAATTCTGCAGTCAATGCGGCAGTACCATGGAGCAAAAGATCCCGGAGGATGATGATCATATCAGGGCCGTGTGCGGCCTTTGCGATCATGTCCACTATGAAAATCCCAAAATGGTTGTCGGCACCATTCCCGTGTCCGGGAACAAGATTCTGATGTGCCGCAGAAATATCGAACCCAGAAAGGGGAAATGGACCCTGCCGGCGGGGTATCTTGAAAACCGGGAGTCGGTTCAGGACGGGGCTGTAAGGGAGACCCTGGAAGAGACCCGTGCCAGGGTCAAGCTTCTTGGGCCCTACAGGATGTTCAATATCCTTTTTGTGGATCAGATTTATCTGATGTTCAGGGCGGAGCTGCTGACAAACGATTTCGGACCGACCAGCGAAAGTACGGAGGTCTGTCTTTTTTCTGAGGATGAGATTCCCTGGGATGAGATTGCTTTTGAGGTGATCCGCCAGACCCTGGTTGATTTTTTCAGGGACAGGGGAAGTAATAACGGACAGGGCGCGAATAACGGGGCATTCCCCTTTGACATAAAGGACCTTATCTTTAAGCCGCCCAAGGAGAACTCATGACAGATCAATTTGCAGCACTTCGGTTTCTAATAGTGGATGACAGCAGGTCCATGCGCCGGATTGTCCGGCAATTTTTACAAAACAAGGGGGTCACCAGGATTGCAGAGGCGGAAAACGGTCAGTCCGCACTTGAACTTGCACGGTTTCAACCCCTGGATATCATCATTTCAGATCTGAATATGCCTGTGATGGACGGCATGGAATTCCTGAAACGTGTTAAGGCAGACCCCGGATGCCGGGATATTCATTTTATCATGCTCACGGTGGAGGCGGTTCAGAAGACCATGAACCAGGCCCTGGCGCTTGGCGCTGACGCCTATATCGTAAAACCGGTGACAGAAGAGCAGTTTGTCAGGGAAGTCAAACGGGTAGTAAACATATCCTGATACCCGGAAATCTCAACGAATCAGGCAGGACGTGAATTCCTTAAAAATCCGGGGCGAAAATTTTCCTGCAATCACTTCATTTTTAATCAGTTTCAGGGTGTCAAAGGGCTTTTTTGCCTTTCTGAAAGCTTTTTCATGGTAGGTAAGGGCCTCATAGCAGTCAATAAATCCGATGAGCTGGCTCTCCCGGCAGAGGATGTTTGTACCGTTGGGATACCCGCTTTTATCCAGGCGTTCGTGGTGCTCCAGGGCAACATTGGCCACGGCAATATTAAAATCCGAGTTTAGAATAATCATATCGTGGCCGGCTTCCGAATGGGCCTGGTATTGCTTGAACTGCTTATCGGTCAGCCTTTTTTTCGTTTCAAGGAGGCTTGCATCCAGGGTTGAGGTACCCACGTCATGGAGCAGGGCGCAAAGGGCCAGGTTTGAGGCTTCCTTGTCCGGCAGACCCATCCTGAAACAATACTGGAGGGTCAGTGCCGTCACATTCACCGTGTGCTCAATTACCATATCGGATGCAGATGATATTTTTGACAGGTAATCCATGGTGGAATGATCGCGGTCAAGATTTTTAAACAGGATGTCAATGGTTTCCGGCAAGGCCAGCATAACACTTGCCTGGCCGGGGGTAAGGGCTTCCCGGACTATATTTCCCAGCGCTTTTTTAATCTGGACAAGTCCGCCTTCGGCCACCTGTTTTGCAAATTCGATGTTCAGGCCCTTTGTCAGTTCCTTAAGGGCCTTTTCCTTATCCCTGCCGTCAAAGTACAGCTGAGGATAACGGGTCTGGTCGGTTCGTTCCGATCCCAGTTCCTTGCCTGTCTTTTTATAAAGGATAAATTCGCCGTCATTTGACTGGTAGTAAAGCGGAACGGTTTTGAAAAACTGGACCTGTGACTGCCTGACTCTAAAATATTCGGACACCTATCGAACCTTTGAGTACCATAAGTTGATAACTTTTCCCTTCCAAATTCAGATGGCCGCCACTTTAAAGGATTTCGCCAAGAATGTCAAACCTGTCAAAGGGAGGCATAAGGCAGGCTCCCGTGTACATTTCCCGTGCCAGATCAAGCATCTCGCGGCTGTTTCTGATTCCGGCCTCCAGTGGGGCGGGGCTGTTTGCCATTTCCCGCCGGAGGGTATCTGGAACGGCAATGCCTGCCACCTTTGTGTGGAGAAATACAGCATGCCTGGCAGTGAGCAGGGGGAGGATTCCCATGATAACCGGTATCCGGATGTGGGCAAGTCCCCGGCTGATTCTCCGGGCCGTGTCAGGGTCATAGACCGGCTGGGTCACGATGAACTGGCACCCGGCCTCAGCCTTTTTTTCAACCCGCCTGATCTCATGGTCAAGGCCGTCAACCTCCGGTCTGTAGTCCAGCACCGCGCCCGTGGTCAGACCCGATTCCCTGGCCATGGCAATCAGTTCACAGACATTCAGGTCGTTTACCGTTGAGGCCGGCCTGTCACCGGTTCGGGCGGAAGGGTCTCCTGTAACGGCGATAACCGTATCAATCCCCAATGCCCTGGCTCCCCAGAGTTCGGCCTGGAGGCCGAGCCGGTTGTGATCCCGGACCGTGAAATGGAGAATGACGGGTTTTCCTGCTTTTTGCCGGATCAGATTGGAAAAGGCCATGGCAGACATCCTTGGATTGGCAACCGGATTGGAGGCCACAGAGAATCCGTCAAATCCCAGTTGTGAAACAGGGGTGATTTTTTCCATAAGGGGGCCGGTATCATGGCCGGCCGGGGGGACGACTTCCAACGTGATTTTAAATGTCTCCGGATCAGATAAAAGAAATGACATGACACCTCCTTGGGTTGCTGATCTGTTTTCCGTTCAGTATGGACCAAAACCGTGTTACAGGTCAAATCCTAAGTCAGCACCTGGCCGGTAGGCTTTACTATTAATGATCTGAAATATCTCGATTTTTTCTTGCCGTAACCCGGATGTAATGATAATGTTGCAATTGTTACAGAATCGTTCCTTGATGCGAAAATCGTCTTTTGCGTATAAAAAACGAGTTAATTAATTTGTAAGTTCCATATCTTCGGGCCTGCTCAGCTTATCCGGGCCTAGGAAAAGAGGGAGGTGCTTTTGGGTCTTAGCTACAAGATGCGTCTGGTGGTTCTGGTTGTAGGGCTCTGCATTATGGGCGGCAGCGGTCTGTTGCTTAAAGGACTGCTGGTGCCTGAATCTTTTGGGGTTTACGGGCCCTACCGGGCAGATGCCATTCAGGAAGAGACAGTGCTTCCTGTCCGTCACGGTACCAATGTTTCCTGCTATTCCTGCCATGCCTATGAGGCAAAGGTCCACAAGGCCGGTCTTCATCAGACCATATCCTGTGAGTTCTGTCACGGCCCCTATGCAGATCATGTGGGAAACAATAAGAAAATAGGTACGCTGCCGGTGAAAACCGGTAAAGAGATCAACACCCTCTGTCTGCGCTGCCACAATACGGAAATCAAGGCCAGACCGGAACAGGTGATTAAAACAGTTGCCATGCCTGACCATTTGAAAACCCAGCATGTCAAGCTGACTCACAATTGCAACCAATGTCACCATGTCCATGCCCCGTTAAAGTATATCAACCGGGCCAAACAGATCACAGGGTTGACGGAGAAGACGCTATGAAGATGAAACCGCCGACACCGGATATGAAAAAACGGTCCTTTTTGAAAAAGGTTTTAAACGGCACCATTGCCGGTTCCCTTTATCTGGTCTTTCCCATGAGTGCGGGATCTTCCGGGTCATCAAAAGTACTTGAACCGCCGGATGCTTACCTGCCGCCGGAACAGATGCCCGGCATCCGGAACCGGGAGTATGACATCATGGATCAGGATTTTGCCTTTATCGTGGATATTACCCGGTGTATCGGCTGCGGTTCATGCTGTGTGGCGGATAAGCGGGAGTATAACGTACCGGACGGCAATTACAGGACCTGGGTGGAACGCTATGTCAAGGGGTATTCGGATCAGGTCTACGTGGATGCGCCCAACGGCGGACTGGACGGTTACCAGACCCCGAGATCGGATATAAAGGAAGAGATAAGAGATACCTTTTTCGTGCCCAAGCTCTGCAACATGTGCAAAGAGGCCCCCTGTGTCCAGGTCTGTCCGGTGGGCGCCACCTTTACCTCGCCGGACGGGTTTGTCCTGGTGGATAAAAAACGGTGTGTGGGATGTGCCTATTGCCTCCAGGCCTGTCCCTATTCGGTAAGGTTTCTGAACCCGGTATCCCGTGTGGCTGATAAGTGTACCTGGTGCTACCACAGGGTACGCAAGGGCCTGCTTCCGGCCTGTGTGGATGTCTGTCCCACAGGGTCGCGTAAATTCGGCAGTCTTAAAGATAAAAACTCCGAGGTGTATAAAATTCTCAAAGGGCCCGGCGTGCTTACCGTACTGAGAAAAGATATGGGTACCTGGCCTGCCCTGTACTATAAAGGCGCAAGAAGGGAGGTGGTCTGATGAATAACGCAATGGCTTCGGCGGCAGGGGACAGCATCGGGTCAGCCACCATGCTTGTCTCCAACTATGTGTTTCCCAATGACCTTCATGTGCACTGGTCCATGATGATCGTGCTTTATCCCTATATTACAGGGCTGGTGGACGGGGCATTTATCATTGCTGCCCTGTACTATCTGTTTGATGTGAAAAGCCTTAGGCCAGTGGCAAGGTTTTCCCTGCTTTTTGCCCTGGCATTCCTGAGCTGTGCAACCCTGCCGCTGCTGCTTCATTTAACACGGCCGGAACGGAACCTGAACATGTTGCTCACCCCCAGCCCCTCGTCGGCCATGGCCGGATTCGGCTATATCTTTGCCGTGTCCATGGGGGTCCTGGTTTTTATTGTTCTCTTTGTCTACAGGCCGGTGCTGGTGGAACTGCGGGCCACCTCAAAGGGCTGGCTCCAGGTGCTTTACCGGGTGATCACCTTTGACAGCATTGACCTGTCCGACGAGGCCATGCGCCTGGACAGGAAGATCATCAAATTCCTCGTGGGCATCGGCATTCCCATTGCTGTTGTGCTTCACGGCTATGTGGGATTTATCTTCGGTGGGGTAAAGGCCAATCCCACCTGGTCCACACCGCTCATGCCGGTGATTTTTCTGTTCTCCGCCTGTGTGTCCGGGATATCCGCCATCATCCTGGCCTATATCCTGATACGGAAGTTTAAAGGCCGCTCCATCGACCATGACTGCATCGTAACCATGGCCAAGACATTGACCCTGTTTTTTATACTGGCCTTTTCCTTTGAAATGCTTGAGGTTTTTTCCCACTCCTATCTCAAGTCCGGATACCACCACATGGTTGAAGGGCTGCTCAACGGCCCGCTGGCCTCGTCCTTCTGGCTCTGGCAGGTTAAGATCTGCTCCGTGATTCCCCTGGTTCTTTTGGGTATCATGGGCCTGATGCGGCTGGATGAATTTTTCTATAATTTCCTGGCAGCCACCACCTCGGCCATCCTTTTGCTCCAGGTCCTGATCATGCGCTGGAACGTGGTCATCGGCGGGCAGCTCATGAGTAAAAGCGCCCGGGGGTATACCGAGTTCCATCCGGAATGGTTTGACAAGGAGGGCATTCTCGCCGTGATCATTGTCATGTCCATTCCCTTTATCATTCTCTGGGTCCTGGGCAAAATCTTTCCCTTCTGGGCAGGGGAAAGCGAAACCTGATTTTTTTAATAAGACGTAGATGAATACCATAAAAAGAAAGAGATGCTGAAAGGAGGTGATGCAGGGCGAAAGGCGTAAGCAGCCGGTACATGGCAAGGCCCGGCTGTCGTAAATTTAAACTTATTGGAGGGTTTGAATATGACTGTTCTAAGGTCATTATTGGTAATGATTATTTTTGGGCTCCTGACAACAGGCACGGCACTGGCATTGACCAAGGCCTCCTTTGACGTCAAAGACCCCAAGAATCAGGAAATGAACAAAAAATGCATCACCTGCCATTTAAAAGAAAATAAATCCCTGGTCCTGCAGTGGGAGAATTCAGCCCATGCAGCAGCCAAGGAAGGACAGGTCGGCTGTTTTACCTGTCATGCGGCGGAAAAGGGTGATGAAATGGGATATCAGCATGAGGGCGCCTTTATAAAGGCCATCCTTTCTCCCAATGACTGTGCAAAATGTCATGAACCCGAGGCTAAGGAAATGGCGATTTCCCACCATGCCACAGCCGGTGAGATCATGGCATCCCTTGACAATATGCTGGCCGAAGTTGTCGGCGGCATGCCCAACAACAAAGCCAATATGGCAAGCGGCTGCTGGCAGTGTCACGGTTCCGTGGTTGCCCCGAAGAGGGACAAGGACGGTAAATTGTTACGGTCAAAAACCGATGCACCGCAGATGGATCACAATACCTGGCCCAACTCCGGTATCGGCCGGATCAACCCCGACGGCACCAAAGGTGTTTGTAATGCCTGCCATTCCAAACATGATTTTTCCGCATCCAGGGCGCGTCAGCCTGAGAACTGCGGTAAATGCCATCTGGGGCCGGACCATCCCCAGAAAGAGATCTACGAAGAATCCAAACACGGTATTGCATTCTTCACCGCTGAAAAGGGCAACCAGCCCAACGGTATGAATATTTACAAGGACGGGTCCTGGGTCCTGGGTGATGATTATCACACCGCACCCACCTGTTCCACCTGTCACATGGGTTCTTTTATCAAGCTTAACGGCTCAGTGGCCAAAAACAGCCATAACGTGGGTGACAGAATTTCCTGGAACCTGCGGGCCCCTGTTTCTTCCAAGTTGAACCGGGTGACCTTTACCGACGGCTCGGTTACCGATATCACCGGTGAACAGCCTCCCCGCGCAGGACAGAAGGCCAAGAAAAAATCCTATGTCCGTGAGGGTGACAAGCTGAAAAAAGTCATTGAAGAAAAGACCATCGCAAGTGTAGTGACCTGGAAACAGCGCCGTGAAAATATGCAGGAGGTCTGTAAGTCCTGCCATGGGGTCAACCAGGTCAGGGACTTTTACAAACAGCTCGACGACCTTGTCAATCTTTACAATGACAAGTTTGCCAAACCCGGGCTCGAACTGGTTAAGATGCTGAAAAAAGACGGTATCTGGAAAAACTCCGGGTTCCAGCACAAGATCGGTTACACCTGGTTTGAAATCTGGCATCATGAAGGCCGCAGGGCCAGAATGGCTGCAGCCATGTTTGCACCGGATTATACCCATTGGCACGGCATGTACGAGATCTCCAGAAATTTCTACCAGGAATTTCTGCCTGAGGTCCAGGAACTGGCCGACCATGCAGGCAAAGGTGAAAAATACCGTAAACACATAAAAGCGCTTCTGGCAAGGCCCGAACATCTCTGGATAAAAACAGGCGGTTCTGCTGAAACCATGAAGCTTATTGAAGAAGAGAACAAGCTGCGCTATAACCAATAGTGCGGACCGAAACACTGCGCTTGGATGAAAAACCGCGCATATGCAAGGCGCGAGAACGTTTGAAACCGGGGTGTACTTTTGTACATGAGGATTTCAGGTTTTAGCGGGTGAGTTTTCGTCCAGGCAATAACTAACAATGCAGTCAGGCAGGACGGGTCCACAGCCGGGACCTGTCCTGCCTGACCTTTTTGAGGTATTATGACAAAAAAGATTTGCCTGTTCCTGCTGTCCCTGGGGTTGGTTCTAACGGCGCTGCCTGCTTTTGGCGGCGAGCTTGAAGACCTGTTTTCCACTATCCAGTCCCTGAAAATTCAACGCGGTGGGTATACGCTCTGTGCAAAGCTCACAGAGGAGCAGAAGGCCTTTGCCCGGAAAAATCTCCAGGAGGCCAAGTCCAATAAGGTATACAAGTTCCGTGACAAGGACCTGAACGTTGTGGCCGACCGTGCCAGCGACCGGGTGCTGGTCATATTTGAGCAGTTTGAGGGCATTGACCAGTCCGGGATCCAGGAGCTTGTGGGGGAGTTGTTTCTCGCCTATGAAGATCCCACAGTCTCTGCCCATGACAAGGTTGTTTACTGGGCCTGGGGAAAAAAGGGAAAGTTCACGGCTGACCAGTTTGACATGGCCAAGGAAAAGAAGAAGCAGCTGGCCATCCTCGCCACGGTAAAGCTGAACTCCGAAATCAAGATTATGGATAAAACCCAGACCGGACTCAGGGGCGATGCCTATTATATTATCAGCTCCGATCCCCTGCTGAAGTTTTTTCAGGACAGCTGAAATTTACCCGGGTTCATATCCAGGTTGGCGCCAACAGCGGATCAACGGCGGTATTTGTTAATAATGGCGGCTACCTTTCCTTCGGATTTCATTTGATCGAGTGCGCTTTGTAATCTGGTGATGATGTGCGGCGCAACATCTTTATGAAATCCGAATCCCGTATCCACTTCCCGGAAGGTGTAGATGAGTTCGTATTGTCCGGGGTCAATCCCCCTGGATTTCATTTCCCAGACAATGGTGTCATAGCCAAGCGCAACGGCTGAAAGACGGTCTATTTCCACCATGGATACCAGGCTTGGCAGGGTATTTACCAGATGGATCTTATCCCCGGGATAGCCCTGTTCTCGGAGGAGCTGACCGCCGATGTCTTCCCGGATAGAACCGATGGTATCTATGGTTCGGCATGCGGCCAGGTCCGCTATACTCTTTACCCGGATCTGCTTTGATTTTTTGGTAATGACCCCGATGACATCTGTCATAAACGGGCCTACGAACTTGAATTCCTTTTTACGTTCCCGGGTCATGCTGATGGCGAACAGACAGGTATTTGGATCCTTTTTCAGCATCAGGTATCCCCTTGCCCAGGGGAGGAAGCGGATGTCACGGGGAGTAAGGTTCAACCCGGCGCTTTTCCAGATGCCGGTCAGGACCTCCACTGCAATTCCAGCCGGTTGTGTTGCCGACATATAGTTCTGGGGCGGATGCTCTTCCGAGATCCACTTGATCTCGTCAAGTGTTTGGGACTTTAAGCTGCCCGGAGACCACAGGATAAAAGCAGCAAAAAGGAATGATGTTAAGAATTGCGGGTAATACATACTTCCTTGAATCTGATGTTTGATTATGTCGGAAAAAGGTAGCCTGTTTGGAAAATAAAGGCAATACCCGGAAAGACCCTAATCAGGCCTAGGTTATGCCCATGGAAATTAGGTCTTTTTATGGGGCTGTGACACACCGGCCGCCAATAGGCTTACCTGTATCAGGCGCTTTGCAGAAATGTACGCAGGTTGATCCCCTTGTGTTTCAAACCGAGTTTTTTGCGGATATTTTCCCTGTGGTTCTTTATGGTTTTGGGAGAGTTGTGGAGTGCGTCTGCAATCTCTTTGTTTGTGAAACCCTGTTTGATCATGGCGGCAATCCTGACCTCTGCCGGGGTCAGGCTGATCATGGGGTCGGTCATTTTTCTCGAAAAGGGTGTGATAAGTTCTTTCAGGCTGTTTTCCAGGATGCTGAACAGATGAAGCTGGTCATCGGCCTTTAATGTATCCTTAAGGCTCTGGAGAAAGGGCTGCACAACCATCTCCCAGTTCTTAAATATGTTTTTTTCAATCTCTTTCTTATCCTCTTCCCGTTTTTTTAAAAGCACTTTCAAGGCTGTGTTCAGGGACTTCAGTTCATTTGTCCGTTCTTTCACCTTGCACTCAAGGGATCTGTTCAGCCGTGTCAGCTCTTCTTCTGCAATTTTCCGGTCACTGATATCCGAAATCACCCATACCTCGCCAAGATGGCCGGCTGTATCCTCACAAAGGGCGCTTGTGGACACGGACAGATAGAGTCGTTCCCCGTCGGGTTTCATGAACTCAAATTCATAAATGCCCCTGCCGTTTTTGTTTTTCAGTTTTTCCTCTGCCTCTTCAAAGGACTCCGGGCTGAGGAAGTCCAGGAAAGATGTCTCCAGGAGGTCTGTCCTGTCATAGCCCGACATTCCTATGAACCGCTGATTTGCGTATATGATGCGCCAATCCCGGTCTACTCTGACCAGGCCCTCCTGCATGGTATTGACCAGGGAACGGTACCGGATGTCGTACTCTTTTAAATTCGCTTCAATCCGCTTAATATTTGTCAGGTCATGGGAGTTGTAAAATAAATGGGTACAATTGCCACGATCATCAAGGATGGGAATCATCTGGTTTTCGGCGTGGTATTTTTTCCCGGATACATAGTGCAGGATCTCATACTCCACCGGTGTTTTTGTTGCCAGTGCTGTTTCATACCGCTCCACGCATAACTTGATTGCGGCATGGTCCGCACCCAGGAGGTTCATCACTTCTATGGGATATTTGCCGATCAAATCCTGTTCAGCATAGTTGAATCCGTATTTGCTCAGCCGCGTTAAAAGCGCCTGGTTTACCGCTTTCAGCCTTGGTGCCGCGTCCGGCATGACCTCCCAAAGCATTTCAATATCCCTGCCGCTGTTGAACACAACGCCAAAACAGTTTTTTGTATTCTTATTTACCCATTCCGCCTTTTCCTTGTCTGCCTTAGAAACTGTCGCTTCAGGTTCCATAGCGGTCTCCTGTCCCTCCTGATTGCAAGACGTGATACTCGTTGGTCAATTCGGGGATCTTATGCCGGAAAGGATTGCTTTTTCAAGTATAAAGATGGGGCAGTGTAACATACTTGCGTATATCACGCTTCCCTGAGGTGGTTAATAGTGGGGCGGTTTTTCATTGGCCGGTCCCGGGGTCTCCCGGTCTGCCCTCTCCTTCATCAGGGCCTCTACCAGGCTTGTCAGCCGGTCTATCTCTTTTTGCTGCTCATAGAGTACATCGTTGAGGTCTTTTATGGCCTTTTCCTGAAACGCCAGTTTAATCTCAAGGTTTTCCAGCCGGTGGTTGTTCATGAACTCTTTCCTTTTGATCCGGGTTTTACGGCAACCCATATGGTGTGCCTGCTGCCCTTGCCCGAAGAGGTGGCCCTGACTGAGACCGGTTCTGCCCTGAATCCGCATCTGGCAAGGCTGCGGGTAAAGGCGGGGTCATCCCCTGCCGACCATATGGCGAGAACCCCGCCCGGGGTCAACGCCTTAAAGGCGGTTTTCAGGCCGGTATCCGAATAAAGCCGGTTGTTGGTTTTCCGGGTCAATCCGGCAGGGCCGTTGTCCACATCAAGGAGGATAATATCCCATAGGGCTTTTTGCCTGTTGATGATTGCTGCAACATCTGATGGTTCCACCCGGACCCTTGGATCATCCAGGGGCATTCCTGCCAGGTGCCCGATATGATCCCTGTTCCAGGAAATCACTGCCGGTATCAGTTCCGCAACAAGGACCCGGGTCTCCGGCTGTGACAATTTCAGCGTTTCAGCCAGGGTATAGCCCATGCCAAGGCCGCCCACCAGGATGTTCTGCACCGGTTTTGGATGAATCCGTTTCAGGGCAAGGCCGGCCAGGGCCTCCTCAGACCCGTGAATCCGGCTGTTCATCAGTTCCGTTCCCCCGGTGCGGATGGAAAATTCCCCGCCCCGTTTCCGGAGGATCAGCTCACTTTCCTGGCCCGGGACCTTTGCCCGGTCAATCTCTTCCCAGGGGATCATTGACAGCTCCTTGGTTCACGGGGTCCTCGTTTAATGTAAAGGAGAGAAACTTAATGGTTTCCCCCCGGGCGGTTGCCTTGTTTTCAAAGGCGGAAACAATATCCCTGGCACCGGTAAAGGCGTGATTTTCACCATGGAGGTTATCAGAGTAGCTTTTTATCTGTCCGCCCCAGTATGCCACAGATTCCCGGGTATAGGTATAGAGAAGGCTGCTGTCGGTTTTTAAGTGTACCTGCCCGCCGGGAACAAGCAGGCGGGAATAGATCTCCAGGAATTTTTCAGATGACAGCCTGTGCTTAATGGATCGCTGCTTTGGGTGGGGGTCCGGAAAAGTCAGCCAGATTTCATGGATGGATCGGTCTGGGAAATAGGTCCTGATCTCTTCAACCTGTGCCCTGAGAAAAAAGAGATTGTCAAGGCCCAGGGCCAGGCCTTTCTCTCCTCCCGTACAGAGACGGTGGCTTTTGCAGTCCACCCCCACGCAGAGTTTCCCCGGAGCTGCCGCTGCAAATCCGAGGCTGTGCTCACCCTTGCCGCATCCCAGTTCAAGAACGGTTTTTTTATCGGCGTATGCAGGTGAGGTCCATGGAAGGGGCTCCGGCGGCAGTGCCGGGTCCGGAATGATCACATTGGGCAGTTCTTTGACGCGTGCGTATTTTCGGGTTTTTGTCTTTGGCATATCAGTTACGGTCCATGGGGAAACTTACTTACCATGGACCGGTTTTTTCCGGTTAATATTCCATATCGATTTCCATGAAGTTGAACCAGTGGCCGTTCCCCACGGCATGGTCAAGTTCGATCTGGACCACTTCCACATGGCGTTGTTCAATCTCATAGAATTTTTTAAGGATATCTGAAATTTTCCCTGTTGTCTGTTTGCAGGCATTTTCGTAGAACTGACTGGTTTCAACCTCCATTGCCAGGGCAGCATTCAGCACCCGCTTGGTGTCCCCCAGCATCCGTTCGGGTATTTTAGCTGTCATGGCCCGGATCTCCGCTTCAACCGGTTTGGGGATATTCGTGACAAGGCGGTTGATATCGATTTCTCCCTCAGATGCCAGAAGATCCAGGGCATATTCCAGGAAATCCACATGGGATTGCTCGTCATCGGCCAGGGCCTGGAAGATGGCCTTTCCCCGGTCGTCATCAATGGTATTCACGGCGCCCTGGTAAAGATCCCTGATTTTTTTTTCATAGCTTAGTGCCTGGGTAAATATATCCTGAGAATCCATTTTTTCCTCCCTTGTTCGGGTTAACCCTGATTTGACCTGATTTTATCAGGGAGCTGTTATACGTTCCGGGTGGGTAAAAACCGCAAAGTTGGTGGGCCTGACAAATCCGACAATGGTCATCCCCATCTCTTTGGCCAGAAGCACGCTCTGATGGGTGGGCGCCCCCCTTGAGGCAAGGACGGGAATGTCCAGCCGTCTGGCCTTGTGCAGGATCTCCGAGGAAATTCTGCCTGTGCCCAGAAGCATCAGGTCGTCTGTGGGTGTGCCTTCCATCATTAGGGTGCCGATGACCTTGTCCACTGCGTTGTGCCGGCCGATGTCGTCAATGTGGAACTCCGGCATCCTGCCGTTGATGCTTACGGCTGCGGAATGGACCCCTCCGGTTTTTTTATGGAGCTCCGAGCATTTTGCCAGCCATCCCATGGCATTGATAATGGCCTGGCCGCTGATTCTGGCAGTGGTCCGGATGGGGTGGCGGGATGAGAGTTCCATCATTGAGGTGTACATCACCCCTTTGCCGCAGCCCGAGGTGTACACCCGCCGTCCCAGGAGTTCCGGATCGATGAAGTCCTTCACCCGAACATCCACCCGCCATTTTTTTTTATCAACTTCCCATTCAAGTATATCTTCAGCAGATTTAACCATGCCTGATGTGAACAGGAATCCGTATGTATAGGCTTTCAAATGGGACGGGGTACACTGCAAAGTGGCTGTCTCGTGTCCGTTTACCACAAAGGTCAGAGGGATTTCCACGGCCACAAGACTTTCTTCCCGGGTTAATTTCCCCGTCCTGTAACGGGTGATGGGCTGGGGTACAAGCTCTCCAAAGGGGTGTTCGGTATCCAATTCCTGTCCTTTTGAAAATTTGGTCAATGGGTTTTAATTTATCACCCCTTGGATGGCTTTGCAATGGTTGGCTACAGGCCGGGGCAATCGTCCATAAACTTGGCACGGTTCCAAATTTCCAAAGGATTTGGACACTTATGCCTTATCCAGGTTTTGTCTGGGGTTGCCTGTACAAAGGTAACCTATTGGAATCATTGGGTCTGAAAGGTTAAATGCGTTGAGCCTGTGCCGGCTGCGCCGACTTGACATGAGACCCTGATCTGAATAAAATAGGAAAATCTTACGAAAACAACAGAGGCAATGCCACAAGCCTACCAGCAGATAAGGATGTATCTATGGCAGTGATTGTACTGGCAGACGATGACAGGGATGTGCGTTCGTTTATTAAGATCATTATCGAGGACCGCGGGGATCAATGCCTTGATTTCTCCAACGGTGATGATGCTCTGGATGCGCTGCGTAAACATTC